>JADLBZ010000205.1 GCA_020847415.1 Planctomycetota bacterium
GCGGAATCCGGCACCGCGTAGGAGGGCGCCACCGGCTCGACCAGCCGCGGGACTTCGCCAAAGCTGCTTTCGTCGTCGAGTGAGCCGATCTCGTCGGCGCCCAGTTCGTCGCTGTGGTCCGCAAATGCCTGCGCTGCGGGCACCCGGGCCAGACGCTCGGTATCGCGGCCCTGCGTGTAGGGATAACCGGACTGGGCGGGCTCCGAGTCCAGGGCCTCAGGCACCAGGTTCTCTTCGGAAAAAGCGGGCTCCGTGCCGAGGGAGGGCTCTTCCAGCCGCGCCCGCAGATCCTCAATGGTGTCGCCGGCCGAGGCGTCCAGCAGGGCGAGGGCCGCCTCCACGGTGAGATAGCCGCGCTCGACCGCCAGCTCGTGGGCGCAAAGGTCCGGGTCATCGGCGCGGCGCAGGTTCAACTCGCCACGCAAGCCGGTGACCTGGGCAGGCCGCAGCAGCCCCCGCTCCAGGGCGCGGGAGAAGAACAGCTCGTCAAGGCGATCGTTGGCGCCCATGGTTATTTCACCCTGATGATGCGCACAGCATTGGTACCGAATGTCTTGGCCCCGACCGTACGCTCGCCAAAGACCACCCAATACCGGCCGTCATCCGGATAGAACCCGCTGGAACAGCCGCCGTAGTTGTTGCTGGTGGGCGAAGTCAGATACTGCCAGGTCGGGCTGCCATTGGAGGCGACAACCAGGCCCTGCAGCTTGGTCTTTCCGGTTGGCGCGTTCAGGAAGCGCCGGAACTCGTCCTCGTAGAGGCCGCCGCTGCGGTAGACGTTTTCGTCTGTTCCGCCGTTGTCGGTGGAACGCGCCGCCCAGCTTCCGGTAACCCCCGTGGTGAAGGAGAATTCGTAGTACTGCCGGTTGGCGCCCGAGAAGCTGCTGCCGCCCAGCAGCAGCAGGCGGTCGCGCCGGTCATCAAATCCAAGAGTGGCTCCCTCTCGGGCATCCGGCGGCGTGGTAGCGGTGATGGCCGACCAGGTTCCCTGCATGCTGGAACTGAAGTCGAGTTCCCACAGGTCGTTCAGCTTGCCGCCTGGGCCTTCGCCGCCGAACATCCAGGCTTTGTAGGTGCCTGCGCCGGAGTCCTCGAAATAGCACATCGAGGCCCCGAAACGCGCCGACGGCCACGAACCCGAGGGCGCGTACTTGGTCCAGACGTTGGTGCCCACATCCAGCACGTAGACATCGGCGCTGGCGCCGGAGGGCTTCGTGTTGATGTTGTTCGTGCCGCCGAACAGGATCATCACGCCATCGTTGGTCTGGTAGATCATGGAGGCGTCCTGCATGGCCGGCGGCACATCACCGGTGGTGTCCAGGCGTTGCCAGACCGGCTTGAAGGACGGTATCGCGTAGTAGACCACCCAGAGCTCGTTGCTGAGGCCGTGATCGGCAAGGCCGCCCCACACGTAGAATTCGTTGCCCTTGCGCGCCATGGCGGCGCCCACGCGGCCCTGGGGGCGGATGTCAGCCGCGTTGTGGGCCGTGAACGACGGCGGCGCGGCAGACGTATTGAAACTCCACACGTCCCATATCGGGCCGCGCGTGGTGTACCCCGCCATCAGGTAGATGTCGTATCCGGAGGCCTCGACGATCATGGCATCGTTGCGCCCAAACGGTCGCTGTGTGCCTGCCGCCGGCGCATGCAGCGTCCACGGCGCGGGCGTGGCCGAAATGTCGATGGAATACACGTTGCTGTGCGGGGCAGGGGCTCCCGACTCGCGCCCGCCGAACAGCCAGATCGTGTTGGAGCCATCGTAGTACAGACCGGGGTTGTTCAGGGCGACGCCCGGGACATCCCCCGTGGACGTGCGCAGCGACCAGCTCTTGGCAGTGCGGTCCAGAATATGGATGCGTGTCGTGGCACTGCCGCCCGCGTCACTGGCGCCAACCATGTACAGCTTGTTCGAGGTGGGGTTATACGCGAAGCCGTCCAGATCCAGTTGCTGCGGCGCCTTGGTAGACGAGCCGCTGAGCGCTTCTTTGCTTTGCCACGCATTGGTGCCGGATGTGTCAAACACGTACATTTCGTTCGGCTGAGTCACCACGAACATCTGCTCGGCCCCATCGTCGTAGAAGCAGACAGGCCGCGTGTTTCCGCCGATCTTGGGCACGTCGCCGCCCGACGTGGTCAGCTTTGACCATGAGCCCGTGGCCGGCAGCGCAAGTTCAAGGACCACTACCTCGTTGACCGTGCCTTGCCCGACCATCGCCAGGAGCCGCGAATTCTGCGAGTCAAAGACGGCGGTCACGAAATTGGGCGGCTTGCTCAGAAGGGCCGTCGGAATCGTGGGCCCGACTCCCCAGATGGGTGTGCCGCCAACGCCACCGTCCTGGTCCATGTACAGGGGTGCCAGGGTGTGGTCCGAGCCGGAGTCCTCAGAAATGCCGCCGATGATCCAGACGCGGTCATCTACGTTCTCGTAGACGGGCGTTGCTTCTTTACGGCCCAAGGGCAGGTCTGCATAGTCCACAATGCCATAGCCTTGGCCTGTCACGCGTACTTCAAAGTCCTCAAAGGGATTGGGGCTGGCGGTTGCCGTGCAACGAACCGTCACCACCCGATCCACGGCATTGCCGGAGCCAGGCGGCGTGAACTTGCCGGTGGCGTCAATGCTGCCGCCGCTGCCGGCGGGAACCACCGACGTGACTGCCCAAGTCACACCCTGTGAGACGCCGGCGGTATTGCCGGAACCATCGTCCACGACAGCCGTGAACTGCAACTCGGGCCCGGTGCTGGTGGTAATGCCCTCGCCCGGTGTGACCGTGACATTGCCCGGCGGGATGGAACCCGGCGCCGGGCTGATGGTCACAATGGCCTCGTCCAGCACTGTACTGGCAACCGCGCTGCGCGCGCGGACGGTGACTTGCGTGATACCGCCCACCCAGCTCGGCGGGGTGTAAAAGCCGCTGCTGCTGACCGTTCCCATGCCGCTGGGCGGGTCTGTTTCCCAGGTTACGGCCTGGTTGGCGTTGGAGGGAACAAAGTTGATGGCGCTGAACTGCTGGCCCACGCCGTTGGCGTATACGCTGGCTGTGGACGGCACGACATCAAAGCTGGTCGGCGGCGGGGCCTTCAGGCGAACAGTGTACGATCCATAGACCGATGTTTCCGCCGTGCTTACCGCTTCGATTTCCACGTAATCCGGGCTGGGGAGCGTGGCGGGCGCCGTGTAAACGCCGCCGGACGTAATCGTACCCACCATCGAATCACCCGAGCCACGGTCAGTGCCGCCAAATCTCACGCGCCAGTACACCGTCTGCGGCGCGGCAGTCGGCAGCACGATCGCCGTGAACGTGATGCTCGCGCCCAACTGCAGATCATTCGGGCTCCATTGCGGCGGTGAAGCCGCGGGTGGAATGACCGTCACGCCGGTCGGCCGCGGCACCAGCGTGACAGCCGCGACACCGGAGACCGTGTTGTCAATGCTGCGGGCCCGGACGTAGATGAGGCTGCTTGGGGGCATGATGCCGGGCGCGTAGTACCTGCCGTTGCTGTCTACTACGCCGTTGGCGGCACCGCCGTCCACCTCCCAGGTCACGTTCTGCGGTGCGCCGGCAGGGCCGACCACGGCAGTGAAATCCTGAAAGCCGCTCAGAAGCACGTTCACGGGGTTGGGCGACACGGTAACGCTTGCGGGCGCTTCGCCCCAATAGAGCTCGTAGGTTGCCTGAACCGTCAGGAAGAACGACGGATGATCAATGAAGCACTTGATGCTTACATGGTTGCTGGGACTCGGATACGCGACCGGCGGAACGTACTTCACGTTCTGCACGCCGGTGCCGCCGTTGAGCTGAGCCAGGACGCCGACGGCCCCCCCCGTTTCCGTGATGTCTGTGGCGGCTCCGCCATTACCCAGGCTGGCGGCTCGCGTGACCTTGGCCGCAATGCGATGGGTCAGTGTGATGGTCGCAGCCGCCCGCGAAGCCGTCAGATAGAAGTTGGGCGTATTGTTCACGGCGTCAACAAGGGCCTGGGCGACATCTTCGTCAGTAACCGCACCCACGATGTACACGGCGACGTGCCCTACAGGCAACAGCCCGTTGTTGTCGAACTCGAAGGTCGTAGGCCCATTGGCAAGGTCATCAATCGTGACGGTGTCGCCGTCGTCGGTCCCGGCGCCCGGAGCGTTGGTTGCCAGCGTGGCGGTGGAGTACAGCAGCGGGGCGCCGCCGATGTCCTGCAGGGTGCCGAAGTCGGCCCAGTCCTCGTCAATGAACCAGAACGTATCCGTAACCGTGGCGCCGCCCGGACTGATGTTGCGGTCCAGAAAACGCGTCTGCCCCACTTTCACCGTCTCGTACTGCGGCGTCGAAGGCGGGCTAACCACGGGCAGGGTCTGCGGCGAGTCCGTGGTGAAGATCGCGATGCTCACCGGGTCGGCGCCGTTGGGGTCATTGATTACCGGGAAGCTTGCGCTGACGTACGGATCGCCCGTCAAGTCGCGCAGCGGGGTGGCACTGGGCGGGTGGTCCGTCGGGACCAGCCGGATGAAGACCGTAGCGTGGTTGCTTGTCCCCAGCGTGCTGAGGCTGTTCCATATGAGGACGTTGTCCGCGCCAAATTTCGACGACACAAGCTGCGCGGGATCGCCAAAAACCCAGTCGGACGCCGGAATCGTGTTCCAGGTCGTCTGGTCAAACGAGTACTCCACCGTCACGCTGACCGGATCTTCGTTGTCATCCTGAATGTTGATGACTAACGGAATGTTGCCCGAATCCTGCAACGGTGAACACGCATTGACCTGTGGCTTCGTGTTACCAAGCACCGTAAAGGCATCGGTCAGTGTGGCTGTTCCCGGCTGGGAATCGGCCGGGGCGATAACGAACCGGACCTGAACACCCGTTGTATTAATTGCGGGGTTGGACTTCAGGTCTGCCAGGCAGTCCCAGGTCGCCGAGTAGGCAGTCGGGCTGGCGGTGGTCAGGAACGGTCCGGCAATGCCGCTGCTGAACTGATTGACCAGCGTGCAGTTCGCGAAGTCCCCCTGCTGCGGGTTTGTCAGCACCGTCGTGTACTTGACGATCACCACCGCCGCATCGGACTCGTGATCCGACAGGGTGAACGGAATGGGCACTTGCCCGGTAAAGGACGCGCCGTCATAGGCGCTGGTCAGGGTCAGTTCCGGGGCCTGGTTGACCGCGTTGTCCAGGTTGTAAGGGCCCTCCACCGTCGGCGCGCCTTTCACCGGCAGGGAAAACCCCGCCGGCTGGTCCTGCACCTCAAAGCGCAGAAGCACTTCGCCCACATAGTTGCTCAGTGCGACAGAACTGTTCCAGATGAACTGCCCCGCAGAACCGCCGGGGCTGGTGGCCAGGTTGCTGGGCGGGTTGCCCAGGATTTCTGTGCCTGCGTCAACGGGCGTGAACTTGGCGCCCTGGTCCGTGGACCATTCCACCGCGAGGCTCCCCAGGTCGCTGTTGGCGTCCGTCAGCGTGAACGTAATCAGGATTACCCCGCCCGTGCCGATGAAACTCACGTTTGAAAGCACCGGGGCGTCGTCGCCGGTACTCTGGCTGGCCAGCGTGCCCCACGACCCGGCAGTGACGCCGTCATTGGCACGAACGCGCAGGGTGATGTCGGTGGTCGCCTCAGGGCCCAGATCAGTCAGGTAGTCCCACTCAAAAACATGGGCCGTGCCAGCCGCGCTGGAAGTCAGTGCGGTCACACCGTCGCCGCCGCTGCCGGCAGCACAGGGCTGGTAGGCACCGGCTCCCACGGCGTACTCAATCTCAACGCTGCAGGGGTCGTTGTTCGCGTCCAGAATGGAGTAGTTGATGGAGGCCGGCGACTGTTCGCGGGTCAGGCTGGTGATCACCACTGCCGGCGCCACGTTGGTGCTTGGGGCCGGGGGGTCCTTCTTGTCGTCTTCGTCCTTGGGCTGGAGGCCGAAAATCGCCCCAACCGTACCGCCGCCGGCGGCAATCAAGCCCGGGCCACAACCAGTCAGCACAAACGCCGAACCCAGAACCGCCAACCAGAGTGCTGCATGCAAACGGCGCATCAGGGCGTCCTCCGGACCAACCGCGACCACGAGCGACTTGGAATGGTACTACAAGCCGGACAAACAGGGAAAGGATAAAATATTACCTTTTGCTTTATTGCCGACGTACATCAAGCGCACTTTCCGCCAAGTTGCCCTCCAGCAATGTCACGGCATTGCCGGTCAGAAGCACTCGATCACCACAGACTTCAACTGTCAGCTCGCCGCCGCGATGCGACAACTGCCGCGCGTACATGCGCGACTTGCCCAACCGCGCCGCCCAATAGGGCGCCAGCGTGCAATGAGCCGAGCCCGTAACGGGGTCCTCATCAATCCCCACGCGAGGCGCGAAGTAGCGCGAGACGAAGTCCTCACCCTGCCCCGCCGCCGTGACAATCACGCCCATGGCGTCCAGCGCCGCAACCTGCCGCAGGTCCGGTTGCAGGGCCGCAACCTGGTCGCGGCTGTCCAGCACTACCAGGTAGTCGCGCGCCTTGAGCACGTCGCCGCGCGCGCAGCCAACGGCCCGCAGCACGTCTTGGCCGGGCACCGGGCTTGCCGGACGCGCCGGGAAGTCCAACTGCAGCCCGCCGGGCACGCGCTTCACGGTCAACAGGCCGCTGCGGCTTTGAAAGTGCAACTGTGCCTGGGTCGCGCCGCGGTGGGCGTACAGCACGTGGGCGGCAGCCAGGGTCGCGTGGCCGCACAGGTCCACCTCGGCGGCCGGGGCAAACCAGCGCAACTCAAAGTCATCACCCTTGGGCACCAGGCAGGCGACCTCGGGCACGGTGGCGGACGCCGCCAACTGCAGCAGCGCGCGGTCGGGCGGCCAGGCCTCAAACAGGCACACCAAAGCCGGGTTGCCGCCGTGTGGCCGGCTGGTGAAGGCATTGACCTGGTAGCAGGGGACGGGCACGGCGAAAGTGTGCCTTGAATCGAGACTATCGCCAGCGGGGTGCGCCAACCCGGATGCTGCATGGAGCCTTCTACTGCAACGCGCGGTCTGCGTCCATTTTGCCTCTTGGGCAACGCGGTGCGAACTCTCGCGGATTGCCGCCTGCGACATGTCGGAAGACATGCCTCGGCGTCAACCTCGCTGCGAGCCCGCAAACTGAACGGCAGCCTGCACGTTTCGCGACGAAGTTCCATGCAACAGCCGGGCGTCTCTGGGAACGCCAATCTCCTGATTGGCGCCGTGCCACGTGCCGGTCAGGAGCCCGGCGTTCCCGGCGGCGTTCTTGCGGCTGAAGCCGCTTGCTAGCAGGGTGTTGAAATAGTCCCTTTCAACACCCTGCCCGGCCCGCGCGGCTGCACGGGCCGGTCGGCGAGCGGCTTCACGCCGCGAGCCGGGCAGTTGCTTTCCGTTGAGGAAGGCGCCAACGGCGACTTTCTGCTAGTGAAAGTCGCGTGAGGGCGTACGCGGGGCGTTGTCCTCTGGGTTCGCCTCCAGCACCGCCATGGTGCGCACCCTCAGGTGCACCACCTCGCCGCTGCGTTCCACCTTCCCGGCTGCCACCACCGGCAGCGCGCTCAGGGCCGCTTCGCGGTGCTCTTCAAAAGTCCTCGGCGTCATCATCAGGTTGGCGGTGCCGAACTCGTCCTCCAGCGTAAAGAACAGCATCGTGCCCTCGCCGGGGCGCTGGCGCACCACCGTCCAGCCGGCCACGCGCGCGCGCTCGCCGTGTTTGGCCTGCCGCAACTGATGCGAGGTCAGCACGCCGTCTCGCTCCAGCCCCGGCCGCAGGAACTGAAGCGGGTGAAAGTTCAGCGACAGGCTGGTCGCGTCGTAATCGAGGCCCATGGACTCGATGTCCGTCAGCTTGGCGAACAGCGGCTGGCGCTCGCGGTCTGCGGCGCCGGCCAGCAGGCCGGATTCCGAGCTGCGGCGCCCCAGCAACTGCCACAGGGCCTCGCGCCGCGTGACGCCCGTGGAATCAAACGCCCCGGCGCGCGCCAGCAGGGCAAACTCCGGCCAGCCCAGGGGCGCGCCCGCCGCCTGCACACGTCGCGCAAAGGCCGCGGGCGACTCAAACCGCCCCGCCGCGCGAAGGGACGACACCGCCCGGGCCGCCTCCTCACGCAGGCCGCGAACCTGCCGCATGCCCAGCCGCAACCGAGGGCCGCCGGTACCCCAGGCCGCGGGTGCGGCCTCCAGCGGCGCGGCTGCATAGGGCCCGCCGGCCTCCAGGGTGTTGTCCCAGTCGCTGTGGTTCACGTCGATGGGCAGCACCTCCACGCCGTGGTCGCGGGCATCGCGCACCAAGGCCGAGGGAGCGTAGAAGCCCATGGGCTGGCTGTTCAGCAGCGAGGCCGTGAAGGCCGCGGGATAGAAGCGCTTGAGGTAGCAACTGACATAGCTGAGCAGGGCGAAGCTGATGGCGTGGCTTTCCGGGAAGCCGTACTCGCCGAAGCCCTTGATCTGGTTGTACACGCGCTCGCAGAACTCGAGGCTGATACCGCGCGCCCGCATGCCGGCCACCAGTTTGCTGTGATACTGCTCGATCACGCCGGGCCGCCGCCAGGCGCCCATGGCCTTGCGCAGCCGGTCGGCGTCGCCGGGCGAGAACCCGGCCAGGTCCACCGCCAGGCGCATGACCTGTTCCTGGAACAGCGGCACGCCCAAGGTGCGCTGCAGGGCCGGGATTGCGTCCGGGTGCGGGTATTCCACCGGTTCTTCGCCGTTTCGGCGGCGCAGAAACGGGTGCACCATGCCGCCCTGGATGGGCCCCGGCCGCACGATCGCCACTTCGACGCACAGGTCATAGAACCGCGCGGGCTTCAGGCGCGGCAGCATGGACATCTGCGCGCGGCTCTCTACTTGAAAGGTCCCCACGCTGTCGGCGTGCCCCAGCATCTCGTAGACCGCGCGGGCTTCGGGGCTCTGCCCGGACCCGTCCGGGTCTGTGCCCAGGCAGGTTGCCAGGTCAAAGCCGCGGCCGCCGTGATCGTGCACCATTCGAAAGCACTTGCGGATGGCGGTGAGCATGCCCAGGCTCAGGATGTCCACCTTCAAGATGCCCAGGGTGTCAATGTCGTCCTTGTCCCACTCGATGACGCTGCGGCCCTCCATGGCCGCGTTCTCGATGGGCACCAGCTCGTCCAGCCGGCCGCAGGTCATGATCATGCCGCCCACGTGCTGCGACAGGTGGCGGGGAAAGCCACGGATGCGCCGCGCCATGCCCACCGCCCTGCGCAGCTCGGGCGACGCCGGGTCCAGCCCCGCCTCGCGCAGCCGCTTGTCGCCCAGCGCCGGGTCGTCGAACCACTGGTACGAGCGAGACAGCCGGTCCACTTGGTCCACGGTCATGCCCAGGGCGCGGCCCACCTGGCGCAGCGCGCTGCGCGTGCGAAAGCGGATCACCGTGGCGCACAGGCCGGCGCGTTCGCGGCTGTACTTGTTGTAGACGTACTGGATGACTTCCTCGCGGCGCTCGTGCTCGAAGTCAATGTCAATGTCGGGCGGTTCGGCCCGCTCGCGCGACATGAAGCGCTCAAAGAGCAGCTCGTGGAGCGCCGGATCCACGCTGGTCACGCCCAGGCAGAAGCACACCGCGCTGTTGGCGGCGCTGCCGCGACCCTGGCACAGGATGCCCCGGCCCCGAGCAAAGCGGATGATGTCGTAGACCGTCAGGAAGTACGGCTCGTAGCGCAGCTCGGCGATGATGGCCAGCTCGTGCTCGATCTGCGCCAGTACTTTGGCCGGCACCTGCTCGCCGTAGCGCGCGCGCGCGCCGCGCAGGGTTTCGCGCCGCAGGTACTCAGGCTGTGCAAGCCCGTCCTCGGTCAGCTCGTGGGGGTACTCGTAGCGCAGCTCATCCAGCGAGAAGCTGCAACTCTCGGCGATCTCCAGGCCTCGCTGCACAGCCTGCGGCAGGTCGGCAAACAGGGCTGCCATCTCGGCGCCCGATTTGAGGCAGCGCTCGGCGTTGGGAAACAGCACCTTCGCGGCCTGGTCAATGCGCAGGCCCTCTCGGATGCAGGTCAGCACGTCCTGCAGCGGCTTGCACTCGCGGTCGTGAAAGTGCACGTCGTTGATGGCCACCAGCGGGAGGCCCGTTGCAGCGGCCAGCTCGCGGGCGGCGCGCAGGCGCGTCTCCTGCCCGGCGTCCAGGTGGCGCATCACGGCAACCGAGAGCCGCCCCTCAAAGTGCGGCTGCAGGGCTGCAAGTTGCGCCGCGGTGGTGGATGGCCCGGGCAGCAGCACGGCCTGCAGGTTGGCAGTGAAGCCGGGCAGGTCGGACAGGCGCAGGTCGCAGCGGCCCTTGGCAGCGCGGCGCTTGCCGGTGGTCAGCAACCGGCATAGGTTGCCGTAGCCGGCGCGATTCATGGCATAGAGGCAGAACTCCTGCCCTTCCTGCAACGCCACGCGCGCGCCCACCAGCAGCTTCAGGCCGTAGTCGCGGGCAGCCTCGTAGGCTCGCACCACGCCCGCCAGGCTGTGCCGGTCGGTAACCGCGAGGGCGCTCAGGCCCAGCTCCACGGCGCGACGCACCAGCTCCTCAGCGTGGCTGGCGCCGCGCAGGAAGCTGAAGTTCGTGCAGCAGGCCAGCTCGGCGTAGGGCCGGGCGTCAGCGGGCCGCCGGGGCGGCTGATCGGGGGTGGGTTCCGGCTGAGCAGCCGCCGGTTGGGGGGCGTCAGCCATCAGAAGGCCCCCACGATGAACCAGCCGCTTTCGCGGCGCATCAGCCACCACTGGGCGCCGGATTCGTCCTGCACCCGGAAGTAGTCGCGCTGCCCCGCGTCGCCCTGCCACCACCCGAAGTGCACGCGCTCCAGGGGCCAGGCAAGCAGCCGCGAGCCCCGGCGCCCGTCGTGCCAGTGCAGGGGCAGGCCCGCGTCGTTGCAGGTCACGGTTACTTCGTGGGGCTCAAAGACCGCGGCGGGGCGCGGGGCATCGGGCGGTGCCACCGCGGCGGCGGCGCCCGCGAAGGGCCGCAGGACAAAGCTCTGCTCGGGGCGCGGGTCGTGGGTCAGCTCGGCGAGCAGTACCGCCCCGTGGCCCAGGCGGCCCGAAAGCTCGTCCAGCAGCAAGGGAAAGGTGCCCTCGGCGGCCGGGTCGCGCTCGCCAAACAGGTTGCGTTGCGGGGCCTTCAGCGGCCCCCACGAGGGCACCCGCACCTCCAGCCCCTCAAACCAGTGGCCGCCTGTCTCCACGCCCTCGAAGCGCCCCAGCAGCAGGGCTGCCAGCGCCCGCGAGTCCTGCGTTGGCCGGGTCAGCGAGAGGGCAAAGCTCACTTCGGCCCCCTCGCCGGCGCGCAGGCAAACCTCCAGCGACAGGGCACCGCCCGCCAGCGCCGCCAGCCGCTCCTCCAGCGCCACCGCCACACGCCGCAGGGCAAACAGCAGCGCGTCGTGCCGGTCGGTGGGCCCTTCAAAATCCAGGCGCTCGGTAATGATCTGCGGCGGCTGATACGCCGGGAAGTCCTCCGGTACTTCGCCGCGAAGCTGGCGCAGCCGCCGCACCAGTGCTGCGCTGAAGCGAGACGGCAGCCCCTCGTGCGGCAGGGCCAGCAGCTCACCCAGCTCGCGCACCCCCAGGGCATGCAGGTGCAGCAGGTCGGCGGGCTCCACGCGCAGGGCCGCCACCGGCACGCGCTGCAGCTCGGGCGCGCCCGATAGAGCCAGTGCATAGGCTGCCGTGGCGTTGTCCGCCACGCCCGTCTGCAGGCTGTAGCCCAGCCGCTGCACGGCGGCCTGCGCCTGGGCGGCCAGCTCGGCCTCAGAGCCGAACAGCCGCCCGCAGCCCGTGATCTCGAGCAGTACGGCCTGGGGGCGGTCCAGGCAGACGCGCGGCGTGAAGCGCCCCAGGGCGGCGGCCAGCGCCTCCAGGTCGGCGGCTTCGGCGGTGGCGTCCTGTTCGAGCAGCACCAGCGAGGGCAGCAGGCTGCGCGCTGCCGTGGCGGTCATGCCCGGGCGCGCGCCTGCCGCCGTGGCCTCGGCGGAAACCGCCGCCAGCAGCACGCCATCGCCGCGCAACTCGACCAGTGCCAGCGGCTTAGCCGGCGTGGTGGGCGAGGCGCGGCTGATCCGCTCGGTGCGGAAGAAGGGCAGATGTACGCACAGCCATCGAGTCATCGTCGAGCTCAAGCAGGATGGGGCGCAGCATGGCAGCACCGCGCACGCGAAGCACCTCGACCACCACGCGGCGGGCCGGGCCGGGCTCGCCACGCACCAGCAGGCGCAGAGCACCCCAACTGGCGCGCGAAAGCTCGGCGGGCGGGCGCAGCAGCAGCAGCGCCTGGCCGGAGGACTCGGCGGCAAGCTGCAGGCGGCGCAGCTCGGTATCGGTGAGCTTGTGGATGGCAGCCAGCACGGCCCCCACGGTTTTCTCGCGGGCGATGCGCTCCAGTGCCCACAGCGCCAGCTTGCGGTTGGGCTCGCGCACGATGAGCAGGCGGCCCAGGTCTACGCCCAGGGAGGCCGCCCCGGGCGGAAAGAACGTGCCTGCGGGCTCAACCAGCGCGCAGACCTTGCCCTTGACTTGGGCCAAAGCCCGCAGGGCCAGCCACCAGGCGCCCTGGCCTGCCTCGCCGAAGATCTCGCTTACCGCCCCCAGGGGTAGGCCGCCGGCGAGGTGCTCGTCCAGTGCGGGCGTGCCGGTGCAAAGGCAACCACGCGCCGGGGTATGCAACCCCGGCGCGCTCAGGCCGATCAGCTTGCCGATCTGCTCGCTGCGCGACATGCCCGGCAAGTATAGCAAGGGGCAGGACACCCTCGGCCGGGGTGGCGGGCGGCGGTCTCTCGGCCACACGTGTCAGAAGCTGACACCAACCGCCCAGATCGCCCATTGCGGCGAGACGCAGGCACTGTGCGCTCTGTGCGTGGGGATTCATTGTGGTGTCCATGTGGAGACATTCATGCGAAATTAAGTTGCCCCGTGTGGTGTGAAGGGTAGTCTCTCTCGCGAGTTTCTCCCTGCGCATCTGATGCTTCGGGCGCAGGGCTGTCCGTGACCAATGACCTTCTGAAAACGCCCTGTGCCGGGGCGATGTGTGCTTGTTTGCCTGCAGGAGTTGAGGATGCGTACAGGTCTCGTTAGCAATATGGTCGCCGTGGCGATGCTTGTCGCCTTCAGCAGCGCACTGATTGGCCAGGCGCCCCCGACCATCTCGTCGTTCCCCTATCAGCCGAGCGACGCGCAGCTCGCCACCGACTGCAAGGTCAACTACGGCACCGGCCCCGCCCCCGGCGGCAGTGCTTGGCAGAACGGCGTCATCAGCGGGAATCGCCGCGGTACAGGCGGCGCCAGCGTCCAGGCGTGGGCCAACCGGCCGACAGCCAACTATCAGGCAAACACGACGTCATGGCTGCACTCGCCGATCTTCAATCTAAGCGGACAGAGCGGACTATTGCTGGAGTTCGAGCTCTGGATTCGCGCCCAGAGCAACTATGACGGCATGAAGCTCCAGGTCTCCACCAACGGGGGGACGGTGTGGACTGATGTCACCACGCAATCTGCCACTTACAACGGGAACACGAACAGCAGCAACCTTCTGGCCAGCAAGTTCGGCGGCGGCAACAACGCCTGGACCAACACCACTACCTACGGCGGTGGTTCGGCAACAACCTGCCGGCTCAGCCTCAACCCGTGGGCCAACCAGTCCGACGTACGCTTCCGCTGGTGCTTTGTCAGCAACGGATCAACTCACAATAACGGGCCCGTAGTTGACGGCCTCCGCGTTCTGCATGTGACAGCCACGACTGTCTACTCCAGCGGGTACGCGGCGGTCCCGCAGGGCAGCACGGTGAATGCCACCATCACCAAGACTGCGGGCGATGCATTTGCGATGGGGCAGACCGTGTACGTGGAAGGATCCGGCGTGACGGGCACGGTGCTGTCCGTGCAAAGCGCCAACCAGTGCACGGTGGCGTTTACAGCCCAGCGCACCGCCGATGCCGGTCCGCACACCTACTACATCCGCAGCGGCAGCACAGACATCTGCCGCGGCACCATGGAGGTCTTCTACCCGCAGCAGCGGGTCTCGGCCCGCGAGGCCGGCAGCGCCCAGGAGCCGCCCCAGAACGCCGCCGTAGGCGGCAACGGCGTTTACCTGCACAACGGCGAGTTCCGCCACGACCTGCCTATTCTCAGCCTGCCGGGCCGCATGCTGCCTCTCAGCGTAGGGCTGACGTACCGCAGCCAGCTTGAGTATCTGGGCCCCCTAGGCGCCGGCTGGACAGCCAGCTTTGACCGGCGGCTGTACTACTTTGCCGGCACCGACACGATTGATCTGCGTTCCGGTGATGGGCGCATTGATACGTTCACAAACTTGAATGAGCCTCTTGGGCCGGGTTTCACGGGCCCCTATGTGCGCGCAGGCATCTTCTGCGAGATTGTGAAGTACGACAGTTTCACGCCAGATCCGAACGATGACGTCTACACGATCCACTACCCGCATGGCTCCACAGCCACGTTCTCAGCCACGAACCTGGACACCGCCGGCGCGCGGGTGTTCCGCGAGACGGCGTTTGCGGATCGCTACGGCAACGCGGTCCAGTGCATCTATGACATGGCTTCCGGCCAGCTCACGGAGATGCGCGGCGACCTGTACAGCGCCTCGGAGCCTGACCGCCATCGTCTGCTGTTTGAGTATGGTCTTGATGGTCGTCTGTCCGCCATTGAGGACCATGCGGACTACGCCGCTCAGAGCAGCGTAATCGGCGCCAGCTACACCGGGCCTCGCCGCTGGGAGTTTGCCTACAACAGCAGCGCGCAATTGACCGAGATCCGCCTGCCCCAGACGGAGCGCTACTACTCCGACACGCAGGGCGCAAACTACCGAACCACTGTCAAGTTCCTCTACGACGCAAACGACAATCTCACTGAGGTCATTGACGCGCGCCAGGCCAACGAAGCCAGCCCTGTCGGGTGGCTGGCCTGCCACGTCGGCGGCGGTGGATTCACGGACCAGCAGGACGTTGGTCGCGCGGCTTCAACAGATACGACCAAGCGCCAGTTCATTGCGCGCACCAGCGCCACGGACGTCAGCGTGGTGAACGCCGAAGGCTTCCGCACACGGTACACGCTCAACGCCAACGGCACCCTGGCGGCGGTCAAGCACTACACCGGCAAGTGGGACAGCACACTCACACAAATCGGCGCCAAGATCCGGGCGTCTGACCCCGACTGGTACGAGACTACATACCTTTACGACGGGCAATTCAACCTGACCAAGGCCACGCTGCCCCGCGGCAACTACGTGCAATATCACTACGACACCGCAAATACATCCCAGCGTGCCAAGGGCAATCTGCTGCGCGTGCTGTCGCACCCGGGCTCGGCCGGTACGTCCGGCCTGCCCGCTGACCAAGTGAACGGCCTGCTGGCCACGTTTACCTACACCAGCAACTACAACCAGCTGGCCACAAGCTGCGGGCCGCGAGGCTACGAGCTCAAGTCGTCCTACAACATCAACTCGCACGACCCCGCCGACATCCAGAACGATCGCTCGGCGGACTTTACCACGACCAACACCTACCACGCCAAAGGCACGCTCCAGAAGACCACTTCGCCCGCGGTGGACAACACCAACAGCCCCGACACGCTGAACGCCGGGCAGTATCTGGAGACGACCTTCACCTACAACTCGTTCGGCCAGCTTGAGACTGCCACCGACCAGGCCGGTTATCGCACCCGTTACGAGTACGGCACCACGGGCTACGCAAGGGGATATCTGCTGCGCGCCAAGGCCGGCGACCAGACTGCCGCCCCGCTGGTCTCCAAGTACAGCTACAACTCCGTGGGGCGCGTCATCACCGTTACGGACCCCCGCGGGTACACCTGGACCAGCTACATCAACCAGCTTGACCAGGCTGTGCGCAGCGAAACGCCCCAGGCCAGCTACCACGGCAACGCGGTCTATTACTCGGAGACCCTCTACGACCGCAACGGCAACGTAGAGACCCACAAGGTCGCGAACATTGACGAGAACGGCACGCCCGGCTTCCCCACCACCATCAACACGACCTACAGCTACAATATCCTCGACATCGTCACGGCTGTCACCGAGCCCGTGGACGCCGTCACCGACCGCACCACCAGCTTCAGCTACGACAACATTTTCCGCACCCTGGAAACCATGTTGCCGGAGGGCAACCGCACCGCCACGGACTACGACGAACTGAACCGGCCCATCAAGAGCTACGCCGGCTACGACGGCAGCGCAGTGCCCAAGGCCGGCGCCCTGCTACAGGGTGAAGTGTTCTACGACCTGAACAGCAACATCGTGCGCAGCCTCGATGGCCGCGGCAATGACAGCCACCTCACCTTTGACGCCTACGACCGCGTCACGAAGTCCGAGGACCGGCTGGCCACGCCGAATGATACGTCGTTTGTCTACAACCAGGCGGGCCAGGTTACCCAGACCACCCGCACGGGCCTGCGCCGGCAGTGGAACGGCTCCGTGTTCGTCAACAACACGGCCACGCTTGCCCAGAGTGAAGTGCAGTACGACAACCTGGGCCGGGCTTACCTGACCAAGACCCTCGCCGTCAACAACAGCGGCTTTGGCCTACTCGGCTATTCGCCCTCTGAAAGCCAGCCACAGGATCTTGGCCTGCTGAGCAACGGGCGCTCCACCTCGCGGGTAAAATTCCGCGTCAACGGCCAGCTTGACGAAACCCGCGACGACCTGGGCTACCCCACGCGCTACACCTATGACGCCTACAACCGCCTGAAAACCGTCTCCGACGACCGCGATGGCGGCGGCGCCAACGACAACAGCGACGAGTACTTCTACGACGCCAACAGCAACGTTATCGAGGTCGTGGCCCGTCTCCACGACGACGCCCAGACCAGCCCCGGCCCCCACAAGGTGCTCAGCACCACCTTTGATTACGACAGCCTGAACCGCCTGGTCGCCGACCATTCGCCCATCATCAACGGCGCGCGGCTGGACCGCACCTATCGCTACGACTCGCGCAGCAACCTGGTGAGGTCCACCGACCGCAAGGGCATCGAGCGCGCCACCCAGTACGACCTGCTGGACCGCCCCGTGCGCAGCCTGGCCACCAACACGCGCCGCGACATCGGCGCCAACGGTCTCACCCTGTGGCTGACTGAGGACATCATCTCCACCACCGCCTACACCCGGAACTCCGAGGTCGCCTACACCATTGACCCCACGGGCAACAAGACCTACCTGCGCTATGACCTTGCCGGCCGCTGGCTGCAGACCCAGCACGCCGACGGCGACGCGGGCACGCCCCACAAGACCACGGCGGGCAACGGGCACAGTGTCACGGCTGTAGGCAGCGGGCCGTACTACAGCAAGGCCGGGGCCTACGACGCCAACGGCAACCTGCTGGCGGTAACCGACCCCAACGGCACGGTCACAAGCTGGAGCTACGACGCCAACGACCAGCCCACAACCGAGACGGGCGACACCAGCGCCAGCGCCCCGCTGTTCGGCGTGCAGGGCGAAACGGGTTTAGGCTTTGCCTACGACGGCCTGTACCGGCCCGTGTACGGCGAAACCCACGACGGCATCGGCAGCCTCACCGAGACCGACAACGCCTTTGACACCCTGGGCGGCCTGGAACGCCAGCGCCAGCGCGTGCTGCGCCCGCACCCCAACTTCCCCAACGCCGACCTCTCCGAGCACATGGTCAGCGCC
>JADLBZ010000206.1 GCA_020847415.1 Planctomycetota bacterium
CTCCGACGCGCTGGAGTGGGCGCGACGGCAGCTATGGGAGCACACGATTCTCAACGCCCCGCTCTACAGGCCCGTGTTGCAAAACATCCCACGGGCGCTGCTGAACTCATTGCTAAGCCACTTGGCACTGGCCGCATGACCACAAAAAGTGCAAAAGTCGAGGCTAGCGGCCGCGGCGCCGGCGGCCCTGGAACACGACGCGCTTTGCCCGCTCGCCGCCGTGTCCCTGGGCCGCGTGGCCCCCCTGCCCCTGGCCGCCGCCCCGGCGGCGCTTGCGTCCTGCACCGTGGCCCTGCGATTGCCCGCCCGGGCGGTGCTGGCCCTTGGGGCGCGGCTGGCCCTGGGGCCGCTGGGCCCGGGTGCGGCTGGTCTTCACGCCCTCGGAGTACATGCGGGCGATGCGGTCGGCGTGCCAGGGCTGGTTGGCGTCCTGTACCAGGGGCAGGCGGGTCAGGCGTTCCACGTCGCGAAGCAACGAGACTTCTTCGTCGTCGCAGAAGGAGATCGCCGTGCCCTGCGCGCCCGCTCGCGCCGTGCGGCCAATACGATGTACGTGGCTCTCGGGGTCGTCGGGCATGTCGTAGTTGACGACGTGGGTGATTCCCTCCACGTCAATTCCGCGGGCCATGATGTCCGTGGCGATCAGCACCTGCAGGTCGCCCGAGGCAAACGCTGCCAGGGCGCGCTGGCGCGCCCCCTGGGTCTTGTCGCTATGGATGACGCCCGCCGCCACGCCGTGCCGCGAGAGCAGCCGCACCACCCGGTCGGCCCGGTGGCGGGTGCGCGCGAACACCAGCGTGCGGCCCACCTCGGGCTTGGCCAGCAGGTGCAGCAGCAGGTCCAGCTTGTCGTTGCGCTCCACAAACATCACGCGCTGTTCCACCTTGACCGCCACGGTGGCGCTGGGAGCAACCTCGACGCGGGCGGCGTCGTGCAGCAGCCCCTGCGCCAGCTCTGCCACCGCGGGCGGCATGGTGGCCGAGAAGAACAGCGTCTGGCGCTGCCTGGGCACCATGGCCACGATGCGCCGCACATCGTGGATGAAGCCCATGTCCAGCATGCGGTCGGCTTCGTCCAGCACCAGCACTTCCACATGCTGCAGCCGCACGTGGCCCTGGCTGTGCAGGTCCAGCAGGCGGCCGGGGGTGGCGACCAGGATGTCCGGCTGGTGCTTCAGCTCGCGGATCTGGGCGCCCATGGGAACGCCGCCCAGGATGACGGCGGCGCGCAGCTTGAGGTGGCGCCCATAGGCCGTGAAGCTCTCGTGAATCTGCAGGGCCAGCTCGCGGGTAGGGGCCAGCACCAGCACGCGGATGGCCCCGGCCTGCTTGTGCGGCTGCAGGTGCAGGCGCTGCAGGATGGGCAGGGCAAAGGCGGCGGTCTTGCCGGTGCCGGTCTGGGCCAGGGCCAGCACGTCGCGCCCATGCAGGGCAAAGGGAATGGCGGCCGACTGCACCGGCGTGGGGCGCTCGTAGCCTTGTTCTGCCAGGGCCTTCAGCAACGCGGGTTCCAGTTTCAGGTCGGCAAAAGTCAGGGGAACGGACATGGTTACTCCGGGAAACAGAAAGGGCGGCCCGTCAACCGGGCCGACCCGGGTAGCGATTGCAGGCTTGGCCCTACCGGCCGGCTTTGCCTGTGGCGACGTTCGTTTCGGGTGCACAACGCCCGCACGGGCGGTGAGGATACGCAGCGCGGGCCAATCTACCAGCTGACTGCGCCCGTGGCGAGACTTGCCGGCCGGGCCGGGCGCTGCAGCGCATGCTCTGGACTCCCCGTCGTCGGCCGCCGGCCGCGCCCCGACGGTGGGGGGGGAGGCCGCACACAAAAACCGGGAACCATGGCCGGCAGCGCCGCGTCACAGTGTGGTCTGTCCAACTTCAAGGGGCCCGTAATGCGAACGAGAATGTCCTGGCCTGCCGCGTTGTTGCTTGCGCTTGCGCTGGCACCGGTGGTCCAAGCCAAAGAAGAGCTGGTCACGCTGCCCAAGCGCGACACCGTGCAGCTCACCATCTACAACTCGGTGGACCTGACCCTGGTGCGCGAGACGCGCAACCTGACTTTCAAGAAGGGGATCAACCGCCTGCAGTTCTCCTGGGCCAACACGCTGATTGACCCAACCAGCGTCGAGTTCCGTGCCCTGGCCAACGCCGACAAGCTGGATGTACTGGACACCAGCTATCCTGCCGAGAGCAACCAGATGCTGATCTGGAGCGTCTCCTGCGAGCAGGACATCAGCGCCAACTGCGAGATCAGCTACTTCACCTCGGGCATCCGCTGGGACGCCGAGTACCACGGCATGCTGGCCAACGACGAAGCCAGCATGACCCTGACCGCCCTGGTCTCGGTGACCAACAACAGCGGCGAAGAGTACGAGGACGCCCAGGTGCGCCTGGTGGTGGGCAGCATCCACCTGGTTGAAGAAATCGCCGCCCTGGCCGGTGGTGATCGCGAGGGCCGCAAGAAAGAGGCCTACGCCACCATGCGCCGCGCCGGCGCAGAGAAGGACGAGGCCGGCCGTCCCAAGGAAATCGTCAAGCAGGGCCTCTCCGAGTACTACATCTACTCCATCGAAGGCACCGAGACGATTCCCAACGGCTGGTCCAAGCGCCTGCGCAGCTTCGTGCAGGCGGGTGTGCCCCTGCGCAGCGTCTACACCTGGGACCCCAACCGCTACGGCGCCGCGCTGACGCGCATCCTGACCTTCAAGAACGACGAAGCCCACAAGCTGGGCAAGGAACCCCTGCCCCAGGGCGTGGTGCGGCTGTACCGCGACGCCGGCGCCAACCGCCTGTCCTATGTGGGGCAGGTTTCCACGGCCTACATCGCCAAGAACGACGAAGTGAAAGTGAACGCGGGCCCGGACGCCGAGGTGACCATGAAGCTGGTGCGCACCAGCTTCAAGAAGGAGAACCTGTCCTTCCAGTGGTCCGGCAACCGGCAGTTCGTGCAGGGCTGGGACACCGTCGAGGAGTTCAAGCTGGAGCTGCAGAACTTCCGCGACCGCGACGTGGAGTTTGAACTGAACCTGGCGTTCAACGGCGACTTTGACTTCGAGAGTGCCACCGCCAGCACCAAGGTGGATTTCCGCACCCAGCGCTTCAGCGTGCGCCAGGGCAAGGGCGGCAAGCAGCAGATCGGCTTCAAGGTGCGCACGCGCTTCGGAACCAACGTCCGCAACAAGTAGTCCTAACCCAACCCATAGAACGGCAGAACGCCGAACAGGACCAAGCCATGAACAAGCGCATGATACTCTCGATGGTTGCCACCGCCGCCCTCGCCAGCTGGATCGGCATCTTCAGCTCCGAGCCCGTCCACGCCCGCATCAAGCTGGCCACCCTGCCCGACAAGGAGGCCGTGGTGGTGCGCTTTGACAACCCCAACGCTGTGCTGGTCGAGGAAGAACGCACCATCAGCCTGCAGAAGGGCGTGAACAACGTGGACTTCTCGTGGGCCGGCACCAACATTGACAAGGGCAGCATCGTCTTCCGCCCCGTGGACGGCTCCAGCAAGGTCGAGATTCTCTCCACCCTGTATCCCCCGGGTGAGGCGGCCCTGACCTGGGAAATCTCCAGCCCGGACGCCCGCAGCGAGAAGTTCCGCCTCAGCTACCTGATGGCCAACATCCAGCGCGAGACGGACTACCGCGCCCTGGTCAGCAAGGACGAGAAGACCTGCAGCTTCAAGCACTACTTCAAGATCCGCAACTGGTCGGGCGGGCACTTTGCCGACGCCGACTTCATCACCCGCGACGGCAAGACCTTTGACAAGGCCCTCTCCCAGGGCGAGGCCAAGCGCGTGCTGGTGAACAAGTGGGAGACCGTGACCCTGCAGAAGGAGTACGTCTACGACCTGACCCGCCACAGCGAGGGCAAGGTGATGACGGACTATGTGCTCAAGAACGCCAAGGAGATGGGCCTGGGCAGCATCCCGCTGGAGTACGGCAAGGTGCGCATCTACCAGGATGACGGCAACGGCACCACGGCTTTCACCGGCGAGGACTGGGGCCGCTTCACGCCCATCGGCGACGACATGCGCCTGAACATCGGCATTGCCCAGGACATCAAGGTCGAGTTCAAGAAGATGGTCAACAACGTCGAGAACCGCCGCGGCAATGTCTACGACACCGACGAGGTCGACGAGTACGAGATCAAGAACTTCAAGGACAGCGAGGCCGTCGTCAGCTTCGTGCTGCGCGTGGACGGCGAGTGGGAGTTGAAGAACGACAGTGCAGGCTTTGAGAGCTTCGAGCGCACCGACAACGAGACCATCAAGTTCAAGGTCAAGGCGCCCGCCAAGGGCACCCCGGTGAAGCTGAAGTTCCACTACCAGAAGAAGAACGTCTGGTAAGCCCAAGCGGCTGTGGGGCCGGGCGCGTGCCCGGCCCCGCGCCACATCCCACTGCCGGAAGAGACCCATGCGCCTGAACCATGTACTGCTGACGCTGCTGGCGGGCCTGCTGTGCGGGGCCGCGAGCGCCAAGGAAGAGCTGGTGACGCTGCCCAAGCGCGACAGCGTGCAGCTCACCATCTACAACAGCGA
>JADLBZ010000207.1 GCA_020847415.1 Planctomycetota bacterium
CCCAACCCGATGACGGCGACTTTCTGCATGCACGCTCCTGCGGCGCTAGTGCTGCGTTCGTGTTGGAATCAGGGCGTCCGTTTTGCTTCGGAGTCGCGTCAGGCCGCGACGGGCGCTTGCGACACGCGCCCTCCGCGCTTCTGTCGCGCGCTGTCGCGGAAACGACCGCAAGCATTGCATGGACCCACCCATAAACACATCTCGAATAGACCACTAACCCGGATGTTGCCTGGCATCCCCCTGAACCGTAACTCGCGCGGTCCATTACCCGATCATCACGCCTTCGTCGGGGTACTCAAAGCGCTGGCGGCTGCGGCTGCCCAGCGCCAGCACCAGGGTCAGCGGGCCCACGCGGCCCACGAACATGCAAAGGATGATGATCAGCTTGCCCGCGGCGGTCAACTTGGCCGTGGCGCCCATGGTCAGGCCCACGGTACAGAAGGCGCTCACCACCTCAAAGGTGACCATCTCGAAGCCGTTAGCGGCGGCGGCAATCCCGCCCGATTCGCTGACCATCAGGGCCAGGGTGGCGGCGTTGATGAACACCAGCACCAGCACCAGCATGACCAGGCTCTTGCGGATCAGCCCGTCCGGCAGGCGCCGCCGGAAGGCCTCCGTGCTGCGGCCGCGCAGGGTGGCCAGCACGGCAAGCAGCATCAGCGCAATGGTGGTGGTCTGTAGGCCGCCCGCCGTGCTGCCCGGGCTGCCGCCCACCAGCATGAGCAGGATGGTGAAGTAGTTGGTGGCGGGCCGTGCATCGGCCAGGTCTACGGTGTTGAAGCCCGCGGTGCGGGGCGACAGGCCGTGAAAGACAGCTACCGCCGCCTGCTCAGTGGCCTCGCGCCCCTGCAGAAGGTTGCCGGCCTCCAGGCCCCAGATGCCCACGGCGCCCAGCGCCAGCAACGTACCGGTGGTCAGCAGCACCAGCTTGGTTTGCACAGTCAGGCGCGGCAGGGCCGCCCGCCGCAGCCGGTGGTGCAGGGCCGGGATGCGCCGCAGCCAGGGGTGGGCCCAGAAGCGGTACGAAAGCAGGTCCAGGATCACCGTGAAACCCAGGCCGCCGATGATGATGAGGAAGCTGATGGGCAGCAGGGTCGGCCAGTCACCCGCGTAGCGCACCAGGCTGTCGCCGTGCAGCGAGAAGCCGGCATTGCAGAAGGCGCTGATGGAGTGAAAGACGGCGTAGTAGATCTGCTCGCCGGCGGGCAGCGGCGTACCGTCCGCGCCGACCCAGTTCCCGTACAGGGCGATGGCGCCCGCGGCCTCACAGGCCGCCGTGATGCCCAGGATGCCGCCCAGCATGCGGCCCACCCGGCCCACGGTGTCCACACTCAGTACTTCGCCCATGGCAGCACCTTCTCGCACGCCCATGCCGCGGCCGTACATGAGGCTGAAAAACGCGGCAAAGGTCATGATGCCCAGGCCGCCCACCTGGATCAGGGCGAGAATTACCAGTTGCCCGAAACGGGTGAACTGCGAGCCGATGTCCACCACCGCCAGCCCGGTAACGCAGGTGGCCGAGGTGGACATGAACAGGGCGTCCACCACGGACAGCTCAAATCCCGGCACCCGTGAGCCCGGCAGCATCAGCAGGCCGGCGCCGCACACGATAAGTCCCACAAAGCTGGCCATGAACACCAGCAGCGGGCTGCGCACCAGTCGCGTGACGAAGCTGAACACCCGCAGCAGCCGGATGGCAACCAGCGCCAGCAGGCCCGCCTGCGTCAGGTACGCAAATGCGGCCGTTGCAGCGCCGTCGTCCAGCACCCCGGAGACCAGCGGCGAAAACACCAGCAGCGCGGCCCCCAGCAAGGCACCCGTCAGTACTGCCACCGAGTCCGGCACCGCGTAGGCCCACCCGGTTTTCAGGTGCCGGGCCAGCCAGTACACGCCCAGGGTCTCCCCCATCAGCACCACCAGGCAGACAGCCTGGAACAGCGCCACCCAGGGCTCCCAGCGGTCCGGAAACACGCGGCCATGGAACAGCAGGAAGGAAAGCAGCCCGCCCAGTGAGACCGCCGTGTTCATCCACAGGCAACGGTTACGCCAGCCCTCGACTCGCTCGTCGGTGTGTATGCGCTGGATCATGACCGTGTCGGCCATGCGGTCAGCCCCCCAGCATTCTGCGGCTGATGCCTTTGCCCAGCTCCACGGCGGGCTGGTCGTAGGTGTTCACGCCCCAGGCCATCCCGGCAAACGTCGTTGCAGCCTGCAGGCCCATCAGCAGCTCGCCCAGCGCCGGCGCGTCCAGCCGCGGCAGCACCAGCGTGGCGTTGGGACGTTTGCGCTCGGTACAGGCGGCAGCGGTGCCCGCCTGCTGGGCATTCAGCACCTTGCCCAAGGTACCGCCCTGCACAAAGGCGGCGCTGAAGTCCGCCCATTCAAAGCTGCCCAGGGGCAGGTCGGGCTCGTGCTGCTCGATACGCGCAAAGAGCAGAACTTTGTCGTTGGGCCCTTCCAGGAAGAGCTGCAACTGGGCGTGCTGGTCCGTGGCACCGCAGGCGGGCACGGCGGTCTGGCCGGCCTCCAGGGCGCTGCCGTCGCTGGCCCGGGCCTTGCCCAGGCTCTCGTCCCACAACTGCACGAACCACTCAGAGACCGCCCGCAGTCGCGAGCTGTAGGGCATGAACACCAGGATGCGCTTGCCCAGGTTGCGGCACAGGTCCGTCGCCATCAGCCCCAGCCAGGCTGGCCAGTTGCGTTCCAGGGGTCCTTGTGTGCAAAGCTCCACGGTGCGGGCAGCGCCGCGCAACAGGGCCGCCACATCCAGCCCCAGAAGGGCCGCGGGCAGCAGGCCGGCCGCCGTAAGCACGGAAAAGCGCCCGCCCACGCCGGGCGGGATGTCAGCTGCATCCAGCCCGTGCTGCCGCGCAAACGCGCGCAGGGGCCCGGCCTCGGGGTCGGTCACCACCAGCAGGTGCTCGCGCAGGGGCAGGCCCCGCTGGCGCAGCTTCTGCACGAACAGGCCCAGGGAGAGCACCGTTTCCAGGGTGCCGCCGCTCTTGGAGACCGCCACCACCAGCGTGCGGGCCAGGTCCACCTCCGCCAGCACGCCTGCCACCAGCGCCGGGTCGGTGTTATCCACCACGTGCAGCCGCGGGCCGCCCTTGGGCGCCAGCGCCTGCACCAGAGCGCGCAGGCCCAGGCTGCTGCCGCCGATACCCAGCACCACCAGGTGCTCAAAGCGCCCCAGGCGCGGCTGGGCCAGACGCAGAATCTGCTCCAGGGCGGCTTCATCGCCCGGCAGATTCAGATAGGCGTGCAGGCCGCGGGCTTGCTCCGCGGCGATACGCGCCCGAAAGCCCCGAATGCGATGCGGCAGGTTCGAGAGCTCCTCGTCGGCCAGGCCGTGCAAACCCACCCTCAGCGCGCCAAGGTTGGCCAGTTCCAGCACAATGGTGGGAGCTTCCGCCATGTTCACGCCAGCAACGAGTTGCCGGTCATCTCCGGGGGCTGGGGCAGGCCCATCAGTTGCAACACCGTGGGTGCTACATCGGCGAGCGCGCCGCCTTCGCGCAGGCGGTTCCGGTGTCCCACCAGCAGGCAGGGTACCGGGTTGTGGCTGTGCTGGGTGCTGGCGACCTTGCCGTCGGCGCCAGGAGCCAAGGCCGGCGCCGCGTACTCGCCGCCCTGGGCAGCATGGCCGGGGGCCACCAGCATTTCCTCGGC
>JADLBZ010000208.1 GCA_020847415.1 Planctomycetota bacterium
ATCTACGCCAGCAACCTGGCTGCTGTGCTGCGCGAGCTGGGCCGCCGCGAGGAGTCCGTGTCCTGCTGCCTGCGCGCGCTGGAGCTGCACCGCGCCCAGGGCAGCCGCGCCGACGAGGCGATTGCCCACGGCAACCTGGCCACGGTACAGAGAGAATTAGGACTCTTGCAGGAAGCCGAGCTGTCGTTCCGGCGCGCGCTGCACATTCTGCGCGACCACGAAAACCGCATCATGGAGGGCCTGTTTCTCGTCAACATGGGAAACCTGCTGGACGACACCGGCCGCACCGTCCATGCCATTGACTGCTACGAGCATGCCATCATGTGGTTCCGCCGGGGCGGGGTTCGCGGGCAGCTGGGCCTGGCCCTGGGCAACCTGGGCGTGGCGCGCAAGAAACTGGGGCGCCTGGACGACGGCCTGGCCGCGCTGACCGAGGCCATCCAGTTGCTGGAGGCCCATAAGTCGCTGCATTTCGCGGGCGCCTTTGCCGCCCTGCGCGGTGAATTCCGGCTGCTGCTGGGCGACGTTGACGGGGCAAAGGCTGACCTCGCGTTGGCCGAGAAACTGCTGCCCGTGCCGAATGCGCTGGTCCTGCATCGCCGCCATGTGCTCCCGCTGCGAGCGCGGCTGCTGGCCCACGAGGGCAAGGCGCCCGAGTTGCGGGCGCTGGTGGATGCATTCCGGGCCGACGTAGGCAACGTGGCACCGGCAAGCGAGGACGGCGAGGAACTCCACAGGCTTACGGCTCTGGTGGAGGGCCTGCAGGCCGGAACGCTGTTCAACGGCCACACCACCTCGGAAATGACGCGAGAGCTGCGGCGCGCCCTGGTCCAGCGTGAGGGCCAGCCCGAGCCCCTGCGCGAGCGGCTGCTGGCGGCCGGCGTATAGCAGCCCGCTGAAGAGGACTGTTGGGCGCCCTGATAGCCCCTATTTCTTTTCTTCCTCGACGTGCTCGCCCAGTTCGCGCGCAATCTCGCGGTCCAGTTCTTCGCGCGTCATCTTCTTGCGGGCCTGCGGGTCCATGCCGATCATCTGGTCAATCTCGGCATCGCTGACCAGTTGCTCGCCGGCCACCGAGTCTGCCTCAAAAAGGCTGTCCTTGGTCATGTCCAGGAACAGGTCCATGCGCTGGCTCATGGTCTCGGCCTGCATCATGGCGTGCTCAAAGTTGCGTTGCGTGGATTCCAGGTCGGTGCTCTTGTAGACCTCGTTGATGCTCTTGCTGACCACGCCCATGCTCTCGGCGAACACGGCAAAGCTCTCGGCCTGGTTCTTCATCTGGTAGGCGGCCTCAATGGTCAGCATCTGGCGTTCCAGCATGCGGCGCTGGGCCGTGGTCGCCTTCAGGCTCTTACGGATGAAGGAAAGCTGGTCCTGCGCCCCGATACGCCCCGCACGGCGAGCCTTCTCCAGCCACTCTTCTTCGCTGGTGGTCAGCTCCTTGATCTGGCGCTTCATGCGCTGGATGCCCTTCTTGATCTCCATGTCGCGCTGGATGCGCCGCTCTTCCTTGGACTTGAAGATGCCCATCGGGGACCTCGCTGGTTAGCCCACAGTCTAACGCCTGCCCGCCATGTTTCGCTATTGGCCGCCCGGTCTTGCACTAGCAGTGTGTTGAAAATGACTGTTTCAACGCCCTGCTAGCGCAGGTGGTAGTTGGCCTCGCCCCGCGCCACCTTGCGGGCCGTGTTAGCGCGCATGGCAGCCGCCTTGCGCAGGATCGCCTTGACCAGTGACCGGCACGCCCGCAGCGGCTTGCCCGTGTAAGCGCCCAGAAAGCGCGCGCGGTCAGTGCGGGTCACCACCCCTGCCGGGGCCGAGAACTGCAGGGCCGCCAGGTCCTTCACCACCCAGCGCCGCGGCACTTCGCGGCGCAGGTCGGCGCGGTTCAGGTCGGTTACGAACAGCCGGTCGCTCTGCCCCACCCGCAGGTGCACCAGGTAGTAGTCCCGGTGGTTCACGCCGCCGTCGTGCATGCGACGCGTAACCTGCGCCAGTTGCCGGGCCAGGGCCTGTCGTCTGCGGGCAGAGAGGCCCGCCAGCACCAGTTGCTCCAGGGTCTGCGGGGCATCCAGACCCAGGGTCAGCAGGGCTGCGCGCGTCACGCGCTTGCCTTGGCGCTCTTCCAGCAGGGCAAGGGGGTGAATGGTGGGAACGCCCAGTTCGGCCAGCCGTCGCAGGGCCTCGTATTCCCGCGCCGCCGGCGAGCTGAACGGGCTGCGGCGCAGCATGCCCGGCGGCTTCACTTTCGGGTAGCGCTTGACAAAGACCACCCGCCCCTCGGGCAGGGCAACACTCAGGGTCTGGCGATCGGTCAGCTTGGCCTTTACGGCTACCAGGTCCGCGCGAGTGAACAGCGCATCAAGGTCCAGCAGCCCGGCGGCTTGCAGCCAGGTCTTGTCCTCCGGGGCGACAGTTGTGGCCACGTCGGGCATGTGGCGCCTATTCAAGCACCGGGAGTCCGGCCCGTCACGCCCGCGACGCCGGCGCTTGCGCTCCATGGGGCCCAGTTCGACACCGGACGTACAAGTAGTTGAATCACATTTCTGGAACCAAGTCCCGGAACTGTCCGTATCATGTCGGTCCTCGGGGACACATCAACGAAAGGGCGGACCATGAAACTGGGCAGATGGGTGGCCGCGGCAGCCGTGCTGCTGCTGGCAGGACAGTGCTGGGTGCTGGCGCAGGACAATGAGCCGGGCGAGGAACCGGGCGAAACGCAGCCCGGCGAAGAACAACCACCGGAAGAACAGCCGGCAGCCGGCGCCAAGATCCGCGCCCGCACGGCGGCTGACGCCATGCTGCTGCTGCCGCAACTGGGGTCGGCGGGGCCGGAGGGCGCCCTGGATAACGACACGGGCAAGATCAGCGAGATCCACATTGAGGCCGAGGGCGCTGCCGAGCTCAAGGGCTTTGTCAGCGTTCCTTCCCCCATGGACAAGGCGCGCAAGCACGCGCTGGTCTTTGCCCTGCACGGCGACGGCCTGGAGACCAAGAAGGAGCTTGCCGAGGCAGCCAGGCTGTCCTGCGGGCGCGACCCGCTGATCCTGTGCAGCCTGCAGTACATGAAAGAGACCGACCGGGGCAACTTCCGCTCGATTGATTATCTGGTGGACCGCGACGTGCTGTTTGCGGCATTCTCGTGGCTGCTGGCCAAGGTCAAGGCCGACTATCCCGTGGACCCGGAGCACGTCTTCCTGCTGGGCTCCAACGGCGGCGGCCTGGAGGCTGCCCACTGGTCGCGCACGCTGTGGGAAGGCGACCCGGATAACTTCCCGTTCCGGGCGCGGCTGTTCTCCGACATGGTGCTGGAGGGCGCCGACGAGAAGGACAGCATCCCGCCGGTGGCCACGGTGATCGTCACCAACAACATGCACATGGACATTTCCAAGGCGTTCGGCGAGGCCACCCCGCGCCGCTTTGCCAACGAGTTGCTGAGCTGGGGCATCCCGGCGCAGTTCCACAACTACGAGCTGACCTTTGGCCAGGAGGACACCACCTGGGTCCGCGCCGTGCGCGACGCCATCAACACGCTGGGAGGGCCCGGCCCGGGGTTCATGAAGCCGACCGCGCGCGAGGTAGGCGTGCCCGGCGAAGAAGACAAGCTGAAGTTCGCCGACTCGCAGGACCGCTACGTGGGCGAGGTGCTGGGCCTGTGCCAGTCCGAGAACTTCACCAGCGCGGTGCGGCGCGGCAACGAGTTCATTGCCGACAAGAACATCGGCAACAAAGAAAAGAAGCCCATCAAGGAGTTCATGAAGGAACTTGAGACCTGGGCCAAGAAAGAGGTCGAGCGCTGCAACACCAGCCTGGAGTCCAGCATCAAGGCCGACATGTGGCCCCACAGCCTGCGCCGCAAGCGCCTGGAACAGCTGATTGAGGCCTACAAGGACGCCGGGTGGCTGAAGGGCAAGCCCTATGCCGCCAACCTGGAGAAGCTTAAGACGTTTGGGCCTGCCAAGCGCACCGCGGAACGCGGCGAGGCCATGCGCGCCGCGATCAAGCTGGAGCTGGAGGGCAAGCGCACTGAGGCCAAGGCAGCCTACGACAAGCTGGCCCGCGACATTGAAAAGGACGCCGGGGCCTGCCCTTGGCCCCACGCCGCCAAGTTCCGCCTCACCTGGTGGGAGAAGCTGGAGTAGCTGGGACGCGGCTTGGAAACCCCGAGCCTGCATCGGCACGGGCGCCCCTTGCGGGGCGCCCTTTCTTTTTGCGGGGGACGCAGCAGCGGGCGTTTCTCGGGTTCGAGAAGGCTTCCGCCGGGCTTGCTTGCCCCCAGCCACTGCCCCGCGCCACAATCGTCGCACGGAGAATCCCATGCGCGCACTTTCTGCGGCACTGAGCCTTCTGCTGCTGTCTTCGCTGGTGGCGGCGCAGGCCGAACCCGGCCCGGCGCCCGCCGAGCCCGGCCCAGAGGAACCCGCGCCCGCGCCCAAGGCTCCCGCCGCAGGCGAGGAAATCCGCAAGCGCGGCGCTGAAGACGCCGCCTTGTTGCTGCCGCAGCGAGGCCTGGGCGGCGACGATTCCGGCAAAGTCGAGCCCGACAAGACCACCCTCAAGGAGTGCAAGATCGAGGTCGAGGGCTGCGAGAAGATGACCGGCTATGTGCTGACGCCGGATACTCTGCCCGAGGGCCGCAAGGTGGCCCTCATGTTCACCTTCCACGGCAACGGCGACCTGGGCAGGGGCCGCGTGCAGAACGTGGGCCGCATAACCACCGCACGCGACCCGGTCATCACCATCGGCGTGCAGTACCAGGAGCTGACGCCCGAGGGCGGCGGCACGATGGGCATGCCCACGCTGGCTACCCAGGACAAGATCATTGAGGGCAGCAAGTGGCTGCTCAAGAAAGTGATGGCCGAGCAGCCCGTGGACCCGGCGCGCGTGTTTGTCTCGGGCTTCTCGTGGGGCACGAGCTGGGCCAGCGGCTGGGCGCGCAAGGAGTGGATGGAAAACCCGGATGCGTTTCCGTTCCGGGCGGTGTTCTTGTACAGCAGCGGCGGCGCAGTCAGCCGCGAGACCTGCCCGCCGGTGCCCTGGATCAACTTCGTCGGTTCGGAAGAAACCGCCGTGCTGGGCACCATCAACGTGGTGGCCTCGGTGCGCCATTACTCGAACACACTGGCTGCCTGGGGCATTCCTGTGCAGTACCACGAGATTCCCAAGATGGGCCACGCCGTGAACGGCCGTTGCCACCAGATCACCCGTGACGTGGTCAACGACCTGGGCGGCCCCGGCCGGCTGCCCTATGGCACCGCCCAGGAGGCCCCGGAAGCCGTCACCTTTGAGGCCAGCACGGACGCCCTGGTACTGGAACTCCAGAAGCTGTGCAACGAGGACCGCTGGA
>JADLBZ010000209.1 GCA_020847415.1 Planctomycetota bacterium
TCTTTGGATTGCACGGTGGATCCTCCGGCTGTGTATTGGCTGGGGCCTGTACCCAGTGGCACAGGGTGTCCTTTCACGGCTCATCTACGGACACGAGGAGGCACCCGTTTTCTGTGCCCCGCCAAAGGAGCCCAAAGAAGCGGCACAGCCACCCGAGAATTGGGTGCGTCGCGAAATTGTTCGGATTGAGAATCCGCTCTGGAGGCGAGGGCGCTGGCACCTGCAATCTCGCGCCGAGAGAATTGCTGGCGCACGGAAATTACGGGTGCCGGGAAGTAGTTGCGGAGCGTCGCATACGCCAGGGGCTGGAGTGCTTTGGTTGCGAAGCGCGTAGACGGGGACACACTGCGTGCTTGCCTGCAGAACCAGCCGGTCGCTCCGCACACATCAGCCGCAAAGACAACTGGTGCTGAAGCCCTGGGGGCGTGCCTTGATGAGAAGCAGTAGGAGGTGCTTGCCCCCGAACTCAATCGACGGGTGCGGCGGGGCAGCGGCTGTGCCCAACGGGGCCGGGGACAGACTTGCGTTCCTCGCCGCGCCCGGCGGCGAGGTTGCCGCTACAAGTCATCGCGAACCGAGTGCGGGCGACAGGGCTGCGGGCGTGATGCAGGGGAGGGCCTTCTGGTACTCCGGCCAATGCGCTTCTGCAGACCTTGTCCCCAACCTTGTCCCCACAGGGCACTTTTGCGTCGGGGCCGGAAATGCAAGCGGCCTCCAGATTGGCTCTGGAGGCCGCTTTGAGGCTGGTACACCCGGCACGAGTCGAACGTGCAACCTTCTGATCCGTAGTCAGATGCTCTATCCAATTGAGCTACGGGTGCGAAAGAGGCCAAACCAAGACCCGCCGGTTGCTGGCCTGTCAAGGCGGCGAACGCGGCTGCAGAGGTAACGCTCGCGGGTTGCAGCGCGCGCAGACGGGCCATGCCTGAGGTGCCCCGCGACACGCGGCGAACCTGCCTCGCCGGCATGCCGCGCCTGTTTCCCCAGCCCACCCGCGGCGCAACTCTAGCAGGCCGTTGAGGAAAGCAACTGACTGGCTCGTGCAGCCGCGCGGGCCGGGCAGGGCGCTGAAACAGACTGTTTCAACGCCCTGCTATCGCGGTTGACGGCCTGAGCCCTTGCGCGATAATGCCCTTGCGCCGTAACGTCCCGGCCCGGCGGAACTTGCATGCCTGAACGCATCCTGGTGGTTGACGACTCCCGCGAACTGCGCACGGTCCTTTCCGCGCAGCTTCGCAAGCTGGGCTTTGACGTCCAGGTTGCCATGGACGGCCTGGAGGCTTTGGCCCGCGCCCGGGACTTCAAGCCCCATCTGCTCATCATGGACATCATGATGCCCAAGATGGACGGCCTGACTGCCACCAAGAAGATCCGCGAAGACCCTGACCTCTCCCACACCCCCATCATCCTGCTCTCGGCCCTGGGCGAGGAACAGGACGTCATTGAGGGCATTGAGGCCGGTGCCGACGAGTACCTCGTCAAGCCGTTCCGCCAGGGCGAGCTCGCCGCCAAGGTGCGCATCCTTCTGAAGCGCATCGAGAAAGACGCCCGCAAGCTCGACGAAAGCACCGTGCAGGGCCTGGACGCCCGCGATGTGGACAGCGCCGTCAAGCGCTTCAAGGAAACCGGCCAGGTCATCTCCAAGGACTTCGCCGGCTTCACCATCATTGACAAGCTGGGCCAGGGCGGCACCGCCACCGTGTACCGCGCCCTTGAGCCCATCAACCTCAAGCCCGTGGCCCTGAAAGTGCTGAGCCCCTTTGCCGCCGTCAAAGAGGGCTTCCTGAAGCGCCTGCAACGCAGCAACGAGATCAGCCTGAAGCTGGTGCACCCCCACGTGGTGCGCACATTCACCATGGGCGAGTACCAGGGCGTTCACTTTGTGGTGCAGGAACTGGTCGAGGGCGCGCCCCTGGACAAATACATCCAGGACGGCGGCCCGCGCATCACCGAACACCAGGCCCGCCGTTTCATGGCCCAAACCGCCGAGGCCATCGAGTACCTGTCGCAGCGTCGGCTGATCCACCGTGACGTGAAGCCGGGCAACATTTACGTGACCCAGGACGACGTCGCCAAGCTGGGCGACTTCGGCCTTTCGCGCCTGGTGGAGGACACCGGCCAGACCGCCGAGGGCTACCTGCTGGGCACGCCCCATTACATCAGCCCCGAGCAGGCCAACGGCGCCAAGGACCTGGACAGCCGCAGCGACCTGTACTCGCTGGGCGCCACGTTCTTTCACCTGCTGGCGGGTCAGCCGGTCTTCCCGGGCGACAACCTGCAGCAGGTGGTGCTGGCGCACCTCACCAAGGACCCGCAGCCTGTGTGCAGCATCAATCCGCAGGTCACACCGGCGCTGGGCGCGGTGATTGACCGGCTGGTGATGCGCGAGCGCGAGAAGCGCCACGCTTCGCCGCAGGAACTGGTGGCGGACCTGGCGGCACTGCCGCCGCTGGCCGCCCAGCGCGCCGAGGAGTAGCCCCTGCCGGCACTTCCTGCCAGCCGCGGCATCGAGCTGCTGAGACACGCGGGCCTGCGTGTCACGGCTGCACGCCGCGCCATCGTGGAGTTCCTGCTGGCAGCCAGTGAGCCCGTGAGCATGGAAGACACCGTGGCCCGCTGCGGCGACGCGGCGGGCGACCCCGCCACGGTGTACCGCAACCTGCAGGCGCTGGCTGCGGCGGGGGTGGTGCACTCGCTGCGCGGGGTGGGGCGGCGCGAGATGTTTGAGCTGGCCCACGGCCACCGCCACGCGCACCTGACCTGCACGCGCTGCGGGCGGGTGGCATGCACAACGCCGCCGGTGAAGGTGGGCGCGCCGCACGAAAGCGGCGGCTGGCAGATACAGGAAGTGTCGGTGACCCTGTGGGGCCTGTGCCCCGACTGCCGCAAGGCATAGGGCCCTTTCAGCGCGGATGTTGCATGGCGTTTGGTTGAAACGGGCACGCGGGGTGTCTCCGGGACCGCCAATCTCCCGATTGGCGCAGCACAACCTGCCGGTCAGCAGACCGGCGTTCCCAAGGCCCTGTGCCGAACCAGAACGACCGGGCCCGATGCGCACGCAAGAGCACGCTGCAAGAGCCTGTTTTAGAAGTCGTTCGCCAGCTACTGCTTGCGGCGGGCATCGCGGGCCGGCGTTCGCCTCGCCTCACATGGCTTCAAGCCATGCTCCGGCTCGGCTGCCTTGCCCCGCTTGCCCGGCGCAGCGCATTAGCAAAGGCTCAGGCGTCTTAAGCAGGCTCTAACAGCCGAACACTTGTCAATTCCGCGCCGACACCCCGCAGCTGCAATGCCGCCATGTCAGCCGTGATCGCCACCGAGTCGGCACCTCGGGCCGGCGGCCGAAAAGAAAAACGGATTTCTGGTTGACATCGCTCCGGCGGGGGATACTCTCTCGGCCCGAAGGATTTGTACCCATGAACCTGAAGGCCAAAATGTGCGCCAAGATGTGTGCCCGCGATGGCGGGTCGCACTCGGCGCTGGTCTGCTAGGTTCACCAAACCAACCCGAATGTGACGCCCGCCGCGCGAAACGCGGCGGGTTTTGTTTTTTGACCCCGAGACAACAGGAGCAGCTATGAGCTTAGGCAACGGTTTCACTCTATGGTTCACCGGCCTCTCCGGCGCAGGCAAGACGACGCTTGCCCAGGAGATCAGCCGCCGGCTGGCACGGCAGGGCGTCGGCCACGAAGTGCTCGACGGCGACGTGGTGCGCACGCACCTGAGCAAGGGCCTCGGCTTTTCGCGCGAGGACCGTGACACCAACATCCGCCGCATCGGCTTTGTGGCCAACCTGCTGACCCGCCACGGCATCCCGGTCATCACCGCGGCGATCAGCCCCTATCGCGCCACCCGCGAGGAAGTTCGCCGCGAGATCGGTTACGACCGCTTTGTTGAGGTGTACGTTGAGGCCGGCCTCGACACGCTGGTCAGCCGCGACGTGAAGGGCCTCTACAAGAAGGCGCTGGCGGGCGAGATCCCGGCCTTCACGGGCGTCAGCGATCCCTACGAGGCGCCCCTGAACCCCAGCTTGACCGTGAACAGCGAGCGCGAGACGGTGCAGGAAAGCGCCGACCGCATCTGGAACTTCCTGCTGCAGCGCGGCCTGGTGGCCGAGAAGCGCGAACTGGCGGCAGTCTAGCCCAACCGGAACCGGACCCATGACCAAGGCCTGCAACAAGTGCATGTGCAAGAAGCCCGCCGCCAAGGCGTGCATGGCCATGTTCATGCCCGACCCCGGCCTGTGAGTTGTGCCCCTCGCACTTCCCACAGGCCGCCCGAGAGGCGGCCTTTCTTTTTGACGGAGCAGAAACGTGACCAAGGCAGGAGCAAGAACGCAGTTGATTCGCGACGTACTGGCCTCAGCGGCGGCATTGCTGGCTGTGGCTGCAGTCAAGACCGGCCTGCTGGGGCTGATTCCCTGGTAGGCAAAGAACGCAGGCAACGACCATGAGCGGCACACCCAACATCCTTGCAGCGCAGGCCCGCCCGGCCGGTATCAGCCGGCTGGCGGGCTGGGTGGTGCTGCTGGCGCTGGCTGCCATGGCCAAGCTTTCCCACCTGGTGGTGCCGCAGTTGCCGGCGGTGGTGTGGGCGCTGCTGTACGGCGTGCTGGCCGGCGCCACGCAGGCGCGCTCGGGGTTGCGCAGCCTTCCTTATGAGGGGCCCCTCACGGTGGGCATCACCCTGATGGGCACCCAGGTGCAGCTTGAGGTGCTGCGCGCCCTGGGCTGGCACAGCCTGGCCTCGCTGCTGCTGCCGGTGCTGGTGCTGGCCGCGTTGCTGTGGGCGGCTGTGGCTGCGGGCCTGCTGCCGCGGCGGCTGGCCGGGTTGTTCGGGCTGGGGTTGTTCGGCTTTGGCGTCTCGGCCCTGGCGGCTGCGGCCCAGCGCGACAGCAAGTCCGGCGGCACGCCGCTGGTGCTGGCCACCGCGGCGGTACTGCTGACCGGCGCCTTGGCCCTGCTGGTGCTGCCGCTGGCGGGGGCGTGGCTGGGGCTGGATGCCGCGCAGTTCGGCCTGCTGGCCGGGTCGGGCATTGCCAACAACGCCGAGGCCCTGGCCACCGGGGCGGCACATTCGCCGCAGGCGCTGGTGTTGACGGGCGCCCTCAAGGTGGCGGTGAACGCCTTCGAGGGCCTGGCTGTGGTGGGCTACGTGTGGTGGTTCGGGCGGCCTTCCAGCAGGGCGTCGGGCCCGCTGCCGCGTCTCAGCCTGCCCGCGCTGCCGGCCTACGTGCCCGGGTTTGTGGTGGCCGCGGGGCTTTCACTGGCGGGCTGGATCTCGGCTGCCGAGCGGCAGTCGCTGGGGAATCTGACCAACTGGGCCTTCTTCCTGGCCCTGGTGGGCGTGGGCTTTCGCACACGCCTGGACGTGTTGCGGCGCGTGGGCGGAAGGCCCGTGCTGGTGGGCATTGTCGCGTGGCTGGCAGCTACAGCCGCGCTGGTGGGCTGGATCTGGATTTCCCGCGACTGGCGGGCGTGAGGCGGACCATGGAACCGGATGTTCGGCATATCGCGAAGACGGACTGGGAGAAGCACCGTGTCGTGCGCAGCGACGGCGAGGTGACCATTGATGGCGTGTACCCCGAGCGCGAGAAGGGCAGCTACATGGTGCGCGTTCGCGTGCCGGGCGGCCTGGTGACGTTTGCCCAGGCCCGCGCCCTGGCAGCGTTCGCGAGCGACTACGCCAACGGCGAGTGGCACGTGGACACCCGCGCCAACGTGGAGTTCCACGGCGCGCCGGAGGACAAGCTGCTGGCCTTCATTGAGGCCATCGAGACCACGGGCCTGACCACCCGCGGCGCCTGCGGCGACTCCGTGCGCAACATTGTGCTGGGCAGCGAGACCACCGGCGCGGGGGGCGACCGCCTGCAGGCCGTGGTGGACGACCTGACCCGCCGCTTTGCGGGCCGCCCCGAGTTCGAGACCCTGCCCCGCAAGTTCAAGGCCGCGTTCTATGCCGCCGACGACCGCGAGCCCCTGCATCGCATCAACGACCTGGGGTTTGTCGAGGAACAGGCCGAAGGCGAACTTGCCTTCAGCGTCTGGATCGGCGGCGGCCTGGGCCGCGAGCCCCGCCTGGCCGACTTGCTGTTTGCCCGCGTTCCGGCTGCAGAGGTGCCGGCGCTGCTGGAAGCCGCCGTGCAGGTGCACAACGAGTGGGGCAACCGCAAGAACCGCGCCAAGGCCCGCTTCAAGTACGTGCTGCTGGATTTGGGGCTGGCGCGGGTGCGCGAGCTGGTGCTGCAGCGCTATCAGCCTGCCGCCACGGTGGATACCGCGCCGCACTACAGCCCGGCCGCGTTGCCGCCGCGCTTCTCGACGGACGGCATTCATGCCCAGGGTGACGGCGGCTTCCGCGTGCGGGTGCCCATTGTGGCCGGCGACATCACCGGCCGCGAGGTCATCGCCCTGGCCGACGCCGCCGAGCGGGCCGGGGCCACGCACCTGCAGATTTCCGTGCGGCAGAACATCGCCATTGCCAACGTGCCGCCTGCCGGGGTGCCGGCGCTGGTGCGCGCGCTGGAGGCACTGGGCTATCCGCCCTCGGGCTGGTCCGGGCCGCGTGACATCGTGGCCTGCCCCGGCGCCACCAGTTGCCGCAAGGGCTTTGTGGAGACCCACGACTTCGCGCGGGAGCTTTCCGCCGCGCTGGATAACTCCGCCGCACCCGCCTGGGCCAAGCGCCTGCGCGTCTCCGTGTCGGGCTGCCCCAACAGTTGCAGCCACCCGCAGCTCTTTGACCTCGGCTTCCGCGGCAACGCGGGCCGGGCGCGCGGCCAGACCGTGAAGGGCTATGACCTGCTGGTGGGCGGGCGGCTTTACGGTCGCACTCTGCTGGGCCGGCAGGCGGGCACGCTGCTGGGAGTTCAGGACGTGCTGGCCACGGCGGTTGCCGCCGTGGAAGTGCTGGGCCAATGGGGCCGCGTGGAGGAGCCCTTTGACGCCCTGCTGGACCGCGTGGGCCTGCGCCCCTTTGTGCGCGAGTTGCGCCGCCGCGTTACGCTGACCCAGGGCGAGTGGGTGCAGGAGCCCGAGGTGCCCCGCAAGGCGCCGCGCAACGCCCAGGAGGCGGCCGAGCTGTCGCGCCTGCTGGAGGCCCTGCCGCCGCGCGAGATCGTGCACTGGGCGCTGGATGTCTATGGGGATGAGCTGCTCTTCAGCACGGCCCTGAACGCCGGCGGCGTGCTGCTGCTGCAGTACTTTCATGACGCCGCCCCGGCGCACCCGGCCTGGTTCATTGACACCGGCAAGCACTTCGCCGAGACGCTGGCTTATCGCGACCTGCTGCGCGAGCGCTTTGACTTCTTCCTGCGCACCGCCGGGCCCGGCTTCTCCGAGCCCGAGTTCAGCCGCGACTATGGCCCCCGGTTATGGAGCACCGACCCCAACCTGTGCTGCGCCGTGCGCAAGGTGGCGGTGATGGCCGGCCTGCGCCAGGGCAAGCGGGCCTGGGTCTCTGCCCTGCGCCGCGAGCAGGGCGGCGAGCGCGCCGATGTGCCGGTGCTGGAGTTTGACGCCGATGGGCTGCTCAAGATCCAGCCGCTGGCCACCGCCACGCGCGGGTTCATTGACGCCGAGCTGGCGGACCTGGGGTTGCCCCAGCACCCGCTGCGCGAAAGGGGCTTTCGCAGCATTGGCTGCGAGCCCTGCACGGCTGCGGCAGCCGAAGGAGCAGACGAGCGCGCCGGCCGCTGGGCCGGCACAACCAAGACGGAGTGCGGCCTGCACACGCGGCGCCGCCAGGAGGTGCAGTCATGAGCCACGACACGAACACGACCGGAGTCGTCACACTGGCGGGGGCCGGCCCCGGCGACCCGGATCTTCTCACGGTGGGGGCCGCCCGGGCCCTGAGCCGCGCCGACGTGGTGGTGTACGATCACCTGGTGGCGCCCGAGGTGCTGGAACTTGCGCCGCCGCACGCCCTGCGCATTCCCGTGGGCAAGCACCCATTCGGCGAGCAGGTGGCGCAGCAGACCATCAACTCGATCCTGGTGCGCGAGGGCTCGCTGGGGCGCAACGTGGTGCGCCTCAAGGGCGGTGACCCGTTCATCTTCGGCCGCGGCGCCGAGGAGATTGAGGCGCTGCACGCGGCGGGAATTCCTTTTCGCGTCATCCCGGGCGTCAGCTCCCTCAATGGTGTGCTGGGGCCGGCCGGCTTCTCGCTCACCAGCCGTGGCCGCAACCATGGGTTCACGGTGGTCAGCGGCGCCGGCAGCACCAGCGCCGACGAAATCCGCCGCTGGGCGGCAGCGCCGGGGCCGTTGGTGATCTTCATGGGTGTGCACCGCGCCGCCGAGATATCGCGCGAGCTGGCGGCGGGCGGTCTGGACCCCGCCACGCCGGTGGCGCTGGTTGCCCGGGGCGGCACCCCCCAGGAGCTGGTCGTGGAGACCACGCTGGCCGGCTTGCCCGTCGAGGCCGCAGACCCGCGGGCGCTGACGCCTGCCCTGATTGTGGTGGGCATTGCCCGCGAACGCGCATTCGCCGGGCGGCCCTTGGACGGGCGCGTGGCGGTGCTGCCGGGGCGGCTGGACTCACCGGTTGCCGATGCCCTGCGGGCGCTGGGCGCGCGCGTGGCGCGACAGGCCGCGGAAGGCGCGCCTGCGCATCCCTTGGCCCGCAACACGCACCTGGGGGAGCCGCAGGCCAGACCGGAGATTTGACAAAAAAGACGGCGCTCGGGCCCGGGCCGGCTTCAGGGAAGCCGGTTTCGCGGAGCACAACCAAGGCCCGTGTTGACGCTCTCGCACGCGCATGTGCGCGGGGAGCCCGGGCGCCGCAAATCCTGCAAACGACATACTGCGCGCGGCGGGGGGAAAGTAGGCTCAGGGTAATGGAGTCCTCCCGCCGCCGCTTCTTGTTCGCCTTGGCCGGGCTGGCGCTGGCCGGCGCCAATTGCTCGCGCAACCAACTGCCGCAATACGAGCCGCCGCCCGTCCACCAGCCGCTGCCGCCGCTGGCCGATGAGCTGCGGCTGGTGGTGTTCGGCGATTGGGGTTCCGGCCAGATCGAACAATGGCAGGTCGCTCAGGGCTGTGACAACGCCGCCGCCGAGCTGGGGGGCTTCCACGCCGGTCTGCTGCTGGGCGACAATTTCTATCCCGCGGGCGTGGACAGCGTCTCGGACCCGCTCTGGCGCCACTACTTCGCGCAGGTTTACGACACGCCGTGGCTGGGCCTGCTGTGCTGGCACGCGATCCTGGGCAACCACGACTACGCGGGCGACGAACTGGCCCAGGTCGAGTACACGCGCCACAGCGCCGGGCGCTGGAGCATGCCCGCCTACTACTGGCGCCAGGATTTCGCTCCGGCCGGCCGGGCGCCCCTGCTGACGGTGCTGGGCCTGGACACGAACCCTGAATGCCCGCGCCGCAAGCAGCAGACGGCATGGCTGAAGGCGCAGCTTGATGAGTTGCGGGAGGCGGCCTGGCCGGTGATTGCCCTGGGCCACCACCCGCTGCTGACCGCGGGCGGCCTGGACATGAAGAAGGACGTGGGCGAGGAACTGGAGCCTCTGCTGAAGAACCCGGTTCTTGATGCGTTCTTTGCCGGACACGAGCACAATGCGCAACTGCTGGTTGCCAACGGCTTCACGCAGGTGGTGCTGGGCGGCGGCGGTAAGCGCCTGACGGGCCTCAATGAGAAGGCTCCCCACCTGCTGTTCAGCGCCGTGGACTACGGTTTTGGCGTGCTGCGCGTGCGCCGCGGCGCCATGAGCCTTGAGGTTCGCGACCGCACGGGCAAGGTGCTGCATGTCCACAAGTTCTAGGCTGGTCATCCTCTCGTGCAGCGTGGGCAGCGGCCATGCCAGGGCCGCTTCGGCCCTGGCGGCCTGGGCGGCCGAGCTGTACCCCGGCCTCGCCGTCGAGACGCGCGACATCCTGGAGTTCACCTCGGGCGTGTACCGGCGGGCCTACCGCGGCAGCTACCTGGCCTTGGCCGACCACGCGCCTGCGCTTTGGGGACTGATGTACGACACCTCGGACCGCGGCCGGGTGCACAAGCGGGCGCCGCTGGCGGTTCGCGCCTATGACCGGCTCGAGTTTGCCGGGTTTCGCAAGTGGCTGCGGCAGCAACAGCCCACCGCCGTGCTGTGCACGCACTTTCTGCCGGTGCAGGTGCTGGCCCATGTGCGGGGCCGCCAGGCCTGGGCGGGTTTTCCGCTGCACTTGGTGGTCACCGACTACTACGCCCACCTGTTCTGGGCCCAGCCGGGTGCCGACGCCATTTACGTCGCCAACGACGAGTCCGTCGAAGAAATGGCGGACCGCGGCGTGAAGCGCGGCGTGCAGGCTACCGGCATTCCCATCGTGCCACCCTTTGCGCGGCCCATGCAGCGCAGCGCCGCGCGCGCCAAGGCGGGTCTCGATGACCGGCCGGTCGTGCTGCTCATGGGCGGCGGTTGGGGCAACGCGGGCATGGAGAAGCTGGCCGAGGCGGTGCTGTCGCAGGGGCCCGTGCAGGTGGTGGCGGTGGCGGGCCGCAATCCGCGCATGCAGCAGGAGCTGGCCGCGCTCAAGGTGCCCCGCCACAGCGCGCTGAAGGTGCTGGGTTTCGTGGACTACATCCACGAGCTGATGGCTGCCGCCGACCTGTGCGTTTCCAAGAGCGGCGGCCTGACCACGGCCGAGTGCCTGGCCATGGGGCTGCCCATGCTGGTGCCCAACCCCATCCCCGGCCAGGAAGAGCGCAACGCCGACTACCTGGCCGAGATCGGCGCCGGCTTTAAGGCCCGCACGCCCGGCGTGCTGCGCCAGAAGCTGAAGCGCCTGCTGGCCGACGCCGACCTGCGCGCGCGCATGAGTGCCGCCGCCCGCGCCCACGGCCGCCCGCAGGCAGCCGCCGAGATTCTGCGCCGCGTGCTGCCCAGCCCCTGAACTTTTGGGGCCCTCCGCCGTTTGCACAGAATGCCGCCGCGTGGTTTCGCGGCGGCTATACTGTGTCGAGGGGGTTCTGGTGGCGCAGCGACGCGTCAGCCTGCTGGTGGTACTGGTCCTGCTTGCGCTGGCCCTGGCGGCTGTTGCCCTGTGGCCGCGCGAGGGCGCTCATGCAAACGCCCCGGCTGTGTGCAGCCCCGGTGAGTCCCAGGCTGCCGTACCGGATGCCCTGGAGCCGCCCAGCCGACCCGTCGGCGCGGGCAACGACGCTCTGCCGCTTGCCAATGCTCCCGTTACCGCCCCGTCAGACTGCAACGTGGCTGCCGCCGCGCCTGCCACCGGTTCCGCCGCAGAAGACGCGTCGGGCGAGACACTGTGGGTGCCGGTCTACGGTGACGCCGTGCAGCGCAGCACAGCCCGCGCCGAGTTCGCCCTCACGGACGCGCAGGAGCAGCCCCTGGACCGCGAAGACGTGGGGGTGTCACTGTTCCGGCGCGTGGCGGGGTGCTGGGTGGAAGACGAGGCCTACTACGACCCCGGCCGCCGCGTGGTGGTTTGCGACGGGCTTTCCGGGGGCGGGCTTGAGCCCGGCGAGTACGAGCTGGAGTTGCGCAACATCGAGTATGGCTGGCTGCGGCACCGCTTCTCGGTGCTGCGCGGCCAGCAACTTGCCGGTGCCCTGCACCTGCCCAACTGGCGGCGCATCCTGTGCGTGCGCTTTACGGACCTGGACGGTAACGCCATCGAGTGGATTGACGCGCTGCCCCGCGTGGACGTGCAAGCGGGTAGCCCGCCGGCAGAAGACCGCAGCTCACGGCCGCCCGTCGTGCTGCGCGAGCCGCCGCAACTGGAGGGGTCCGGCGAAGGCGGGGGCACCTCGCGTTTCGCGCGCCGCCGCTCCAGCGGCACGCCCGGGCCGGACAAATACCTCACGGACGGCGGCGCGTTCTACGTGCCGGTCATGGCAGGCGCCGAGAACAAGGTGGCCTTCCAGTTCAATGTGCAGCTGTGGGGCCAATCCACGGTTGAATTCGCGGGGCGCTTCACGGAGCGCGCCGATGACCAGGTCAGCGCCACGCTGACCCTCGCCCCGGATTTCGCCCAGCGCACCGAGGGCTGGCACAAGGTGCTGGAGGACGACCCCGGCCAGCGCAGCCGCCTGCAATGGGCCGAGAGGCTGACCAGCCCGCCGCCCCTGGAAGACCCCGCCTGCGTGCCCCGCAACTATGCTCGCTTCGTGCTGGACCTGAAAGCACCGGCCGGAATCGTGCCCATGTACCAGCGTGTGGCGTCGGACCTGCGCATGAGCTCGCCCATTCCCGAAAAATACTATGTGCCCGTCAGCGTCATGCGAAAGCGCGACAGCCGCTGGTACGCCGACGTGTTTCGCGGCGACAAGCTGCGGCTGGCGTTTGGCGACGGCAACCTCGTCCTCACCGAGTGCGAACTCATCCCCAGCGGCACGGAGCGCGTGGTGGTCCTGAGCCGCAGCCTGGAAGCGGCATCCCTGGCTGCACCGCGCTGGGAGTTGCCGCCCACGGTGGACGCCTGGGCGGCTCACCGCACGCTGGCGGTGCGCGGCGCCGAGCCCCCCGCTGACGACCAGGAGGGCCCGGCAGCGGACCCGGAGACGCCCGACCCGCAGTCGAAGAAAGAGCGCGTTCATCCCGTGGACTACACCTTCGATGGCTTGCGCGGCGGCTTTGCCCCAACGGGCAGGCTGCCCCTGCTGCTGCAGGCCGGCACCGCCGGGCAGGCAACCTGGCATCTCGCCCCTGCCGCTCGGCGCGGCAACGATTGGAACCCGAACCTCCCCTGGTGCCGCTGGGCAACCGGCAGCGCCATTACTGCGCCCCTGGCGGCGAACACCGCCGAGTTGAACGATGTCCTGGCCGGCCGCACCCTGAAGGCCTGCGGTGTGGGCGAGGGCCTGGCCTTCCGGGTTGTAGGACCCCGCGGCGAGGGCCTTCCTTTTGTCGAGGCCAGCCTGCTGCCCCTTGAGAACGACGCCCTGGCCCAGCGCCTGCTGGCCGGCGAACGCGAGGTGTTCAAGTCCGGCACCGTGGCGCGACCGGGGGCAACCATGCCCCAAGAGTGGTTCGAGAAGCTCAAGCAGGCGGAGGCGCAGACCGGTCAGCCCGCGGCCGGGACGCCTGCCGCTGAGCTGATCCCGGAGGCTATGCGCGAACATGCAGGCCGCCCCGAGGATCTGCTCTGGTTTGCCCGCAACGGGGCCTGGTACAACTCCCATGCCCGTTACTTCTCGGATTGCCATGGCTACAGCGTCACGCCCGGCGCGGTCCTGAAGCCCGGTCGCCTGTATGTGCTGTATGTGTGGTCGGCCTCGCGCAACGACCTGCAGCCGGACTGCCGCATCGTCTTTCGCGCAACGTCAGGCATGACAGACCTTGGTGCCGTGGCGCTGCCCGGCTACGCTGATTAGCGTGACAAGACTCCGCGTACTATGGCTGACCGCCGCGCTGCTTCTGCCGGCGACGCGAAACACGGCGCAGGAAGCCCCGCAGCCGGAGCGCTTCACCGTAACAGAAGTACTGGCCGCGGGCTTCCTTTACACCACCACCGAGTCTGAGCGATCTGACAGCAGCGTGCGCTTTGAGGTGGACGACGGCCAGGGCGGCACCCTGACGCTGACGGGCGGGGGAACGGACACTGACGCCCTGAACCTGCTGCGCGAGGTGACCGCAGCCGACGCCGCGGGCCTGCCGCAGTCCGTGCGCCACGAGTATGCCGCCCACACCCGCACCCAGTTGCGCCTGAAACCCGGCGAATCCGCGGCCGAGCAGATCTACACCGGCGATGGCCCGCTGCTGGGCGCAGTATTCACCGAGAGCTGGAACGGGACAGCCTTTGCGCGGCGGCTGGAGACCGCGCCCCGCACCTCGCTGGGCGAGCGGCCCCTGGAACTGGTGCACCTGCTGGCGGTGCAGCGGCCGCGTGCGCACCCGCTGCTGCCCTCCGCCGCTGTGACCGTGGGCGAATCCTGGACGCCCGCCACGGATGAGGTGCTGCGGCTGTTCGAGCGCTTTGCCCGCAAAGCAGGCGACAAACCCCCGGAAGTGACGGCGACCTGCACGCTGGAGAAGGTGGAAGGCGAGGCCGCTGCCCGGCAGGTGCACGTTGCCTTCAGCGTGGAGATCAAGAAGCTCTCGCCGGTGGCCAGCGAGGCAACGGGCGCCTGGAAACCAGGCGCGACCCTGGACCTCACATGGAACGGCACGCTGGTGGTGGACCTGGGCCAGCGGTTTGTAGCCGGCGAGTCCTCAATCCTGAAGGCCACCGTGAGCGGCGAGATGAGCCGCGAGAACCGCTGGGTGCCCGTGACCGGCAGCCTGACCCAGAAGCGCGAGGCTTCCACCGCCCGCGCCGTGAAGCCTGCCAAAGACCCGCAAGAGAAGTAGCCGTCAGACAAACCCTGCTTGCGCCGGCTCTTTGCAGTTGGGTGTGGCAACGGCAGCGCGGGCACGCAGCGCCGCAAGGCAACTGCTGACGCGAAGGCCGCGCGCCGTTGAAGTTCGCGACGTGGCCGTCTCGGCCGCGTGCCGTTGCCGTTTGTGGCGTGGGCGTCCTCGCCCGCGCGCAGTTGCAGTTCGTGGCGTGGCGGCCCAGCCGCGCGCCGTTGCCGTTCGTGACGTGGCCGTCTCGGCCGCGTGCCGTTCTGAACTGCTTGCTCTCGCCGAGCCGCCGAGCCGCCGAGCCGCAGAGAACAGCAACTGCATGCGGGCCAGAGGCCCACACCACAACTGCCACCACAAAAAACTCTCCGCGCAACACCAGCCGCGCGGCTGGCTTGCGCACGCACCCCGCTCGCCCCTGTTTCTGTCCAGCACATTGGGTGAGGGCTCTGTGCTGAACCAACCGACCATTGCCGAGCTACTGGCTGGCCTCACCGACGACGGCGAGTTGCCGCCGTTGCCGTCTGCCA
>JADLBZ010000210.1 GCA_020847415.1 Planctomycetota bacterium
CCCTTCGGCGCATGGCATTCACGAAATACGGAACCCGCGAACTGCTGCTTTTCGGCGTGGCCCTGCCGGTGGTGGGGATCGGTGCCGCGGCTGGCCTGGCGATGTGGTTGCACCCGGCGCTGTGGGCTGTGGCATTCCCGTTTGTGCTGGTGGCGATCTTCAACTTCAACTTCTTTCGTGACCCGGATCGCCCCCTGCCCGGCGACGAATACACGGTAGTCAGCCCGGCTGACGGTACCGTCACCGACGTGGGCGAAAAAGAACTCACTGAGTACCTGAAGGGTAAACGCCAGGGCATCGGCATCTTCCTGAGCGTGTTTGACGTGCACGTCAACCGGGCGCCCCTGGACGGCACGGTGGACTATCTGCGCCACCAGGACGGCGAGTACTTGGACGCCCGCGATCCCGAGTGCAGCATCCTGAACGAGGCCCACAACATCGGCTTTCGCAGCAAGTGGGGCCCGCGGTGCGACATCCGGCAGATCACGGGCCTGATCGCCCGCCGCATCGTCTGTCCCCTCAAAGAAGGCGATACCGTGCCGCGGGGCCGGCGCTTCGGCATGCTCAAATTCGGCAGCCGCACGGAACTCTATTTTGACGAGGGCTTTGAGGTGCTCTGGCAGGTGAAGGTGGGCGACAAGGTCAAGGGCGGCCTCACGGTGCTGGCCACCGTTCAGGTGAAGCAGCCTGTCGTGGCAACAGCCCCGGCGGAGGGCGCCAATGCCTAAGGCCGCGATGCTGGGGGCCGTACTGGCGGCGTTGCTGATTGCCGCGGCGTTGCCCGTGAACAGCCAGGAGAAGCCTGAGCCCGTGCGTGTCACCGGCATGTGGCCGGGTTCCACGTTGGGTGCGGCGCTGAAAGACCTGGCTGCGCAGACCGGTTGCGGCCTGCCCCAGGGCGACGAGGAACTGGCCGAGTTTGACCGCGAAATCTGGCTGGTGTGTCGCAACGAGACGGCCGAGAACGCCGCCCGGCTCATGGGACAAGCGGCCGGCATCACCGTGCGCCTGGACATGGAGAGCCGCGAGCTGCGCGTGATGGCAGACGCGCCGGCGCCGGCGGAAACGCGCGCCCTGCGCACGTTTGAAGTAGCGGACCTGACCCGACTGCACGTCGAGTACGTCAACCGCTACGCCCCTGCCCGCACCCCGCAGCCCGACGAACGCGAGAGCACTGCGGCGGAGACGCTGCTGGAAGTTGTGGGCACCGTGCTGCCGGTCTATGAGGACGCCGGCAGCGGAAGCGCCGTGGGAGAGCGCCTGGTCGTCGGCGGCACCGTCGCGCGGCTCGAGAATGTTGCCGAACTGCTGGACCTGCTTCGCAAGGGAGGCGGTGAAAGCCGTTGCCTGGGCGAGGACCGCGCGCAGCGCAAGCGCCTTGCGGCGCTATCCGGCACCTGGACCGCAGGCGAACAGTTGCTGCGCCCGGTGCTGTGGCAACTCTTCGAGAAGTTCGAGGCGTCGGTGGTGCTGGATGCCGCCCTGATGGACACGCTGGACCTTTCCGACACCACCGTGGTGCTGGACCGCGGCGGCCCGCGTACGCACGCCGATGTGCTGGGCGATGTCTGCAATAACTATGGCCTGTATGTGTCCTCGTGGCGCGGCGCCCTGCGCTTCTCGTGCGAGCCCACAGGCGGCGTGGCTTCGTACCGCGTGTTCGACGCTGCGGCGCTGCTGGCGGGGCTGGAGAAGGAGTACGCGCGCCAGAAGACCGAGAAGGACCGCGAAGGCGGCTTTCAGGGCGACTTGCGCGAGCGCGGCGGGATGGCCGTGGTTACTTCGGCGCTGGTGGCCGAAGTGACCGCCGTGGGCCATGCCATCGAAGTCTGCTCGTTCGGAACGCGGATTCTGGTGCTGGGAAGTGCCGAGGGCGTGGACGGCGCGGCCGAGGTGCTCAAGGGCCTCGGCTACGTCGAGGGCCAAGCCCAGAAAGAAGGTGGGAAGTGAAGCGCATCTCATGGTCGCTGGCATTGCTGCTGCTGGTGGGTGCATCGCTGCCCGTGGCCCAGGAAGCACCGGCTCCGGCCAAGGTCAACGTGAAGGCCCTGGGCAGCTCAGCTCGCGGCGCCGTCGAGTCCCTGGCCAAAGACCTGGGCCTGGTCGTGAGCTGGCCCAAGGGTTACAGCGCCGGCGACCTCGAGTATCCCGTCTGGGTCAGCACCGGCGACACAGAGCCGGCACAGGCGGCGCGCCTGCTTTCTGTGGCGGCGGGCCTGCTGGTGCACGTGGACACGGAAGGCGGCCGGCTGATGCTGGCCACGCCGGACCAGTTGCCCTCGTTGCCTGCCAGGGGCTATGACGTCAGCGTGCTGGCCAGCCGCCACGTGGCCTACGTGAACCAGTATGGGAAGCCTGCCAAGGCAGGCGCAGCCGAAGGCGAAACGCCGCCCGAATGCTCAGCAGCGGAGTACCTGTGTGGCCTGGCCGACGACGTGCTCTGGCGCGCCAGTGAACCCAACCTGTCCTTGCATGCGGTGGGCGACCGGCTGTTGGGCGTGGGGCCCGCGGCCCGCCATGCCGAGTTGCAGGAGTTGCTTGATGTGCTGGCCGCGGACGAGCCCGGCTGTAATGCAGCCGCAAGGCGCGAGGCAGAGTTGCTGGCGGCCATGAAGGCCACGCCGGCGCCGGTGCTGGAAGACGTGACGGTGGCCTCGGCCATTGCCTCGCTGTGCGCTGCGGTGAACGCGGGTTTCGTGCTCTGCCGCGACGTGTTGAGCGGGCTGGATGACGCCCATGTGGCGGTGGACGGCAAGAGCGACGTGGCTGCTGCGCTGCAGGGCCTGCTGGAGCAGTCCAAGCTGCAGTGGGACGTGGTGGGCAATTGCGTGCGCGTGGCGAGCGAGGGCGAGACTGTCAGCGGCTGGCGCGTGTTTGATTGCGCGGATCTGCTGAAGAAGCTGGATGTCGGGCTGCAGCGGCAGCAGACAGCGCCCGGCAAGCAGGAGGGCCACACCCGCACCCTGCGGGACCGCGACGGTATCGAGTACGTGGCCGACGTGCTGCGAGCGTTGCTGATTGAACAGGATTGCGGCGCGGTGGTGTGCACGTGGGGCGGGCGGTTGCTGATTCGCGGCCGCTCGGCGGGGTTGTCGCGCGCTGAAACGTTCTTGAAGGAGCTGGGTTGGGAGCCGCCGAAAACCAGCAAGTAGACCAGCCCGGGCCGGAGAGCGGCGCCAGCGGTCGCATTCTGCGGCTTGAGCCCGGCGCGCCGTCAACCAGCGGCAACACCGGCCGCATGCGGCGTCGTCGGCGCATGCCCGGCCTTGCCTTGTTGCCCTCGGCCCTGACCCTGGGCAACGCGGTGTGCGGGCTGGCCGCCCTGATGGAGCTGATGCACGGCTTTGCCGCCGCGGCGGCAGGCCGCGGCGATGAGGTGGCCCTGCGGCTGGGATATGCCGCGATGCTGGTGGGTGGCGGCATGCTGTTTGACGCCATGGACGGCAAGGTGGCGCGCATGACAGCCACCACGGGCCGCTTCGGTGCCGAGCTGGACAGCTTGTGCGATGCCCTGACGTTCGGCGTGACGCCGGCCCTGATGATCCGGGTGGGCGGCGGGTTCTTCTTTGCGTCGGAGGCTTACGACAGCAAGATTTTGTGGGCCGTGGCCAGCCTGTATGCCTGTTGCGCCATCCTGCGCCTGGCCCGTTTCAACGTGGAAACCGGCGAGGACGACGACCACACCACGTTTTCCGGCCTGCCGTCGCCTGCTGCCGCGGCCACCATTTGTGCCATGTTCCTGGGCCTCACCTGGATGCGCGAGAACGTGGCGGACATGGACGGCGTCTTCTGGCGCTGGGTGCTGAGGGTGCTGATCCCCGGTGTGGGCGCACTGGTGGGACTGATGATGGTCACGCGCATCCGGTACGTACACGTCTTCAATCGTTTCGTCTCGCGCAAACAGAGCCTGCGCACACTGGTGGTTATCCTGCTGGTGGGGGCCGTGGTGGTGATTTTTGCCGACCATTGGCGCCTGCTGGTGACCATCGCCATGCTGGGCTACTTCCTCTCGGGGCCGATCTACTACCTCTATCGCATCATGCGCGGGCGCGGCCTGCTGGGCCGACGCATGGCGGTGGCAGAGCGCATACGCCTGCGCGAAGAGCGCAATCGCAAGGCCGCCACGAAGGATTGAGCAGGACCCATGCCGGCGCGCATCCTGAAGCCTGAACAGGCCGCCGAGGCGGCACACATCCTGCGCGCGGGCGGGCTGGTGGGTTTCCCCACCGACACGATTTACGGCGTGGCCGGATTGGCTGACAACTCCTTCAACAACGCGAAGCTGCGCGCCCTGAAGGGCGGCCGGCCGGAGCCGTTCTCGCTGCACGCGGGCGATGTGGAATCGGCCCTTCACTTTGCGGGTGGCTTGGGGCCCATGGAATGCCGCCTGGCGCGGGCCCTGACGCCCCACGGCGCAACGTTGGTAGTAGCCGCCGCCTCGCGACCACACGGCCTGGGCTTGCGTGTAGTCCGGCACGGGCTGGGCTCGCGGCTGTTGCTGGCGGTGGGTGCCCCGGTGGTGGCCACCAGCGCCAACCTGCACGGACAGCCGGTGCTGAATGACGCCGCGGCTATTGCCGCCTTGCCGGGCGTGGATGCCGTGCTGGATGCGGGTCCGCTGCCGCCCCGTCCGGCCAGTACGGTGGCGCGGATGTTGCCTGCGGGCCTGCAGGTACTGCGCGAAGGGGCGCTGCCCGCGCCCGAACTTGCACGGCGCTGCCTGACTCGCGTGCTGTTTGTCTGCCTGGGCAACCTGAACCGCAGCGCCTTTGCGCATGGGCTGGTGCACACGCTGCAGGAGAGGCTGGCCGCCCTGCCGCGCTTTGTGCCGCTGTTTGCGCCCCGGTCGCGCGGCACCATTGCACACCCCGCCATGACTGTGCCCGAACCCATGCTGGAGGCTGCGCTGGCCCGCGGCGTGGATTTGTCGCGCCACACGCCCAAACCCCTGCAGCCCCGCGACTCCGCCGACGCGGACCTGGTGGTGGCCATGGGCGATGAGGTGGCGGGGGACGTGCCGCCGGGGGCATTGAACCTGCGGGTGCCGGATCCTATGGGCGGCGAGGCCGCGGAGTTCGCCGCCTGCGCGCGCACCATTGCCTGCCGGCTGCGCGAGCGGCTGTTGCCGGGTTGGGCGGTGGGGGATGCGGTAGACGCAGCCTTCAAGGCCGAGTTGGACGAGCTATTCTTCCGGGACTGCAACGGGAGCCGCACATGAAGATCGCCATCGCCAGCGACCACGCCGGCTTCGACCTGAAGGAAGAGCTGGTTCGCTTTCTGCAGGACAAGGGCCACCAGGTGGCCAACATGGGCCCGTTGGACAAGAACCGTGTGGACTACCCCGACTTTGCCGTGCGCGCCTGTGAGCGCCTGAAGTCGGGCGAGGCCCAGCGGGTAGTGCTGGTGTGCGGCTCGGGCATCGGCATGGCCATCAGCGCCAACAAGGTCTCCGGTTGCCGGGCAGCCGTGATCCACAACGAGTGGGAAGGCGAGATGTGTCGCAGGCACAACGATGCCAATGTCGCCTGCTTTGGCGCGCGCAGCATGGGGCCCGAGATCGTGCAGCGCAGCCTGCTGGCCTTCCTGGCCGCGGAGTTTGAGGGCGGCCGCCATGCCGAGCGCGTGGCCAAGATGAACCGCCTGGACGGCAGCGCCAGAGAGTAGCAGGGCGCGGGCAGCAACCGCCCGCGCCTCGTTGTTGCCGGGTGAATCGGCCCGCTACTTGGGTTGCTTGGGCTCCTTGATCTCGGTGGCTTCGTGGGGGTTGTCGGGCTTTCCGCTCTGGATCTGTTCTTGCTTGGCGCAAAGCCCAGGCTTGCCGACGATGTAATGGAGCCGGTACACCTGCGTCAGTTGCTGTTGCTTGCCGGCCTTGTCTGTGTACTCCTGGATGAACTCGACTTCGAATACGTTGCAGCTCAAACGCTTGCCGGCAATATCGGTGTTCTCGACGCCGACATATTTCACCTTGGACTGGCCCGGGAAGAGCTCGCCCTTGGCCAGGGCGCCAAGGTCCAGCGTGCCGGTGGTCTTGATTTCCTCGACGTCGGCGCCGTTGATTCCGGCCTTATAGAAGTAGTTGATCACTTCAATCTCGACCAGGTCGCCCTTTACGGACAGCACCTTGTGGGGGTTGCGGTCCCGTATCGCCTTGCCCGTCGCAACGGTCATTTCTCCAAGCACAACCCACTCCAGGCCCGGCTTCCAGTAGGCGCGCAACTCCTCCAGCGTCCAGGGCATTTCCAGGTACTCGGGGTTTGCCACTACTTCGATCTGGAAGGCCTGCGTCGCGTCGGGCTTCAGGCCGTTGGAGGCCTGCAGCGTAATGCGCCGCGACTTTCCGATGTCGGCGTTGTGCGGCGTGCCGGCCAGCACGTTGCCTTCCAGCTTCAGCCACTTGGGCAGACCCGTGGCCTTCAGGGTCGGCGCGGGCAGGCCCTTCATGGCAACCTCGTAGCGGTAGGCGACTCCCGCCTTGATCTGCACCAGAGCAATGCTGGTGATGCTGGGCGCGGCCTGGACATCCAGCATGAAGTCCTGCGTCGCGCGCGGAGCGATGCCGTTGTCGGCGGTCACGGTGATCGTCCCGGTCTTGCCGGCGTCATCAACGGTCGGGGTACCGGACAGGCTGCTGCCGTTCAGCGTCAACCACGCGGGTGCGCCGGCCACGGA
>JADLBZ010000211.1 GCA_020847415.1 Planctomycetota bacterium
ACAGAGTCAGGCGCGACGGCTGAGCGGGCGCCGCCACGGTGGCGGACGAAATCGAGAGCAGGGCTGCCGCGGCAGCGAGCAGTTTGACGGATACGAAGCGGTACTTGAGCATGGCTGGGTCCTCAGGAGTGCCCGGAAAAAGAACCAAGTCGTTCGAAGACGAACGATCAGCCGATCAGGAACGCACGCCGCTGGCGCAGTAACGCCAAGGGCGCCGCCGACCGGCAGCGGTTAGAGCACTCAGGAGAACCCGGATGTGATACGGTCCCCGCAGGGGCGGGGGGTGCAGGCGTAGCGATATACGGGCCTGCGGTTCATGCGTTCATGTTAAACGGGCCGACGCCAGCCACAAGTCCCAAGAAACGGTTCTTCGCAATTGGGTGTGGAAACGCCGGTGCGGGCGCGCAGCGTGCCCAAGCGGGTGCGAAGCCGCCGGCACTACTCTTCTTCTGCCACGGGTTTGCGGTACTTGGCGGCCTTGGCGGTGGGGCGCCAGCGCAGGGCCAGGCGCAGGAACTGGAAGTAGCGCATGCGGCTGCGGTCGGGCTCGCGCACGTCGTCCTGCATGGCCTGGCGCACCAGCTCTTTGCTCACGCGGCCTTCCGAGACGCCGTGATAGATCATCTCGCCCAAGGCTCGGCCCAGGGCGCGGGTCAGCGCCACGTGCTGCTCAGCGGGAAGGCCGAACAGCCCCCGGGGCGGCGAGCCGTAGCCGCCTGTTGCCAGCACCTGCCGCTCGTACTCCTTGTGGCGCAGGTAGCCCCGCGCGGTCGAGGCATCAATGCGCTGGGCCACGCCCAGCTTGCGGCGGCGGCCCACGCGGTCCAGCACCTCGCGCCAGGTGGTTTCGTCGCGCGCCACGCGCCGGTGGTCAATGATCTTGCTGCAGAAGAAGGCCAGCGCCTCGACCATGCAGCGGGCGTAAAACTCGTCGCGGGCCACCACGGGCTCGCGGCTTTCCGGCCGCAATTCTGACAGCACATAGCGGGCGGCAGCCTCGGCGGCATTGGCCACGCTCAGGTTGCCAAGGTACAGCACGTGGGCGCGCTCAAAGAAGGCGCTGTCCGTCATGGCGATGTAGCTCTTGAGGGCCGCCATCTCGCCTTCGCTGTACACCCCGCGCTCGACCAGCCGCTGCAGGAAGTCCAGGTCGTTGGGCGTGTAGACCTCAAAGTTGGCGGTTTCGGGCAGCGAAATGCCCAGGAACTCGGTGATGGTGCGGATGTGGTCGTGGATCTGCTCGAGCAGCAGGTTCTCGCTGTCGGTGTCGCTGTCGTCAGCGCGGCCCGCCAGCTCCTGCGCCTGGTGCTGCCAGTTCAGGAAGCTCTGGAACTTCACCAGGGGCGTGGCGTTCATCAGCACATACACGTCGCGCTTCAGCTTCACGTAATCCACCACGTGCTCGATTTGCCTGCCCACCAGCAGCCAGTAAACGGTCTCCGAGTTCTGGTACACGCGCACGGCGCGCCGCTGCGCCCCGAAGGTCTCCAGCCGCCCCTGCACCGCGGCAGGCAGGTGCCCCTGGGCCATGTGCAGGTCGCCGTACACGACGGCGATCAAGCGGTCCGGGTGCAGCAGGGTAAGGGCCGAGACCAGCCCCGCCGCGAAGCTGTCGCGGTGTTGCAGGCTGTCGGGGCGGCCCTCGGTGCGCAGGTTGACGCCGTAGAGGGGGGCTTTGTGCTCGCGGGCGAACTCAAAGAAACGGCCCCAGCTGGCCCACGGGAAGTTCCAGCTTGTGGTCCAGTGCACCTGGCGCCGGAACTCGACCGAGTCCATCTCGTTGTCCAGGTGTGCCTGCACCAGGTGATTGTGCTCGGCGTGCAGCATTTCCACGCACAGCACGAGTTTCTTCTCGTGGCGGCGGGCGACCTCGCCCAGCAGGTCCAGCACCGCCGACTGCGCCGAACGCAACGTGTGATAGTCGCCGAAGTAGGCAAGCTGGGCGCGGGCAAGCTGCTGGATGATCTCGTCGCGGCTGGCGGGGCGCTCAAAGCCCGGTTTGAACTCGGCCTGGTAGTCGCGGTAGTAGCGGTCCATGACCGGGTCGTTGCGGCCGACGTGGTCGTAGACGCGCTCTTTCAGCTCCTCAACGAGGCGCTTCTGGATGGCAATCAACTCGTCGCGCGGCGTTGTCACCCAGAACGTTCTCCCGCTCCTTATTATGGCTTGGGAAACAGGGCGCGCTCCACCAGGTCGCACAGGATGTGTCCCACCGCCAGGTGGCACTCCTGGATGCGCGGCGTGAGGCTGCTGGGCACATGCAGCACCCGGTCGCAGACCTCGTCCATCTTGGCTGTCTTGGCGCCCGCCAGGCCCACGGTGAAGGCACCCAGCTCCTGCGCCACCGCCATGGCCTCGCACACGTTGCGGCTGTTGCCGCTGGTGGAGAGGCCGACCACCACGTCGCCGGCCTGCACGCAGGCGCGCGCCTCGCGGCTGAAGATCTGCTCGTAGCCATAGTCGTTGGCAATGGCAGTCAGGCTGGCCACGCCGGCGCCCAGCACAAAGGCCGGCAAGGGCGGGCGGTCATAGCCGTAACGCCCCACCAGCTCGCCCACGATGTGATGGGCGTCCGAGAAGCTGCCGCCGTTGCCGCAGAAGAACACCCGGTGCCCGTTGCGCAGGGCGTCCACGATGGTCACGGCGATGGCGGTCAGGGTTTCGCCCTGCTCGCGGGCGAGCTTCTGCTTCAGCTCGGCGCTTTCGTGAAGCTGGCGCTCAAACTCGGCCTGCATCTGCTGTCGGTTCATGGCTTGCTCCGTCCGGAGGCCTTGGCAATCAGGTTGGTCGTGCTCTTGCCCTCCACCAGCGGCGCAAACACTACCTTGCCGCCGTGCCCTTCCACAAAAGCGGCCCCCGCCACAGCCTTGCCGGACCAGTCCTCGCCCTTGACCAGCACGTCCGGCTGAACGGCCCGGATCAGTTCTTCGGGCGTGTCGTCGTGAAAGACCGTGACGTACGAGACGTCGGCCAGCGCGGCCAGCACGCGGGCGCGGGCCTCCAGGTCGTTGATGGGCCGGGTGGGGCCCTTCAGGCGGCGCACGCTTTCGTCGCTGTTCAGGCCCACCACCACCAGGTCGCCCTGGCCGCGGCAGAAGTTCAGGTAGGTCACGTGGCCCTGGTGCAGCAGGTCAAAGCAGCCGTTGGTGAATACAATGCGCTCGCCGCGCTTGCGGTGCTGCTGCAGGGCCTGCACCAGCAGGTCGCGGTCCAGCACTTTGCCGGCGTGGTCATAGCCCTCGTGGGCGCTCAGGATGGCGCGGCGCAACTCGTCGCGGGCAATGGCCACAGCGCCGAAGCGGGCTACCTTGAGGCCGCCCGCGTAGTTGGCCATGCGCGCCGCCGTGAACTCATCGGCGCCTGAGGCCACGCACACGGCAAAGGTGGCAATGAAGGTGTCTCCTGCGCCGGTCACGTCGTAAACGCCGCGCGCCTGGGCCGGGAAGTGCTGCAGCTTGCCCCGGGGCGGCACCACGGCCACGCCGTCCGCCGAGAGAGTGACTACGGCGGCTTTCAGGCCCAGCTTGCGGGCCAGTTCGCGGCCCGCCTTCTCCACGCCCGCCATGGTGCTGCAATCCAGCCCCGTGGCGGCCTCGGCCTCGCTGCGGTTGGGGGTGACGGCAAAGGCACCCTTGTAGCGCGAATAGTCGCGGCCCTTGGGGTCCACAATCACGGGTACGCCCTGCTTGCGAGCGGCACGGATGAACCCCTGGGCGCTTTCCGGCGTGATGACGCCCTTGCCGTAGTCGCTCAGTACCACCGCCTGCACGCCCTTGAACGCCCTGGCGCCGCCCGCCGCCACGCGGGCCAGATCGCCGGCAGGCAGGCCGCCCGAGGCCTCGCGATCCACCCGCAGCATCTGCTGGTTCTGGCTGACCATGCGCGTCTTCAGGATGGTGGGCCAGGACGCACTCTCGTGCACGGCCAGCTGCAGGCCCGCGGAAGCCCCAGCCAGGGCACGGAAGCGGCGGGCGGGCTCGTCCTTGCCCAGTGCGCCCGCCAGGGTCACGCGCCCGCCCATGGCCAGTACGTTGGCTGCCACGTTGGCGGCGCCGCCCAGGCGGTCTTCCTCGCGCTTCACGTGCAGCACGGGAATGGGTGCTTCCGGGCTGATGCGCGAGACCGCCCCGAACACGTAATGGTCCAGGATCAGGTCGCCCACCACCGCCACGCGGGGGTTGCCCAGGTTGTCAATCAGGTGGATCAGGTCTTGCGTGCTCATGTCCGTGCCGCTTCCTCGCCGGGGGCAAAGGTCTTTTGCTCGTTGGGCGCTTCAAAATCCAGAAACTTGTCGCCGTCAAATCGTACCAGCCGGGGGCGGCCGTCCTGCACCACCGCCACCACGGCGCCGTCGGGCCGCCAGTCACCCAGCACATGCAGCGAGCCTGTTCGGCCTGCGGCATCGTAATTGCGCTCGAAGGGCGTGTGCACGTGCCCGCAGAACACGTGACCGGCCCCCGCCGCCACATGGGTCTGTACGGGTTGCGGCTGGATGCCAAACAGCGAGGGCTGCTTGCGGGCGGTTTCGCCCATGCTCTTGCCCCGGAAGTAGCGGGCCAGCGCGTGGCCCCGGCGCGCCGACAGCACTATGCCCAGCCAGCTCCAGGGCACCTTGCGGAACCACCACCGGAAGCGCTGGTAGCCCTTGTCCAGGCTGCAGAAGCGGTCGCCGTGCTCCAGGGCCACGGGCAGGCCGCAGAACTCGCCGCGGTACTGGTTGCGGCACACCTGCCAGCCCGCCTGCCGGGCCTGCGCGTCAAACAGGAAGTCCCGGTTGCCGGCCACCCACACCGCGCGCCGGGCCCCCTGGGCAAGCTCTCGCATGTGGTTGAACAGCCACTTCCCGTGGGCGTCTTGCAGGTGCTTGCGGCCGATCCAGTACTCGGAGAGGTCGCCCAGGCAGGCGATCTCGGGGGTGCCGCGCACGCGCTGCACGAACGCCGCGAACAGCTCGTTCAGGCGCGTGGTGCCCTCGGCCAGGTGCACATCAGAAAACAGGACGCCTTGAAAAGGCATGGGGCAAGGTTACAGGCAACCGCCGCCCGGATACAGACCACGGGGGCTTGCGCGCGCTGCCCCGCGCAACGGAAACTGCCGCCATGACCCAGACACCGCGTCAGGCCTGCATTGTTGCCGTGGGCAGCGAAGTCGTGCAGGGCTATGTGGTCAACACCAACGCCGCCTGGCTGGCGCAGGAACTGGCCGGCCTGGGCTGGGATGTCGTGAGGCACGAGGCGGTCACGGACCGCGAGGCCGACATCACGCACGCCGTGAAGGCAGCCCTTGAGGCGGGCCTGCTGGTGGTGGTCTGCGGCGGCATCGGCCCCACGGTGGACGACCGCACCCGGCAGGCGGCGGCGGCGGCCCTGGGTTTGCCCCTGCGCCTGGACCACGACGACCTGGCGCGCCTTCAGGAGCGCTACTCGGCGGCGGGCCGACGCTTTCCCGAGGGCAGCGAGATCCAGTGCATGCGGCCCGAGGGCGCCCGGTTGGTACCCAACGCCTTCGGCACGGCAAGCTGCTTTCTGGCCCGCCACGCCAACAGCGGCCTGTGCGTGCTGCCCGGCGTGCCCCGCGAACTGAAAGGCATCTGGGCCGAAGAAATGCGCGCGGCGCTGGTGGAGGAGTTCGGGGTGCAAGCGCCGCTGTTTGCCCGCGAGCTGAAGTGCTTCGGCCTGCCCGAGAGCGACCTGAACAACCGCGTGCGCCACCTGCTGGAAGACCCCCGGGCCGAGGGCGCCATCCTGGTGGACGACGCCGTCATCCGCCTGCGCTGGCGCGCGGCCGCCCAGGACCAGGCCGCCGCCGACCAGGTGCTGGAGCCGCTTGTTGCGGAGGCCGCCCAACTGCTGGGCGACCTGGTCATCGGCACCGGCGACGTGACGCTCGAGCAGGTCACCGTGCAGGCCCTTCGCGAACGCGGGCTGCGCGTGGCCCTGGCCGAAAGCTGCACCGGCGGCATGGTCGCCCACCTGCTGACCAACGTGCCCGGCAGCTCGGACGTGCTGCTGGAAAGCTGCGTCGTCTACGCCAACGAGGCCAAACAGCGCCGCTTGGGCGTGAAGCCCGAAACCCTGGCCGGGCAGGGCGCCGTGAGCGAGGCCGCCGTCCTGGAGATGCTGCAGGGCCTCAATGCCACCGGCGCACAGCTGCGTCTGGCGGTAAGCGGCATCGCCGGCCCCGGCGGCGGCACGCCAGAAAAGCCCGTGGGCACCGTGTGGCTGGCAGCCGGCATGGGCGACACGGCCCGCGCCTGGCGCCTGCGCGTGCCCGGCGACCGCGAACTTGTGAAGTGGCGCAGCGCCCGCGCAGCACTGAACACCCTGCGTCTCGCTGCCCTGCACAACCGCCTGCCCGAACATCCGGCGCAGTGGTTCACCCCGCCGGTGTAGACGGCGCGGGCGTACTGCCGGACTCCGCGAGGGGTTTTTCATCGGCACCAGAGTCCTAAAATGCGGCCATGCCGATCGCCAAGAGACTGGAAGGCGCAACGCTGTCGTTTCTGCTGACGGGGCTGGACCCCCTCAAGCGCGAAGACGCCATGCTGGCCATCTGTGCTGCCATCACCGCGGACGGCCACGCCGAGCACGCGGGTCGCGCCTTTGAATTCCTGCTGAAAGAGAAGGACCGGCCGGACCCGGAGGCCATGCGCGAGGCCGTGTTGCAGACTCACCTGTTCGGGGGCTACCCGCGCGCCCTGAACGCCTTGGCGGCCTTCAAGAACGCCTGCAAAAAGGTGAGCAACCCCCTGAGCGGCGAGATTCGCCTGCGCGACGAGCCCCTCGAGGGCGACGACCTGCCGGCCTTCCGGCAGCGCGGCCAGAAGCTGTTTAACCTCATCTACGGCGAGAACGCCCCCCGCATTGACCGCTTTGCCCGCGGCAACAGCCCGGATTTGGGCGACTGGGCACTGGCTGAAGGCTACGGACGCGTGCTCTCCAGGCCGGGGCTCGAGTTCCGGCAACGCAGCCTGTGCATTGTGGCTGCGCTGATTCCGCTGGACGTGGCGCCGCAACTGAAGGGCCACGTGCTGGGAGCATTGAACACGGGCAGCACCAAGGAGCAGCTCTGGCGGCTGTACGACGTGATCTGCAAGCTGTTCAAGGAAGGCGCGGAGCTGAACGCAGCCAAGGGCGCGTTTGAGGAAGCCTTGGGCAAGCCCATGAAGGCCCTGGACAATTACGAGGAAGAACGCGAGTGGCGCGGGTTTTAGCCGGCCGTCAAAATGCCCTTCGTTACCGGGCAGCGCGCAGCGCCGCCAGCGCGCGTTCCAGGTCCGCGGGCAGGGGCGCTTCGAAGCTCAGCCGCCGGCTATCGCGCGGGTGGTCAAAAGCCAGCCGCGCGGCGTGCAGCGCCTGCCGTGCGATCAGGGGCGCTTCGCCGGGTAATGCGGGCACACCCTGGACTTCCGACAGCGTCAGCCCGTTGTCGTGGTTGTAGAGGCGGTCGCCCACGATGGGGTGCCCGACCGCCGAGAGATGCACTCGAATCTGGTGCGTGCGGCCGGTCTTGGGGGTGATCCTCAAGTATGTGAAGCCGGGAAAGCGCTCCAGCACCTCGTACTCCGTCACGGCGGGCTTGCCGTCCTTGTGCACGCGCTGCATCTCGTAGTGGTCGGGGTGGCGGCCGATGGGCTTGTTGATCTCGCCCTTGTCCTTGCGCACCGTGCCGCGCACCAGCGCCAGGTAGGTTTTCTCTACCGTGCGCTGCTGGAACTGCTCGCCCAGTTTGAAATGCGTGCTCTCATCCTTGGCGCAGACGATCACGCCGCCGGTGTCGGCATCCAGCCGGTGAACAATGCCGGGCCGCAGCGTGCCCGCCTGGCTGACCTTGCCGAAGTGATGCAGCAGCGCGTTGGCCAGAGTGCCGCCACGGCCTGCCTTGGGCGGGTGCACGGGCAGCGCCGCGGGCTTGTTCAGCACGATCAGGCACTCGTCCTCGAACAAGATCTCCAGCGGAATGTCCTCAGGCTCCAGCTCGGTGCTTTCGGTCAGCTCGGGGCGCTCAACAGTCACGCTCCAGCCGGCCTCCAGCTTCAGCGAGGGCTTTACCTTGGCTGGGGGCAGGCCTTCCACGGCCACCAGTCCGTCGCGGACAAGCTGTGCCAGCAGGGTGCGGCTGTAGTCGGGCCAGCTCTCGGCCAGAAAGCGATCGAGGCGGCGGCCCGCGGCTTCAGGCGGGACGCACAGGCTGGCGTGGCGGGTGGTGCGGAAGTCTGGGTGCATGGCGAGACTGTAGATGAAGCGAGCCCTGATGTCGCGGGCCAGTCGTCTGTGCGACCTGCATTGGTGCAACGCTTGCGGTCGTTACCGCGACAGCGAGCGACAGAAGCCCGAAGGGCGCGTGTTGCTCGCGCCCGTCGCGGCCTGACGCTGCGAAGGGACGGAGCTAACTCCCCCAACTCAACTCGCAGGCACCGCTTGGCGCTTCGACTTTTTCAGTCGCGGCTGTTACAAGCTTCGCGCGAAAGGAACCTCATGCAGGCTGCCGGGATCAACCTCTCTGCCTTTGGGCTGGCGCGCCGCCCCTTGCTGGCTGTTGCCGCCGACAAGGGCAAAGGCGAGTTGCACATCGAGTTGCAGCCGGCGACGGCGTTCCTGGGCAAGTTCAAGCTTTCTGACGAATGCAACGCGGTGTTTGACCAGTGGCGTGCGGGCCTTTTGGGCCTGCCGCGCCCCGTGGCTGTGGATGTTGCCTTGACTGCCGACCTGCCTGTCGAGGCGCGCTTCCTGTGGGAGCTGACGCACCGGCCGCTGGACTTTGCCTTCTACGGCGACGCCCCGCGCACGGACCGGGTGGGCGACTTCGGTGAGCGCTTCCGCGCCATGTTGTCGCGCAGTGCCTTCACCCTGGGCAAGGACCTGCTGGAAACGGCACCGGCGGCGACAGTGGAGTTGTTGCAGTTCCGGGGCCAGTACCGCGACGGCGCCTGCCACCACGGCAAGAACGGATGGAAGGCCGACGACAGCGAGCAGCGCGCCGACAAACTGCTGGCCAAACTGGTGGCCGAGCTCGGCGTGAACCCCGGCCAGGGCGCCGAGCGCCTGAACGGCGACGACGTGGCCGCCATGTTGTGCGCGCTGGCGGCGCTGGGATCAGCCAAGGGCGAGGGAGTGCTCCTGCCCGCGGACTTGAACGCCCAGGTCAGCGAGCGTTGCGGCCGCCGCGGCGGATTTGAGCCCAACCCGCGCCACAAGGCGCCGCCCCACAGCGCCGTGCTGGCCCAGCCGTTCTGGGAGAGCATCACGGTCACTCGCAGCGCGGCAGAGTAGGCCCCGGCATCGGCCGAACTGCGCCTTTGTCACGAATTCTTGGGGCCTTGGCCCTGTTCAGCTTGCGAAACCACAAATGCGTCAATACGATTAGCATCGTCACTTTGCCGCAGAGAGTGCGATGGCCCTCCCCACCCCCCGCCACATCGCCATCATCATGGACGGCAACGGCCGCTGGGCAGAAGCCCGGGGTCTGCGCCGCGTGAAAGGCCACGAGGCCGGTTCTGAGACCGTGCGCGTGATTGCCGAGGAATGTTCGCGCCTGGGCGTGGAGCAGCTCACGCTGTACGCCTTCTCGGAAGAGAACTGGCGTCGGCCGCGCCTGGAGATCGAGTTCCTGATGCGCCTGCTGAAGCGCTTCATCGTGAACGAGCGCGACACGCTGATGCGCAACAACCTGCGCTTCTCGGCCATCGGCCGCCTGCACCGCCTGCCCGAGGGCGTGCGCCGCGAGCTGACCCGCACCATGGAGCTGACCAGCCGCAACACCGGCACCAACCTGTGCCTGGCGCTCAGCTACGGCGGGCGCGCCGAACTGGTGGACGCCATGCGCGAACTGGCGGCCAAGGTGCAGGCCGGCAAGCTGAAGCCCGAACAGATTGACGAAGCCATGGTCTCGGCGCACCTGTACCAGCCCGAGATGCCCGAGCCGGACCTGGTGATCCGCACCGCGGGCGAGATGCGCCTGTCCAACTTCCTGCTCTGGCAGGTCTCCTACGCTGAGTTGTTTGTCAGCGACGCCCTGTGGCCCGAGTTCCGGGCCGAGCACCTGCACGAGGCCCTGGCCAGCTACGCCCGCCGCGAGCGCCGCTTTGGCGGGCTGGTGGACCGCCTGGAGCCCAAGACCGCCGGCTGATCATGACAGATTCCGCCGGTCCCGCTCCCGTCTCGCCCCTCGTGCGCCACGCCAACCTGGCGGCTGTTGCGTTACTGGCGGTCATGGCGGTGGTCTGTCTGGTCAGCGTATTGCAGCTTCCCGTGGGCGACATCAAGGCCGACTACTGGGACTTCAGCGCCTACTGGCACGCCGGCGAGGCGATGAACCAGCAGGGCGGCGGCATTTACGAGCTGCAGGAAACTGTCCTGCGCGAGGAACACGGCAAGCCCGTCGAGATCGGCCCGTACATCTACCCGCCGCCCTTGGCGGTGTTCTTCGGCGCTTTGGCCTGGCTGCCGCGCACAGCGGCACTGGTGGTGTGGGAATGCGTGCTGTGGGCCGCCATGGCAGGGTCGCTTGCCCTGGCAGCCTCGCTGGCGCGGCCCCATTTGGCCGGGCGCCTGCCCATGTTTCTGCTGCCGGCGGCGCTGGTGGTGGCGGGCCCGTTCTTTGCGGATGTCTTCAAAAGCAACGTGAATTCGCTGGTGCTGTTCAGTTCGCTGGCTGGGCTTTGGCTGGTCGAGAGGCGCCGGCCCCTGTCGGGCGGCATGGCGCTTGCCGGCGCCGCCTTCCTGAAGGTGATTCCTGTGGTGCTGCTGGCCTGGCTGGTGATGAATCGCCAGTGGCGAGCGCTGGCAGGCTGGGCGCTGGGCGCGCTCATCTGCGTGCACCTGCCCCTGCTGTGGACCGTGCCGCACTACGGGCCCGTGGAAGGCTACCGGCGCACAGCCGCCCTGAACCTCGAGTTCGTGCAACTGACCGCCGGTCCCCGCTTGCAGAAGCAGGAAGCCGCAGGGGTGGGCGGCGTGAGCCACCGCAACGCCGCCATCAACGCGGCCCTGGCCCGCCTGTTCGTGAAGGACAGCCAGATGTTCATGCTTCCCTGGCCGGATCGCCCCGACAAGGGCCCCCTGGTCACGGAACTGAATCCTCGTGCCGTGAGCCTGGCTGCCATGGGAATTGCCGGAACTATGTTCGTGGCGGGCCTTGCCTTGGCGTGGCGACGCCGCCGCGACTGGATCGAACGCCTGGCCGGCGCAGGGCTGATCTTCACGCCGGCCATGCTGGGCAACCTGTTGTGCTGGCCCTACCACATGGTCTCGCTGCTGCTGCTGGCCTGCCCCATGGCAGTGCTGGCACTGAACCGCGGGCGGGCGCGGGTGCCCGCTGCGGCCTCGCTGGTCCTGATGGTACTCGCTGCCACCCTTATGTTCCGCATCGAGGCCTGGTGGTTCCGCATCTGGGGCATCCAGACCCTGTGCGTGATGCTGGCGTGGGCTGCAGCCGGCGTGGCTGTGCTGCGGCGAGAAGCGCCGGAACCCGGCGCGCAGCCAACGGGTACTGTTGCCGCGACATCGTAGGGACTGTGAGGCAGGTTCAGGCGCTGACAGGGACTTCGCCGAACTGCGGGTCAAGCACCACGCACAAACCGGCATCCTGGGCGCGCTGGATCAGTCCGCGCAGGGCAGCCACGCCCCACTTGGCCCAGAAGCGTCGCCCCACGCCTTCCTGCTTTTCAAAACGCTCCATGGCAGCCTTGGAAAGCTCTACGAAGGCGTCAAACTGGCGCACGCCGATGGTGTGCTCAACCGCCACGTACTCGTCCAGCCCCTCCAGCTCCTTCAGCATGCGGGGTGCCGAGCACAGGGTGTATGGGTGCGTGCGGCCGGGCACCTGCACATTGACAGGCACGCTGAAATCAAAGGGCACAATCAGCGAGTCCGCGCCGCCGAGCAACACGAGGTGCAGGCTGGCCGTCCAGGCATTCTCCTGCACGACTTCTTCCACAGTGGTGCCGTCCACAAAGCAGGCAAACTCCTGCACGGGGCGCAGGAAGTTATGGCGGTCACAGCGGAAATGGCTGACGACCTCGGACTTGCGCTTGAAGAAATCAGCCACGGCCTTCTTCTGCTCAGGCAGCTTGGCAATCAGTTTGGTCTCCGCCTCGCGGAACTTGTCGGCCTCAAGCTGGTAGTCCTGCTTGTTCAGGACCTTGCGGGCAGCGGCCAAGTGATTCGGGATGCCCAGCACACGGGCGTCGAACTTCATGCGCGTCTCGGCTACAAGTAGACCGTGTAAGGAAAGCACAAAGGCCCGGCCTCGGCAACCGGCAAAGAAGCGGCCGGGGTCTTTTTCACGGCTTCACCACCGGCGCGAGTCCCTGTTCAGGCTGGTTTGCCACCGCTTGACACGACTTTGGCCGCTGCTATCTTCCCGGCCCCTCGCGCGCCCCGTTTGGGGTGCGGCGGGCTTTCAGGACGATGCCATGACTGTTGCTCAATCGCAGAAGACCTATCGCGCCAACGCCGGTGATGTGAAGGCTGCCTGGCACCTCGTGGACGCCACCGGCCAGGTTCTCGGCCGCATGGCCAACAAGATTGCCGTGCTGCTGATGGGCAAGCACAAGCCCAGCTACACCAGCAACGTGGACACCGGTGACTTTGTCGTGGTGACCAACGTGGAGAAGCTGGTGGTGACGGGCCGCAAGAACGAGGGCAAGGTGTACGACACCTTCTCTCTGTACCCCGGTGGTCACCGCCTTGAGACCTTCAAGCAGTTGCAGGCACGCCTGCCCGAGCGCGTGCTGATGCTGGCAGTGCGTCGCATGCTTCCCAAGAACAAGCTGGGTCGGCACATGCTGACCAAGCTGAAGATCTACACCGGTGCGGAGCACCCGCACGCCGCCCAGCAGCCCAAGCCCTTTGTCATCACGCAGGGCCAGAAAGCTGCCTTGGCGGCCAAGTAGACCAGCCAAACAGACCGTAAGGGCCCCGCAGTTGGCCCGGCCTCAAACGCAAGACTGACGAGAAGACCATGAGCGAGAGCAAGAACTTTGTGCTGGGCCTGGGACGCCGCAAGACGGCTGTCGCCCGCGTGCGCATCCGCAGCGGTTCGGGCGTGTACACCATCAACGACCGCGCCGGCGACGAGTACTTCCCGTCCCCCATCCAGCGCAGCAACCTGCGCAAGCCCTTCGACGTTGTCGAGCTGGCTGGCAAGTTTGACGTGTTTGCCCGTGTGGCCGGCGGCGGCCCTGTTTCGCAGTCGGAGGCTGTCCGCCTGGGTATCGCTCGCGCCCTCTGCCGCGTGAACAAGGACCTCGAGCCCAAGCTCAAGGAGTTCAGCCTGCTCACCCGCGACAGCCGCATGAAGGAACGCAAGAAGTACGGCAAGCGCGGTGCCCGTCGCGGCACGCAGTTCAGCAAGCGCTAGTTTCCCGGTGCAGATCACAAGGGGCGCGCCTGGCGCGCCCCTTTGACTTTCCGGCGGCTCCCAACCACCATCCGCCCATGCCTGCCACAGAACCGGCCCTGCGCGGCGACTCTGCCGTGGACCCTCGCGACAACACCCGGGGGCCCAAGGTCCGCGCCATGTTCGCCGGCATCGCCGGGCGCTACGACCTGCTGAACCGCATCATCAGCGGCGGCCGCGACCAGGCTTGGCGGCGCCTGGCTGTGCGGCTTGCCAACCTCAAGGGCGGCGAGCGCGTGCTGGACGTTTGCTGCGGTACCGGCGACCTTGCCCTGTTGTTTGCGGCTGCCCAGCCCTCGCCGGGCAGCGTTGCCGGGTGCGACTTCACGCCGCCCATGCTGGCTTTGGCCCGGGGCAAGGCCCAGGCCCTGGGGCTGGCACTGCCCTGGGTGGCCGCCGATGCCCTGCGCCTGCCCTTTGCACCCGAGAGCTTCGACGTGATCAGCGTTGGCTACGGCGTGCGCAACTTCGAAGACCTGGACGCCGGCCTGCGCGAGCTTCTCCGCGTGCTTCGGCCCGGCGGGCGGCTGGTGGTGCTTGAGTGCACGCCCGCCCGCGGCCTTGTCGGCGCATTTGCCCGCTTCTACATCAACCGCCTGGTCCCCTTTGTGGGCAACCTGCTTACCCGCAGCCGCGACCGGGCCTACAGCTACCTTGCAGACAGCATCCAGGTGTTCCCGGACTGCAATGCACTGAAGCAGCGCATGCTGGCCGCCGGCTTTGCGGAAGTGACCTGGCGGCGGCTGAACCTGGGAACGATGGCCATTCATGTGGCGGCCAAGGCCGGGGCCTGAAACTGGCGAGCGGCAGGCTGGAGGGACAGTAACTTCTGCGTTCGGCAGGATACCGGTGCTGGTCCATCTTGCGAGTCCTCAAGCAAGCCCTTTCCGACGTCCGATCATTGGGTGTGGCAACCGTCAGATTGACAAGTTTGGTACTTGCGGCTTGCCAGCTTCCCTTTCCGAGGTGACTGCGTCTAAGATCAAGCGATGGCGACGGCCCGACAGATCAAAGCACTGCTTGAGAGCTACGCAGAAGGCGACGAATCTCGCTTCCTGACCGTTGCCATGCAAGTTGCCGCTCACGAAGCACGCGCCGGCCACGGCCAACTTGCTTTGGAACTCAAGGAGCTGGTGGACAAGGCCCGGTTGCGGTCTTCGCAACCTGTGCGGCCGATCGAAGTTGAACAGGTCGTTCAGCTCCACAAGCCGCAAGGTGAGCTCGCCTCGCTCCTCCAGCTAAGCTATCCCAAGACCCGCCTCAGCGACATGGTGCTGGCTCCTGCGCTTCGCAATCAGGTTGAACGCGTCCTCATCGAACAGCATCAGCAAGGCAAACTCCGCGAGCGCGGTCTGGCCCCGCGCCACAAACTTCTGCTGGTGGGTCCGCCGGGCTCCGGCAAGACCATGACCGCCAACGCTCTGGCAGGCGAATTGGGCTTGGCGTTGTTCACCATCAAGCTTGACGGCGTCATCACGCGCTTTCTCGGTGAGACGTCGGCCAAACTACGCCTGGTGTTTGAGGCTTTGGCCCGTACGCGGGGCGTCTACTTGTTTGACGAGTTCGATGCCATTGGCGGCCAGCGTGCAGCTACCAATGACATCGGCGAAGCGCGTCGCATCTTGAACTCGTTCCTGCAGTTCATGGACGAAGATGCTTCAGAGAGCCTCATCATCGCAGCTACTAACCACGCTGAGTTGCTAGATCGAGCGCTGTTCCGGCGATTCGACGACGTGATTGAGTACGACCTTCCGTCTCGCAAGATGATCGAGAAGACCATGCGTGCCCGGCTGGCGTCTTTCCCGACGGGTGGAGTCAACTGGTCACTTGTGAATCGTGCGGCCGACGGGCTAAGCTACGCCGACGTCAGTCGCGCGTGCGAGGAAGCGGCAAAAGAATTCGTGCTGACCGACAGTACTGAGGTTTCGACCGAAATGCTGGTCGGTGCGCTTCACGCCCGCGGCGCTTCCAAGCCGGCGTCCGATGGAAAGCTGAAGGATGGCAGGAAAGCAAAACGAGCGGCTCAAGCACCTGCTTCTGGTCGGAGAGGCCGAAGCTAAAGACTTCACTTCACCGCAATCCCGTCGCCCCAAGCCACGACTTCCACGCGATGCTGCTGCGCATGGTGCGATGCTACTAAATGCCTACCGTCATGCCGTCAGCCTTGACGCCGAAGGGCAACCGGCTCAAGCCCGTGGGGGACACATCGTCACGTTTGAATGTGCGCCCGGCGCCGAAATGGCGCTGAAGAGTCTGGACGTTGCCAGCAAAGGCATTGAGTTATTGGCGGTTCGAACGAACGACGACGGTGACACACTTACGGCCACGGTGTTCATCCCCAATGGTGCGCTCACGCACTTTGAGGAGAAGTTCGAGCAATACGCCACCGAAATGACCAAGAAGCGGGATGGAAGCGAGGGCAACCCAAAGAACCAGGCACTCGTCGCCCCAATTGAGGTTGTGCGCAGCGCAGTTATCGCGGATCTCTGGACCGACACCGCTGACATGCCGCCCGGCGACGAGGTGCGCTGGTATGAGGTCTGGTTGCGCAAGGGTGCGGCGGAGGGCTTTCAGCAACTGGTTGGCGAACTGGAAATCGAGGTTGCCCAAGGCAAGCTGGAGTTTCTTGACCGCGTTGTCTCTGTTGTCCAATGCTCGTTGGATCGGTTGGCCGAGTCGTTTGACGTGCTGGACTGTGTGGCCGAGATTCGCAACCCGCCGGTAGCCTCATCGTTCTTTGTGGACATGGACGCTCCAGAGCAAGCCAGGTGGGCCGCAGAACTCAGAAAGCGTCTCCAGCTTCCGAACAACAGCGCCAATCCGCCGCGAGTCTGTTTGCTGGATACCGGCGTCAACAGGGCGCACACACTCTTGGAGCCGCTCATCGCGCCCGCGCATGTTCACGCCTATGGCTCTTGGCAACCCGCAGACCAAGATGGGCACGGCACGGGGATGGCGGGACTCGCGCTTTACGGCGATCTCGCAGTGCCGCTGGCACAGAACGGGCCAGTCCGTATTGAACATCGCCTGGAGTCAGTCCGAGTCATTGGTCCTGCCCCGAATGACCCCAAGAACTACGGTGCGATCACGCAATGGAGCGTGGCCCGCGCCGAGGTCGCCGCGCCTCATGCTCAAAGGGCCGTATGTATGGCGGTCAGCGACCCCAATATCGCTCATTCCGGCGAGCCGACAGCATGGTCGGCGGCCGTTGACCAGCTTGCGTTTGGCGGCGAGGGCGGAGAGGCTCCGAAACGCCTCGTCATACTGGCGGCGGGGAATCTGCATGAAAGCGCAGCCAACTTGCAGCCTGCTAACTACCCAAGCGCCAACCACACTTCGAGTATCCACGACCCAGGCCAAGCGTGGAATGCGCTGACGGTTGGCGCCTATGCGGACAGAGACAACGCCCCGAGTGGATGGCAGCCACTGGCTCAGCGTGGCAGTCTGCACCCGAACAGCACCACGGGGATGGGGTGGGACAAGAAGTGGCCGCTTAAGCCAGATGTGGTCATGGCTGGCGGCAACGTCGCCCACAACGGCAGTGGCGCGGTTAACGACCACGTTGATCTTCAACTTGTCACGACCTCCCACCAGTTTGCGAAGACGGGACGGCAGTTCACCACGTTCGGCGATACCAGCGCAGCATGTGCCCTTACGGCTCGCGCTGCGGCGTCACTCATGGCCGCCAACCCCAACTACTGGCCCGAGACGATACGCGGGCTACTCGTCCACACTGCTGAGTGGACCCCACAGATGATTGGCGAATTCAATCCGTGGCAGAGCAAACAGCGCGCTTGGAACTTGCTTCAAGCTTACGGTTACGGAGTCTGTAACGAGACGCGCGCCCATTGGAGTTCACGCAACGCGCTGACGCTGGTTGCCCAGGAAGAAATCCAGCCATACAAGTTCGATGGAGGCTCTAAGTCGAACCACATGCACCTGTACGCACTGCCGTGGCCTGAAGTTGCCCTCCGTGCGCTCACAGAGACCGAAGTCCGAATGAGGGTGACCCTGTCCTACTTCATTGAGCCGCAACCCAATCGCCGTGGCTTCACCAGCCGCTACCAGTATGCCTCGCACGCCTTGCGCTTTGATGCCAAGACGCCGACCGAGTCCCTCAACACATTTCAGAAACGCATTAACACGCAGGCCCGCGAAGACGTAGAGGGCAAGAGAAAGCAGCGGGGGGACTACAAGAAATGGCTGCTCGGCCCTGACTACCGGAAGCGCGGCTCGCTGCACTCTGATATCTGGACTGGCTCAGCCGCGGACTTGGCTGCTTGCGGTTTCGTCGCCGTGTACCCGGCCATCGGCTGGTGGCGCGAGCGCGGAGCAGCGAAGAAGAACCGCGACTACGTCGACCGCAAAGTTCGGTACAGTCTGCTTGTTTCCATCGAAGCACCCGAACAAGCCATAGACCTGTACACCCCGGTAGCCAACGCGCTCGGCATTCCCCTCGCTGCCAACTAAGCACCTGTTCCCGGTGCCACGTCGGGGCTGTCGGGCGCATCCAATGACGGCGAATTCCCAAACCGGGCTTTCCCCGATCTGCAATCCAGATTCTGCCCACGGATGAATGCGCGACGCAAGTTCGCAATAAGGCGCCTTCGTGCCCCGTTGGCATGCCTGCGCGCGCTAAAGTCATGGAGCCCCGTCCCAACCCCTTGGGAACGAGCCATGAGAATCGTGCGACCAGCGGCCTTCGCGTTGCTTGCCCTGCTGGCGGCGGCACCCTCCCGTCCCTGGGCCGATGACGCCGCGGCACCGCGTGAGATTGCGCCGGCGGAAGTTGAAGCTGCCCAGGCGGTTTTGGGAGCCGTGCCCCCCGGCGAAGCCGCCCTGTTGAACGCCCTGCGCTACTTGTTGCAACCGGAGTTCGAGGCCGAGCTGCTGACCGGCCGTCACACCCGGCGCTGCTCCCTGGCCCCTTTTGAGAAACCCGACCACGGCGCGTTTGGAGTGCCGGAGCGTGTCCGGCTGTGGGCTGTACTTGAGTGCGGCATGCCCGTTTCGCCGGCCCTGGAGGCCCAACTGCAGCGCATGCTGGACCAGCCCGCCGGCGAGTCAGCCGGGCTGGCCGGCCTGGCCGTTGAGATGCTGGCGGTGCGGGCGGCCCTGCGCAACCCCGACGTGCGTCGCACCGAGGTCCTGATCTCCCGGGCCGGCGCGCTGCATGCCGCGTCGCTGATGCTGCCGGATGCCTGCGGGGCGAAGTCGCCGCTGGTGCAGGGCGACTACATCAGCCCGCGCTGGTATGCCCTGCAGCTATGGCGCGCTGCCCTGACGCGCGCGGCCGCCGACTGCGTTCCCACCCTGAAGGACAAGCAATGGCAGGAAGACCTGCGCGCCCTGCTGCGGGGCTGGCTGCCGGAATGCGGGTTCGTGCCACGCAAGAACGGCTTTAACGATGTAACTGAAGAGACGGCCTGCAATCTGGCAGCCTTCTGCGCGCTGCGCCTGGCTGCAGAAGCCCCCAAGGGCTTGCTGCCCACTTCGCTGTTGCGCGATGTTGAGCGCCGCCTGAAAGACCTGCCCGCCATACTGGCGCGGTTGCAGCACAAGGCCCCCGAACGAGCGCTGGGCCCTGCACGCATCCTGATGCTGGCCTCGCTGCCCGCCACAGCCGCACCCGAAGGGACCGCGCCCGCTGAATGGCACAGCACACTGCTGGCGGCTGCCCTGGAGGGGCAGGCTGCCGCCGGTATCGCCCCGGGCCAGAGCCAGGGTACGGAGCTGGCCCTCGTCGAGCCCTCTGCCTCGCGCGGCGAGCGCGAGGCGCTGCAGACTGCCCTCTTCGCCATCGCACTGCGGGGCGGGCTGTTCTCGTCGTTGCCCGCGCCGCTGTCCGGCAAGTCGCTGGCCGAAATCGGCCGCCGCATGCACGCCCAGGCCATGCTGCAGGCTTCGCGGGCAAGGAATGAGTCCAGTGATTTTGCCGGGCGCGTGAAGGGCGCCATCGCGGACGGCTGCGAGTTTGTTGCCGAGCAGCAGGATGAAACCGGCGCATTCCGGGGTGTCCACCAGGGCCGGCCGGGCAATACGGCGCTCTGCCTTCTGGCCCTTCTGCACGGCGATTTCGACCGCGACAGCAAGGCAATACAGCGCGGACTGGCGCGGCTGTTGCAGGAGCAGAACAGCCGGTTCCGCTACAGCTACGACATCGCCCTGATGCTGATGTTCTTTCAGGCCTATCACGAGCGCGAGCAGCGCGAGGCCGGCATGCTGACCGCCGACGCCCCCGCAGCATTCGAACAAGCCCGGCAGCGCGTGCGCACCGCCCTGCCCGACACACATCGCGCCCTGGTGGATCAGTTGACCAAGGACTTGCAGGCCTGTGCTGTGGGAGACGACGGTTACGGCTACACTCCGCTGGCCACCACCAGCAGCAACTCGGCACACGGCCACACCGACAACTCGTGCAGCCAGTACGCCATTCTGGGTC
>JADLBZ010000212.1 GCA_020847415.1 Planctomycetota bacterium
ATAAAGGCCGATGGAAGTTCAGGCATTGCAGGCTCCTGCTTGGGTTGTCTCGACACCAACCCCATCGGCAGGAGCCTGTTCATTTATGCAGCCTTCTTACCCCCTCAAAAAGTGCAAAAGTCGAGCTAAACCATTCCGCCATTGCGCGTGACATCTGCCCACCCGATCATCCCAACCAGGGCGCTGAAACCAACGCCCTGTCCGACCCGCGCGGCTGTGCGGGCCGGCCGGCAGGCGACGATTGCATCTGACTAACTCAGGAGACCCCATGCCCCATCCCGCCATCAGCGCCGCGCTGGACCAGTTCTATGAAGGCAACGTCGCCGGCGCCGAAGCAGCGCTCAAGGCCTTGGGCGCCGTGCCCACCGGCCTGCCGCCCCTGGACGAAGCCCAGTATCACGAGCTGCTGGGCAATCTCGCCCTGGCCCGCGGCGATGGACCCGCTGCCGACACCGCCTTCCGCGCCATGATCGCACTTGAAGAGCGCGGCGGCGCGGACGCCTCCAGCCGCGGCGCCTCGTGGTCCAAGCTGGCAGGCGCGCTGGCAGCAGCCGACAAGCTGCCCGAGGCCGCCGAGGCCCTGGATAAAGCACTTGCCCTGAAGCAGGAGGCCAAGGCCCCGCCGCACGCCCGGATGAACATTCTGTTCGGCTTCGCCCAGGCACTGTTTGCGCGGGGCCGCTATGAAGAGGCCGCCAAGCGCTTTGCCCAGGCAGTAGAAGCGGCGGAGGCCGCCGCGCTGGATGCCGCTTCACTGGCCAACCTGCTGCTCTACAACGCCGAGAGCTGGAAGCACCACATCGGGCCCCTGCAAAAGAGCCTGAAGATGCAGCGTGGCGCGCAGGGCAACTCGGCGCAGCTCGACGCCCTGGAGCGCCGCCTGGAAGAGCAGTTCAAGCAGGCAGTGGCCCTGTTCCAGCGCGCGCTGGAGCTGGTCGAGAAATCGGCCTTGGGGCCGGAGCTGAAGTTCCAGTTGCAGCGCAGCCTGGCGGAGACTTACCACGACGCGGGCAAGTACGTGAAGGCCGTGATGCATCGCAACAAGCTGGCGCAAATGGCCGAAGCGTTGAAGCTGCCGGCGCTGGAGCTGGGCTACATCTTTCACGGTCTGGGCGATTCACAGCTTGAGCAGGGCAACGCCGCCGACGCCGCGGAGAGCCTGCGCAAGGCCCTTGCTCTCAAGGAAAAAGGCAACGCCGACGCCGTGAGCCGCGCCAAGAGCTGGTTTGCCCTGGGCCAGGCGCTGGCCGCCCAGAAGCGCTGGGAGCCCGCCGTAGAGGCCTTCACCAAAGCGCGAGACCTGGAGGACGGCTCGGAGGCCACCGACGAGAACCACAAGCTGCGCCGCAAGCGCTACTGGGGTGCGTCAGCCGCGTGTCTGGAGGCTGCCGGCAAGGCCGACGCTGCCAAGGCTGCGCAGCAGCAGGCCGACGCTATCTGATGCGCACTTCGGGCTCTTTGTGGTAGCGGTGGATGTGCGTGCTGTGCGTGACGCCGCCCGCAACCACCTGCAATTCGTCGCCTGAGACGATGCCGATGATGTCGTTGCGCCCGCGCAGCGTCTCGGCCAGGGCGTCGCAGAAGCCGTTGTCAAAGCCGATGAACTCAATGCCGTGCAGCCGCCGCACCTCGCCGTGGCTGCGCTCGAAGATGTCGCGGGCCTCCCGGTCGGTGCGCCGGATCATCACAATGCGCGCCTCGTTGTAGCGAAAGCTGACCTTGTCGAGTTTCTCGACGCGGCACTGGCCGCACTCAATCCAGAGGGCCGGACGGTAGTCGTCGGCGCGCAGCAGCAGATCGGGCTTGTATTTGTCGTCTTCAAAGTTGGGCTCGATCTGCAGCTTCGCGTCGAAGTACAGGATCATGGCCAGCACCTTCAGTGCGATGTGGTGCAGGCCCTCGTTCTCGCGCAACTCCAGCACCAGCTTGCGCTCGGCAAAGAGGTCGCGGTTGTAGTCGTTAACAGAGAGGTCAAAGCCGAGGCGGGCCATGGCGCAAGGGTGCCGGTTGCAGCGCAGAAAACAAGCGTGGGCCGGAAACCCGGCCCACGCGGAAAAGGCAGATGGCTTGCGCCTTAGCCCTGGAAGCCCTTGGACACGATCATGACGTGGGGGTCCTTGCCCTCACCGATCTGCTGCATGCCGAGGTAGCCCAGGTAGATGCCGAACAGCCAGCCGATACCGCACCAGCTGCCAACGAAGCTGACGATGGCGACGATCCAGCACTTCTTGACCTGGTCCTGGTACCAAGCGCTCTCAGCCTGGCCTTCCTTCTTGACGATATACCCGAAGATGATCGGGCCCCAGAACGACAGGACGCCGGAGAGGATCCACATCATTTTGGCGTTGTCCTGAAGGTCCTTCGAGACGTTCAGTTCTGCAAGCATCTTCTGAGGCGCTGCGGCCGGTGCGTCTGCCATGATTTTTTCCTTTAGAGTTGTTTGCCCTGTAACTGGTTATGGGTCCGATTGTTACCCGCAAAGGTTGCGCAATATAGACCGGCCTAAAGTCACGGCCAGTGTCTTTTTAGGATTTTGTCCCCCAGTGCGGATTATGCACGGCGGGCCATTTAGCCAACCTTCTTTGGCGGATCAACCACTTTCTAGCACAAAGTAAGGTTTGTCTGCACCGCCTTGGCTTCAACCGCTCTCCAGGTTGCGGCAAAACCGAGGGTGCAAGATCGTGGCATCGCCATCCTGTCGATGGGGTGGCCTTGGCCTCCGGCCACGGCGGGGCAGCAGACTGTCCGGAACATCAGGTTTCGGCGCCTGCCTTGACGGGCAGGATGCGTACCGACGACGCTACCTGTAACAACCTTTTGTTGGCGTACAGGTTTACGGCGTCCGGGTAGGCCTCACGCTCGGCTTCCTGCACGCGCGCCTGCAGGGTCTCCGCAGTGTCCCCTGCCAACACCGGCACCTTCTTCTGCAGGATGACCGGCCCGTGGTCGTACTGGTCGTCCACATAATGCACAGAGCAGCCGGTTTCCTTCTCGCCCGCCTTCAGCACCGCTTCGTGCACCTTCAGGCCGTACATGCCCTTGCCGCCGAACTTGGGCAGCAGCGAGGGGTGAATGTTCATCACCCTGCCCTTGAAGCGCTCCGGGATGTGCACGTAAGAAAGAAAGCCCGCCATCAGCACTACGTCGGGCTTCACCGCGCTGACCAGCTTGAACACCTGCCTCGAAAAGGCTTGCGCGTCCGTAAAGTCCTTGCGGTTCACCACCTGCACGGGCACGCCGTACTTCTGGGCACGCGTGATGCCCGCGATGCCGGTTTTGCTGGCGAGCACGCCGCGCACCTCAAGCTGGCAGGTGCCCTCCTGCGCTCGCTGCAGAAGGTTCTCCATCGTGGTGCCCGAACCCGAGATCAACACGACGGCTGTGACGCGCTTGTTTTCCGGCATGACTACCCCAGCAGCCCGCAGGCGCAAAAAAAACAATAACACATGCAGCGACGGAATCCAGCCGGGAAGCCTGCTGCCGAGCAGACCGCGGGCTGCAAGACAAGGCCACGGCGGCCTTGCAGGCCCGCCGTGGCCGGATTGAACAACCCTGCACTCTACCCCACCACAGAGGCGCACCGGCTGCACAGGTGCGCGTGGGCCGGGTTGCTTCCCACGTCGCCGGTGCGGCGGTAACAGCGCTGGCAGGCCTCCTCGGGCGTCGGCTGGACCTTCAACCACAGGCCCTTCAGCTCCACAGCCGGCTCGTAGCCCTGCAGGGCACCGTGGTCCACCGCGGCCTCTTCGGCCGTGGCGCTGACATTCAGGACCACCGGCAACTCACGCTGCAGCTCTTCCGGGGAGCCCAGAGCGGCAAAGTCCCGGGCCAGCTCCGACGTAACGCCCAGGGTCACGGCGGCGTCGTAGCCCTTGCCCAGCACCTTCTCTTTGCGCAGCCGGTCCAGCACGCGGTCGCTTTCGCCCTTCACCCGGAACAACAGGCGATACTTGGCGTCCAGTTCCGCATCCCGGCGCAAGTACAGGTCCGCGGCGGTCACCGCCACGCCCGGCGCTCTGGCCTCTGCCCCGCACACCGGCCAACTGGCCAGGTGCACGCTTGCCTGTGCGTTGTCCAGCCGGGGCAGGAAGCCCCACATCTCCTCCGCCGTGTGCACGCACACCGGCGCCACCAGCCGCGCCAGCACATCGGCGATCACCCAGTAGGCTGTCTGGGCGCTGCGGCGCGCGTCGCCGTCGGCCTTGTCGCAGTACAGCCGGTCCTTGCACACGTCCACATACTGGGCCGAGAGCGTCACGTTGCAGAACTGCATCACCGCGCGGGTGGCGTCGTGGAACTCGTAGCGCTCCCAGGCGGCGGTCACTTCCTGCACCAGTTCGGCGGTGCGGCTCAAGGCCCAGCGGTCCAGCGGCTCAAGCCGGTCGTAGACCAGGGCGTGACGGGCGGGGTCAAAGTCAAACAGGTTCCCCACCAGGGCACGCCAGGTGTTGCGCAGCTTGCGGTAGCCTTCACCCGCGGCCTGGATCAGGCCGTAGGTAACCGGGATGGGCTCGCTGGTGTTGACGGACGCGAAGTAGTAGCGGATCAGGTCCGCTCCCAGGTCGCGCACGCCTTTGTCTATGGCCCAGATGTTGCCCTTGCTCTTGCTGCCCTTTTCGCCCTTTTCGTCCACCACAAAGGCGCTGGTAAGGCACTGCCGGAAGGGGCTCTTGCCTTTGGTGGCGACGCTCAGGATCAACGACACCTGGAACCATCCGCGATGCTGGTCGTCGCCCTCCAGGTACAGGGCGGCTGGGAATTTGTCGGCCAGCTCGGGGTCCGCCAGCATCACGGCGCGGTGCGAAGCGCCGCTTTCAAACCAGACGTCGAAGATGTCGTCGCCCTTGACCAGCTTGCGGCCCTTGAAGCGATCGGGCCGGAAGTGGTCGGGCAACAGCTTCTCGACGGGCCAGTTGGCGTCGTCGTACCAGGCGTTGCTGCCGTGCTTCTCCACTACCGAGACGAGGTGCTGCACCGAGACCGCGTCCATGCACACTTCGCCGGTCTCGGCGTCGTACAGCGCGGGGATGGGGATGCCCCAGTGCCGCTGGCGCGAGATGCACCAGTCGGGACGGTTCTCGATCATGCTGCTGATGCGCTTTTCGCCCCAGGCCGGGAACCACTGCACGCGGCTGATCTCGTCGAGCAGCCGCTGCCGCAGGGTGCGCGTGTCGCCGCGTTCGGCGTGCACCGGGTCCACGTGGTCTATGGCCACGAACCACTGCTCCGTCACACGGAAAATCACCGGTTGGTGGGTGCGCCAGCAGTGCGGGTAGCTGTGATGCACGGGCTCGTGGTGCAACAGCCAGCCGTCGGCCTTGAGCTTCTCGAGGATAAGGTCGTTGGCCTTGAAGATGTGCTGCCCCTGCAGCAAGGCAAACCAGCCGGCGTCGTCCTTGAAGCCCGCGGCCAGATCCAGCTCCTGGGCCAGCCGCTGGCCCGCGTAGTAAGTGCCGTTTGCGGAAACCGGGCACACGGCGGGCAGGTTCTCGCGCTTGCCGGTGTCAAAGTCCTCTTTGCCGTGGCCGGGTGCGGTGTGAACGAGGCCCGTGCCGTCGCTGAGGGTGACGTACTCGGCAAACACCACCGGACACGAGCGACCCCACATGGGGTGGCGATAGCGGGTGCCATCGAGCTCGCGGCCCTTGAAGGTGGCCACGGTCTTCAGGTCCTGCAGGCCGGCTTTGTCCCTGACGGCGCCCAGCAGCTCCAGCGCCACCACCATGGCCTCGGCCTTGCCGCCGCGCGTGTACGTGGCCAGCGCATACTCGGCCTCGGCAGCCGCAGCCACCGCCAGGTTGGCTGGCAGGGTCCATGGCGTGGTCGTCCAGATCAGCAGCGCCACGGCATCGCCGCGCGGGGCGCTGTCACCCAGGCGGCGCAGCGCTGTGCCCACTGCACTGTCCGGCCGGAACGACAGCACCGGAAAGCGCACGTACACGCTGGGGTCGGTGCGGTCCTCATACTCGAGCTCGGCCTCGGCCAGCGCGCTTTGCGCGGCCCAGCTCCAGTGCACGGGTCGCTTGGCGCGGGTGATGTAGCCGCGGGCAAACAGGTCCTCAAACACCCGCAGCACGTTGGCTTCGTACACCGCGCTGGTGGTGAGGTACGGCTGTTCCCAGCGACCCAGGGTGCCGGTGGTCTTGAACTGTTCGCGCTGGCTGGAAACAAACTTGTTGGCGTACTCCAGGCACAGCTCGCGCAACCGCACGCTGGTCATGTTTTCGGGCTTCTTGCCGCCCAGCTCCTTCAGCACGTTGTGCTCGATGGGCAGGCCGTGGCAGTCCCAGCCGGGCACATAAGGGCAATCCTGCCCCTGCATGGTCCGGAACTTCACGACCATGTCCTTGAGGATCTTGTTCATGCCCGTGCCGGTGTGGGCATCCCCGTTCGCATAAGGGGGGCCATCGTGCAGCACCCACGCGGGTTTGCCCCGGCGGGCGGCGCGGATCAGGCCATACAGGTTCTGCTCGGCCCAGCGCTTCTGCATGGCGGGCTCAAGCTGCTGCAGCCCGGCCTTCATGGGAAAGTCCGTCCGTGGCAGCAGGACGGTGTCTTTGTATTTCTTGGCGTCGTCGCTCATGGCTGTCCGTGAAAACGAAAAACGGCGATCAGGACTATGCGCTGTCGCCGAGTCGCGGAAAATGCCTGATGCGCCTAGCCCAGACCCGCGAGCTCGGCGTCGGTAATTCGGTCGGCTTCCTCGATCAGCATGTTCGGTATGCCGTCCTCGATGCGATAGGCCAGCCGGCAGGCCTTGCCATGCAGGCGGTTCTCGCGCAGCACCAGGGCGCCCTTGCACTGCGGGCAGGCCAGCAGCGCCAGGAATTCAGGGTCCAGGGGCTGGGCAGGAGGAGTTGTCTGCGGCTGGTTCATGGCGGCCCGATGGTATGGAACGCCCCCGGGTTACACAAGCACCGTGCCCGACCGGCCCTTGACACGCCGCCTGCCGCGAATAACTTCCGTCGCCCTTAGCAATCAGGACCAGCCATGAAACTGCACGTTCGGCGTTCCAATCTGAAGCGCAACCGCCTGCAGGGCTTCCGGGCCCGCATGAAGACCCGCGGCGGTCGCGATGTACTGTCCCGTCGCCGCGCCAAGGGGCGCAAGAAGCTCTCCGTTTCCGATGATCGCAAGGTCAAGGAGATGGGCTCGCCCCGCAAGGTGCTGCAGCGCCAGCGCATTCGCGCCGAGAAGCGCCGACAGGCCCGCAAGCGCGCCGGCGCCATCAAGTAGTTCACAACCATTCCCGGGCGCGGCGCATTGCGCCGCGCCCGGGTGCGTTTTTCGTCACCCCGGGCCGGCACCGGGGTATCATGCGGCAGGAGGCTCCATGCGTATCCTGCTCTGCACACTGGCCCTTGGCTGCCTGCTGGTCCCCGCGCTGGCCCAGCGCGGCAATCGAGGCAAGGGCGGCGACTCGCCTTTCACCAACTTCCACAAACTCGAGCACCTGTCCGTGGGCAAGGCCGCGCCGCGGCTGCACGCCAAGGACAGCGCCGGCGACGAAATGGACCTGCGCGACTACCTGGGGCGCTGGGTCTTCATCGAGTTCGGCAGCTACACCTGACCGCCCTGCATGGCCCATTTCGGTGAAATGGCCAAGCTGCAGAAGGAGTACGAGGGCCAGGTAACGTTCCTGTTTGTCTACACCCGCGAAGCCCACCCCGATGACGGCCCCGACAACCGCAGCGAGGCCCAGCCCAACGGCGGCTGGCGCATCAAGGGCAACGCCTACCAGGTGAACAAGCACACGAAGTACGCCGAGCGCGAGAAGCAAGCCAAGGCCCTGGCCAAGGAGAAGTCCGGCTGGCGCGTGCTGCCCGACGACATGAAAGACACTATCCAGAAGGGCTGGGGCGACCTGCCCAACCACGCCCTGCTGGTGGACCCCCAGGGCCGCATCGCCGGCAAGTGGGCCTGGGTTTCCAGCGCCACCGGCCAGAAGCGCACCGAAGGCGACAGCCCCGACGTGCGCACCCTGCTGAAAGACAAGCCGCTTGAGCCCTGCTCGATCGCCGACGACCCGCAGCTTCCCCTCTATGACACCCGCAGCGGCGAGTGGCTGCGCTACGGCGACGAACTGGTCACCTTCAGCGCGACCGGCGAAAATGCCATCGAGCGAAAGGCGGGCGACAAGGCCGAAGCCATCACCCTGAAGGCGCCGGCCCTGAAAGACCGCGCCAAGCCTGTACTGCAGACGCACGAGCTGAAGGGCCTCAAGCTGCCCTGCGTTGTCGTCACCAACGCAAACACCGAAACCTGGATTTGCCCGTGGCTGCCCGGCGACGGCGTGGTCAAGGTCATCACCGACGGCAAGATCGTGCGCGAGCTGACCGACGCCGGCTTTGAGCCCGAAAAGACCTGCCTCACGCCCTACGACCCGGACGCCAAGTAGGCTGCGTGGGCGTCCCGCCCGCGCGAAGATGCCGTTCGTGGCGCGGGCGTCCTCGCCCGCGCGAAGATGCCGTTCGTGGCGTGGGCGTCCTCGCCCGCGCGAAGTTGCCGTTCGTGGCGTGGGCGTCCTCGCCCGCGCGAAGATGCCGTTCGTGGCGTGGGCGTCCTCGCCCGCGCGAAGATGCCGTTCGTGGCGTGGGCGTCCTCGCCCGCGCGCCGCTGCTGCCGTCTGCTGACTGCCGGCCGGTACTCTCGCCTCTCG
>JADLBZ010000213.1 GCA_020847415.1 Planctomycetota bacterium
CATCACGGCCTCGGCGCCCTCTTGCGTCAGGGGCGGCCTGGCTGCCGCGCGCGCGCCGGCCAGAATGGCTGCTTCGCGGGCAGCATCGCGCGGCGGCAGGCCCGCGGCTTGCTTGGCGTCATGTACAGCCAGCGACAACTCGGCCCGGCGCGCCAGCAGTTGCATCAGCTCGGCGTCCAGGCGGTCAATCTCAGCGCGAAGTTGTTCGATGCCCACAGTGCCCCCCTGTTGCCATCATAGCTACGCAAGCGGCCCCGGCAGAGGCACAAGGCCTGCTACCGGGGCCGTACTTTCTTGCGGGCTACGACTTCTGGCCTTCGTCCTTCTTCTCAGGCGCCGGTTCGGCGGGCTTGTCGGCCGGTTTCTCGGCGGCAGGTTCCGCAGGCTTGTCGGCGGGCTTGTCGCTCTCGTCGGTCAGCACCGGGGCATCGGCGGACTCGGGCGCGGCCTTGTCCTCCTCCTTCTTGCCCTCGCGCTCTTCCTCGGTCAGGTCCAGCAGTTCCTCGCGGCCGCGCTGGCCGAACAGCAGCAGCACGGGCGAAGCAATGAACACCGAGGCGAACGTACCCATGATCACGCCGATGAAGATGGTGAAGGCAAACGCCTGCAACAGCGGGCCGCCGAAGATCAGCATGATCAGCGTGCTGGTCAGGGTCGTGCCGCCGGTCATCAGCGTGCGGGGCAACATCAGGTTGGCCGACTCGTTGATGATGTCCTTCAGGGGCGTCTTGCCGCCCGTAGCCAGCCGGTCGGCCCGCAGGCTTTCCCGGATACGGTCGAAGTTCACGATGGTGTCGTTGATGGCGTAGCCAATCACGGTCAGGATGGCTGCCACCACCACCAGGTCAATCTTCATGTCGGCACCCAGCAGGTCGGCCACGGCAAGGCCGGCCAGCGCCACCGTGACGTCAAACGCCAGCGCCACAATGGCCGCCACGCCCCAGGCCAGGCCCGCAAACCGCCAGCGCATGTAGATGACCAGCACCAGCAGTGCCGCCGCAATGGCCAGCATGGCGCGCACCTGCGTGTCCGCCGCCACTACCGCGCCGATCGCGCTGGCCAGCAGGAACGGGTTGGAGATGTAGTTGTCCTTGGGCTCCTGCTTCTTCAGCCAGTCGGTGAGCTTGCCGTTGATGGCGCCCTCGACGTTGCCGAAGTACGCGCTGGAGGTGCGCTCGGCGCTGAAGGACAGCTCGCCGGTGCGGATCGTGAACGCGCTGGCGTTGCCGGCGTCCGGTGCAACCGGCTCCACCGTCACGATGCCGGTACCCAGCTCAGGCACCGTGGCGCCCAGGCCGGTAAAGAACGCGCGCAGGTCGTCCACCTTCACCGGCTGCACAAAGGCCAGGTCAAGGGCCATGCGGGCCTTGACCGGCACTTCCGTGACGGCCGGCTCACCGTCAATGTCCACGCTGGTGGAATCAGCCCAGAACCAGCGGCGCAGGGCCTCGCGGAACGCCGCGTTCTTTTGCTCGATGTCGGCGCCGTCCGTCACCGGCAGCCCGTCAATGGAAACCACCAGCGTCTGGCGGTCGCCCGCCGCGTTCAGGCCCTTGAAGTCCGTTACCACCTTGGCGGTCGTCCCGGCCTTCAGCACATCGCCGAACCACTTGTCCTTGTTCTCCACCGGCGCGTTGGGGTTGTTGCGCCAGGCGCGGTCGTGCACCAGCCACAGCTTCTCAAAGTCCTCGGCGTGGGCCTCGCGGAACTTGGCGGGGTCCTTCAGCTTCAGCTTCAGCTCGGCACGCAGGTTCAGCTCGCGTACTTCCACGGGCCGGGCACGCCAGCCTTCAGGGGCGATCTCGTCCTTGAACAACTCCGTCAGCCTGGCGCGAAGCTCCTTGTTCACCTCGTTCTGGTCGCGGCCTTCCCAGCTGTCGTCCATGGGGAAGCGGATGTCAAAGCGCGCGGCTTTGCCGCTTTCGTCGGCGCCGCCGAAGGTGAACACCGGCTGCACGTCCACGGAGCGGGCCCACTCCACGCGCATGGTGCCGGCGTTCTCGTCCATCAGCTTGTCGGCAATCTCGGCGCGGTCGTAGCCCTGCTTCATCTGCACGCGGAAGGCGTGGCCGCCGCGGAACTCCATGCCCAGCACGCTGCCGCCCAGCGATAGCAGGATGCCCAGGCCCACGATGGTGAGCACCGCGCAGATGGGCACCATGATCTTCATGCCCGCCACGAAGTTGATCTTGCGGTTCTCCAGGAAGCTGAGGCTGGTCATCGAGAACTTCGTGTCGCGGCGCAGGTTCAGCACGCCGAAAATCATGGCGCGATAGGCCGGGATGTTGGCGTACAGGGTGGCCACAATGCCGATGGCCAGCGCCAGGGCAAAGCCCTGCACCGGGCCGGAACCCAGCTTGTACAGGATCAGCGCCGTCAGCAGCGTGGTGATGTTGCTGTCCACGATGGCCGAGAACGCGTTCTTGAAGCCTTCTTCGGCGGCACTTCGCTGCGAGAGCCCTCGCTTCAGCTCTTCCCGCATGCGCTCGTTGATCAGGATGTTGCCGTCAATGGCCATGCCGAAGGTCAGCACCAGGCCGGCGATGCCGGGCAGCGTAAGCGTGCCCAGGCCCGCCGACATGGCACCCATGATCAGGGCGATGATCATCAACAGGTTGAAGATCACCAGCACGCCCAGGCCGCGGTACAGCCACAAAGCGAACAGGAAGACGAACACAGCGGCGATGATGAAGCTCAGCATGCCGCGCTTGACGGCCTCGGCACCTTCGCTGGGGCCCACGGATTCCTCGCCCTCCAGCTCGAGCTTGACGTTCAGCGAGCCCGACTTGAGGACGTTGATGATGTCGTCGCGCTCGGAGCTGGTGAACTTGCCCGAGAGCTGGACGTTGCCGCTGATCTTCTCGCTGATGCTGTAGGCGCTGTAGACCTTGTCGTCAATCACCACGGCCATCAGGCGCGGGTCTTCGCCGTCCTGCCGGTGGCGCTCGGTCAGGCGCTCGAAGTTGGCCACCGCGAGGCCCTTGAGGCTGAAGTCCACGGCGAGGCCGCCCTGGCGGTCGGTGCCGCCCTGGACATCGCCCAGGTCCTTGCCGGTCACGTCGTACTCGTCAATCACCATTACCGGCACGTACTTCTTGCCGTCGCGCTCCTTGACCAGCGCGCTGCGGGTGGCGTCATCCTTGGCAAGCTCCAGCCACTTGTACTTGTAGCCTTCATCCTTGGGGTACTGGCCCACTTCCAGGCCGGCAAAGTCGCTGGTCTCGGCGGCGAGCAGACGCATCTCCAGTTTGCCGGTGGTTTGCAGCAGGTCTTTAAAGCGCTGCGTTTCGGCGGGGCTGGAGAACTTGGGCAGCTTGACCTCGAGGCGGCTTTCGCCCAGGGGCGCAATGGTCAGCTCGGTCATGCCCGTGGCGCCGAGACGCCGGTTCAAGGTCTCGATGGTGGGGCCGACCAGGCTCTTGTCCTCTTTGCGCTGACGAGCACTCTCCCAGGTGTGGTAGTAGCGACGGGCGGCATCCACGCGACCTTCATCAAACACGCCGGTGGTCTGCAGCAGGTCAAAGTCGTCCTTCTCGTCGCTGTTCTCGCGGCGCTTGAACTGGCCGAGCTTGAACTCGCCGCCCTTGATCACGCCCTCAAACTTGGCGCGGGCCTCCGGCGAGAGCTTGTCCAGGCTGTCCTGCAGCGGCTCCATCAGCTCGCGCAGCTTGCCCTCGGCATCCACCATGTCCTGCTGCACCAGCACATAGCGCAGCGAGCTGCCGCCCTTGAGGTCCTGGCCCAGGTTCCACTGGTAGGCATGCAAGGGCCACTTGAACATGCTGCCGACGGTCAGCTTGCCGTCGCTGTTCTTGTCGCGGAGTTCAAAGTCCATGCCTTTGAACTCTTCCTTGCTGATGACGCCGTCTTCGTCCTTGTCGTTGGCCTTCAGGAACTCCTCGTCCACTTCGGCGGGGTTCGGGGCGGGCTTGGGAATGGCCATGTAGATGGCCAGAAACAGCAGCACCAGCGGGTGCCAACGACGCAGAAAATCCCACATGATCAACCTCTTGGTCAGGCCCGCAATGGCGGGCGCAATGGCACAGAATGGGCAAGAACCGGCCCGCAGGGGCCGCGCGGCTAGGCTGCCGCGGGGGGAGCACGCCCGCGCACGCCGGCGGGCATGGGGTGCAGCACCGCGGCAGGATGCAACGCCGGCGGCTGTCCGCCCGGGGGCGGCAGGTGCAGCAGCTGCGCCGGCCAAAGCAGGGCCGGCGAGGATTCGGTGTTCACAGGCAGGCCCTGCGGCTGGGCGGGGCCCAGATCAGCAGCCTGGGCGCGCGGCAGGCGCGGGGCGGCAGGCAACACCGCCTGCAGTGCAGGCAGGCTGCCAAGTGCCTGTGCCGACTCACGGTCGCGGTCCATGCGTGAAGCAAGCGCGTCGGCTTCGTCGGCCGGCAGTGTGGACAGCCGCTGCTGCAGGCGCGAGGCCTGTACCAGGTCCAGCGCCCGCTGGGCACCCACAGTGTCCGGGGCCAGCACCAGGGCAGCAATGCACGGCACGTCGGCAACGCAAGCCAGCGCTGCCAGCAGCAGCGTCGCCATTACCTTGCCATTCACGGGCCGTTCGCGGTTCATCGGTTCCAGGTTGCTCAGGCCGCGGCGGCGTCCTTGGCGGTCGCCACCTTCTCGTCCAGCACGCGGGCAACGGCGGCCCAGTTGAACAGGGCGTGCACCTTCTTGTCCTCGTCAATCAGCAGGCGCACTTCCTGGTTATCCTTGTCCACCTTGTCCACGCGGCCCAGCAAGCCCGAGTTCAACATCACGCGGGCACCCGGCTTCAGGTTCTCGATAGTCTTGCGCAGCTCGTCCTGCTGGCGCTTCTGGCTGCGGCGGGCAAACAGCATGAACACCACCAGGATGATGATGGGCAGGATCATGATGGCCATGCCGCCCATGGGGTCCTGCGGCTGACCGCCCTCGGCGGCTGGTGCCGCCGGCGCGCTGCCGTCCTGGGCCATCACGAATGATTCGATCTGTTCTGTGCGAATGCCCTCGAGCACGTCGTTCTCCGCTGTTGCTGGTCCTGCCTGCTGCGCCTGAGGCTAGCTCAGGCTGCGCCGGCGCTCTTCAATGCGGAAGGCTTCCAGAATGTCGCCTTCCTTCACGTCATCGTAGTTGCGCACCTGGATACCGCACTCGAAGCCCTCGCGCACCTCGGACGCATCGTCCTTCTCGCGCTTCAGGCTCACGATGTCCGACTGGTAGATCACCGCGCCCTCGCGCACCACGCGGATCTTGGCATCGCGCTTGATGACGCCGCGGGTGACCATACAGCCGGCCACGCGGCCCACCTTGCTGATCTTGAACATGCGGCGCACCTCGGCGCTGCCCAGGTAAACCTCGACCACCTCGGGCGCCAGCAAGCCGCCCAGTGCGTCGCGCACTTCGTCAATCAGGCGATAGATGATCTCGTAGGTGCGCAGGTCCACGTGGTGGTTGTCGGCCAGCTCACGGGCCTTGCCGTCCACACCCACATGGAAGCCCAGCACGATGCCGCCGGCAGCCTCGGCCAGGTGCACGTCGGTCGTGGTAATCTGGCCGACCGCGGCGTGGATGACTTTCACGCGCACTTCGTCGTGCTGCAGCTTCTCCAGTTCCTTGCGGATGGTCTCGGCACTGCCCTGCACGTCGCACTTCAGCACGACGACCAGTTCCTTGACCTGCTGACCGGCCTTGGCACGCGCCCATTCCTCGAGGCTGAAGCCGCGCGAGCGTTCCAGCTCGCGTTCCTGCATCCGCACCATGGCGGCAATCTCGGCGGCCTTCTTAATGTCCTTCATGCCATGGAACAGGCTGCCCGCCTCGGGCAACTCGTCCAGGCCGGCAACCTCGACAGCCGTGGCCGGGCCGGCCACGTCCAGCGGATGCAGGCCGTCGCCGCGCGCTTCCTGCATGGCGCGCACGCGGCCATAGCCGTGGCCCGCCACCACCACGTCGCCGCGACGCAGGGTGCCTTCCTTGACCAGCATGGTGGCCACAATGCCGCGGCCCGGGTCGCGGTGCGCTTCCAGCACCGTGCCCACGGCGGGCTTTTCGTGAACAGCCTTCAGCTCCAGCAGCTCGGACATGTCCGAGAGTACCTGGATCAGCGTATCGAGGCCCTGCTTGGTGATGCTGGAAACCTCGACGATTTCCGTGTTGCCGCCCCAGTCCGGGCTCATCAGGTTCAGGCCGGCAAGCTGCTGCCGCACCTTCATCACGTTGGCCTCGGGCTTGTCCACCTTGGTGATGGCCACCACGATCTCGACGCCTGCAGCGCGCGCGTGGCTGACGGCTTCCTGCGTCTGGGGCATCACGCCATCGTCGGCAGAAACCACGATCACGGCAATGTCCGTTACCGTGGCGCCGCGGGCACGCATGGCCGTGAATGCCTCGTGGCCCGGCGTGTCAATGAACGTGACGCGGATGCGCTTGCCCTGTTCGACGTTCTCGCCCGCAAGCACGGGCCGCACCTTGCCGTCCTGCGACACCATGTCCACACGGAAGGCGCCGATGTGCTGGGTGATGCCGCCGGACTCGCCGGCAGCGCGCTCCATGGTGGCGATGGCGTCCAGCAGGCTGGTCTTGCCGTGGTCCACGTGGCCCATGATGGTGACCACGGGTGCGCGGGGCGTTTCCTCGCCGGCGGCCTCGTCAAAGACGTCGAGCTGCTCCTGGATGAGTTCCTCGGCGCCCTTGGGCTCCTGCACGGTGACCTGGCGCTCGAAGATGATGCCGATCTGCTCGATCAAGTCCTTGCTGAGAGTGTCGTTGATGCGGATCAGCGGCAGGCCTTCCTTCATCATGCGCGCCATGATCTCGCTGGTCTTGACGCCCATGGCCTCGGAAAGCTGCCGCAGGTTCAGCGGCATTTCCACTGTCAGCGGGCCGGTCGGCAGTTCGGGCTTCTTCTCCTCGACCTGGACTTCCTCGCCGCGCTTGCCACGCCGGCGGCCTGCGGCACCGCGGGGCCGGTCAAAGGCAATCTGCGAAATCTCGAAGCGCTCGCGGCCCTTGCGCCCGCTGCGGTCGTCACTACCGCCGCCCGCGTTGCGGAAGCGCTCCGGCAGGGCCACCGCGGCTGTACCGCCGCTGCCGCCGCCCTGCGCCGGCTGGCCCTCGCGGGCCGGGCGTGCGGGGCGCTCGCGCTGGCGGGTTTCTTCCCGGGGTGTCTCAGCCTTGTTGCCGGTGGGAGGGGCCGGCTTGTAGGCGGGCGCCACCACGGCAGTCACTTCCTTGAGGCGCTGCTCCACGGTGGTGAACTTCTGCTTCACCAGGGCCCGCAGCATGAAAGTCTCGTTGGGCGACAGGCCCTTGAACCCCTTGCGGCCGATGTCCAGGCCGATGGCGCGGGCCATGTTGACCACGTCGCGCGCCGGCGCCTTGTACTCCTCGGCAATCTTGAACACGGACTCCAGCTTCTGGGCACGCTGGATCGTGGCCTCGTCCACCTCGGCCTCGTTCTCCACGTTGATGCCCAGCAGCTGCCCCACATACTCCAGCACCTCGGGCTTCACGCCCAGGCGCGCAGCTACGCCGGTGCGGCGGTTCTGCTCGGCTTCCTGCACCCGCCGGGTCTCTGCCTCCGCCTGTCGGCGGGCGTCCTCTTCGGCGGACTTGCGGCGGGTTTCTTCGTCTTCCACCCTGGGCAGGGCGGCGGCCTCGGGGGCAGTCTCCGCAGGCGGCGCAACTTCCTGCACCACGGTCTCACCGGGCACGGGCTGTATCACGCCCAGGTGCTTGCGGATGCGGGCGACATCTTCGTCCGTAAACTTGTGGACGGCGCCCTTGACATCAATGCCGATCTCGGCGCACTTCGTCTTCAGGTCCTTCAGCGTGAGGCCGAGGTGCTTGTAGACGACGTGGGCCTGGATGTGGGCCGTATTCTCGACTGGTTCGGCTGGTTTTACAGACATCGACTTCCGTGCTTCCTTCCTGTCCATACAGCATGACCGCACTGCACAGCGTGACCGCACTGCCTGCCGGGTAGCCCGGCCCTTCTAGCAAACTTCTGCCCCAAGGGCAGATGCCGGTCCAAGGCCCCTTACGGGTTCCGGAAGGGGTCCCGCACCGGTTCGCGCTGCGGAGCCTGGGCCGCGTACTCGGCTGCCCTGGCAAAGGGATCCGCCGGAACCGAAGGCGTCGCCTTGCCGTCGCCGCCTTCGCCGTCGTCCGCTTCCTCCAGCTCCTGGCCAGGCTCGACAAACGTGTTGTCGGCACGGCGCTGGGCGCCGTCGGCGTGCACCACGTCCTTGATCTCTTCCGGGGGCTCGGGGTGATCCATGACGTACTGGATGATCTGCGCCGCCGAATCAATGCTGATGCCGGGCACCTTCATCATGGCCTCGGGGCCGGCCTGCAGGATGTCGCCGTAGCTGTCGAAGCCCGAGTTGAACAGGGCCTCGGCCAGCAGCTCGTCCACGCCCGGCAGGGCACGGAACTTCTCGAGCGTGCGCTTGCGCCAGTCCTGTTCCTGGCTGACCGTGACAATATCAATGTCCCACTTGCACAACCGTGCCGCCAGCCGCACGTTCTGGCCGCGCTTGCCGATGGACAGGCTGAGCTGGTCGTCCGGCACCACCACGCGGGCGCGGCGGGCATCGTAGTCCAGGGTAATGCTGTCCACCCGCGCGGGCTTGAGGGCGTGGGTGATCAGCACCTCGGCACTCTCGTTCCAGCGGATGATGTCAATCTTCTCGTTGTTCAGCTCGTCAATGATGCCCTTGATGCGGCTGCCGCGCACGCCCACGCAGGCGCCCACGGCATCTACCTTGGCGTCGTAGCTGGCCACCGCCACCTTGCTGCGGTAGCCGGGCTCGCGGACGATGGCCTTGATCTCGATGATGCGCTCGCCGACCTCGGGCACTTCCAGGTCAAAGAGCTTCTTGACAAAATCCGGGTGCGTGCGCGAAAGGATGATCTTCACCTTCTGGCCCTGCTTGCGCACGTCCAGGATCAGGCCGCGCACGCGCTCGCCCACCGTGTAGCTTTCCGTGGGCACCTGCTCCTTGCGGGGAAAGAACGCCTCCGCGTCGCCCAGGTTGACGATGTAGTTGGGACCTTCCATGCGCTGCACGGTGCCGCTGCGGATCTCTCGCTTGAGCTTGATGTACTTGTCGTAGACGTTGTCACGCTCGGCTTCGCGGTTCTTCTGCACGAAGATTTGCTTGAAGGTCTGGGCGGCAATGCGGCCCATCTCGCTGAAGTCCACGTCGCGCTCGTTGCCGTCAAAGTCGCTCTCGCGCGCCGTGATGGCTCCGGACTCCGGGTTCAGGCTTACTACCAACGAGTCCGGGTTTTCCACGCGCTTGCGCAGGGCCACGATCATGGCCTGCTCGATGGACTTGATGACCTCATTGCGCTCAATCGAGCGCTCGCGCGAGATCATCTCCACAAACCGCAACACTTCCGTACCGTTAATCTGCGCAGCCATTGTCCATGCACTCCGTAGCGTCCTACCCAAACTTGCGTGCGACAGAAACAAAACGGAGCGCGCCTTGCGGCCGCTCCGGGACATATCTGCCCAAAACGTGGCGCGCATCATAGCGACGCGACCAGCAGGGTCAAGCAGGAGCGGGGCTCAGGCGCCCGCCGGCAACTGCCCGGGGCAGCACGCTTCCACGGCGGCCCTCATGCGCCGCAACAGGGTCTCCAGCCGCAGCAGAATGGCCGCGCCGTTCACTTCGTAGATGACGCGGCGGCCCAGCTTGACCGAACGCAGCAGGCCCGCCGCGCGCAGCGCCGCCAGGTGACGGGAGATGACCGATCGGTCCTGCGGGAATGCCTCCGCGGCGCTTTCCACGTCCAGCGGCCCCTGGTGCATCACCAGCCGCAACAACTCCAGCCGGATGGGCTCGCTGAGGGCACGAAAGAACAGCACGTCCAGCTCGGCAGCCAGGTCGTTCAGGGCCTCAGGCGGCAATCCGCCGTTGGGGCAGCACGCGGCGGCGGCCGTCTCGGCCACGCGCCGGGGCTTGATTTCACGCCTTCGAGGCATGGAAGGTGGCGCTCCAGACTCGCCCCGCCAGTGACTGCGCGACCTGCTGCGGCGTCAATGAAGCGGCAGACGCGGCCTCTGCCGGAGACAGACCCGACAGCAGGCCCAGCACCTGGTCGGAATCATAGTGCTGGCGGGCCACGACCTGCACCTCGTGCAGGCCCGCCTCGCGCAGGCCCTGGAGGTACTTTTCCTCGGTGACGGCGCCGCCGATGCAGGCGGTGACCAGTCCCGCCATCTTCTGTGCCCAGGGCGGCAGGTCCTGCGCGACAAGGTCCGAGACCCGCATCTGCCCGCCGGGCTTCAGCACCCGGGCAATCTCGGCAAACACACGGTGTTTTTCCGGCGACAGGTTGATCACGCAGTTCGAGATCACCCAGTCCACGCTGCCTGACTCCACGGGCAAGGCCTCAATGATGCCCTTGCGCAGTTCCACATTGGACACACCCGCGCGATCCAGGTTGCGCCGGGCCGCCTGCAGCATGGCATCAGTCATGTCCACACCAATGACGCGGCCCGTGGGCCCGACCTTCTGTGCCGCCAGCAGCAGGTCCAGGCCGGCACCGCTGCCGAGATCCAGCACGGTCTGTCCCTCCTTCACGCCGGCAAAAGAAAGCGGGTTGCCACAGCCGAACGTGCTTTCCACGGCGTGCGCGGGCAGTGCCTGCGTTTCGGCCTCGGCGTACCCCACTTGCGCGGCGTAACCCTGGCGGTCGCTACAGCAGGAAGGGCCGCAACAGGAGCCCTTGCCTTGAATGGCCTTGGCGTAGGCATCAGAAACCTGGCCACGAAGGGTTTCGGGGTTGTTCATGGGAATCTCCGCGAGGTGGGTGTGCACCAATGCATGTATGCACTTTAATGCACGCAATGCCAAGTCTATTCCCGCGTCGTCAGGGACCATCCAGGGCACCGCATTCCGCGCCGCGCGGCGGTTGCTATAAACGGCGGCCTGACCAGCGAGGCAGCCTTGGAACATTGCACCAGCGACCATCCCCGCGAGGCATGCGGACTGTTCGGCATCTTCAACCACAGCCGCGCCGTGGAACTGACCTACTACGGCCTGTTCGCCCTGCAGCACCGCGGGCAGGAGTCCGCGGGCATTGCCTGCGTGATGGCGGACCGTATCAAGAGCTTCCTGGGCATGGGACTGGTCGGCGAAGTCTTTGACGACGACTTCTTCAGCAAGTTCCAGGGCAGCATCGCCATGGGTCACACCCGCTACTCCACGGCGGGCAGCAGCAACGTGCGAAACGCCCAGCCCATTACCGTGGACTACTCCGGCGGGCAGATCAGCGTTGCCCACAACGGCAACCTTTCCAACGGCTGGGAGCTGCGACGCGAGCTCGAGGAGCTGGGCAGCATTTTCCAGACCACCAGCGACAGCGAAGTCGTCCTGCACCTGATGGCGCGCCCCGAGATCAAGAACGGCAAAGAGCCCATTGCCGCCGCCCTGCGCCGCATGAAGGGCGCCTTCAGCTTCCTGTTCCTGCGCAACGACTGCATGTATGCAGCCCGCGACCCCCAGGGCTTCCGGCCGCTCGCCATCGGCCGCCTGGAAGACGCCTGGGTGTTTGCCAGCGAGACCTGCGCCTTTGACATGCTGGGCGTGAAGTACGTGCGCGATGTGGAGCCCGGCGAACTGGTGCGTGTGGACGCCAACGGCCTCACCAGCACCCGCTGGGCACCCGAGACGCGCACCGCCCACTGCATCTTTGAGCACGTCTACTTCGCCCGCCCCGACAGCCGCGTCTTTGGCCGCAACGTGCACCTTTCGCGCAAGGCCATGGGCCGCCGGCTCGCCATTGAGGCACCTGCCCAGGCCGACATTGTGGTGCCCGTGCCTGATTCCGGCACCAGCGCGGCACAAGGCTATGCCGAGCAGTCGGGCCTGCCCCTGGAGCAAGGCTTCATCCGCAACCACTACGTGGGCCGCACCTTCATTGCCCCCACCCAGGGCCAGCGCGACATCGGCGTGAAGATCAAGCTCAATGCCGTGCGCGACGTGGTGGCCGGCAAGCGCGTGGTGGTGGTGGACGACAGCGTCATCCGCGGCACCACCAGCAAGGGCCGCGTGAAGCGCCTTTACGACGCCGGCGCCAAGGAAGTGCACCTGCGGATCTCCTGCCCTCCTACCCGCCACCCCTGCTTCTATGGCATTGACTTCCCTGACCCCAAGGAGCTGATCGCCAACCAGCTCGAAACGGTCGAGAAGATTCGCCAGTACTTGCAGATTGACAGCCTCGCTTACCTCTCCACCGAGGGCATGCTTGGCGCCGTGCAGGCCAAGGATGACTTCTGCACCGCCTGCTTCAGCGGCAAGTACCCGGTGGACTTTGACGCCGCGTTCTCCAAGACGGCCATGGAAGCCCGCTGACGCCCATGGCTGTGCCGGCCCTGCTGAGCCCCTCGCGAGAAGCGACGCTGGAAATCGGCGCCGTCCTGGGGGCTGCCGCCACACCGGGCGCCTTCATTGCCCTGGACGGCGTGCTGGGTGCGGGCAAAACGCAGCTCGTCAAGGGCATTGCCCTGGGCCTGGGCATTGAATGCTGGCAGGGGCTGCGCAGTCCCACCTTCACCCTGATGCAGACCTATCGCGGTGGCCGCCTGCCCTTGAACCACATGGACTTTTACCGCCTCTCAGACTCACCGGACCTGCCCGGCGAGATGCTGGAGGCCATGCACGCATCGGGCGAAGTCACCGTGGCTGAATGGGCCGACATCTGGCGCGCCCACTGGCCCCGCCGCTTTGTGCACGTGCGCATGGAAGTCGCCGGCGAGACCAGCCGCCGCCTGCTGATGGACGACCCCACCGGCTTGATGCCCGGCCTGCCTGCCGCGCTGGCGAAGTTCGCGGACCCCGGCGGTGCCCCTTGATCAACGCCGCCAATGCAGCCGCCAACGCAGCCGGGACGGCCCAGCAGGGGCCGAATGCAACGCTGGAGATGTTCTTTGGCGGAATGGCGATGTTCGCCATTGTGATGATGCTTGCGTGGCTGTACCTGCGCGCCAAGCAGAACCGGCCTGAGCCGCCGCTGGGCCCGCCACCCGCGGAACCGCCGGCCTCATGAAGGCATAGAGCCTGAGTCAGAACCCTGAGCGAGCGGGAATCTGACGCAGAAGGGGCGCGGTAAACCGCGCCCCTTTGTGACTTGCGGCGAGAACTACTTCTTCTTGCTGCGGATGAACTTGACCAGGTTCCAGCGGTCCTCTTCCTTGATTTCGCTAGAGAACCCCCTCATGCCACTCGTGTTCCCAAACATCATGTCCGGGTTGCCTTCGCTGATGCGCCAGAACAGGTAGTCGTCCCCCACTGCGTCCTGGAACGCCGCAGCGGTCAGGTCCGTCGGCTTGGGGTTCAGACCGCTCCCAAGCGAGCCGTCACCCGCAGCACCTTCACCGTGGCAGCTCGCACAGTTCGCCTTCCATGTGTTTGCCGCCGCCTCGGCGTTGGCGGTCTCGGGCATCTTCTTGCCCTTGTAGTCGCCCTTGGGCTCGGGCCGCGTGACCTTGGCCGGGGCCGCATTGCCCGCCGTGTTGCCGCCGCCACAGCCGGCCACAAACGCGCCCGCGGCAGCCACCGCCAGAACCATCACCATCACCTTCTTCATGTTGTCTCCTCGTTCTCGGCGGCTGCGCCGCCATGTTGCCCAACTGCACGGGGGGCGCCTTCCTGAGCGCCCCCCGTCTTATAGCAACCAGCCGTGATTAGTAGATGTCCTTCACGGTGTTCCAGACGTTGAAGTGACCGGTCGGCGTCACCAGTTCGGGGTCCGTAATGGTGGCCTTCAGCTCCAGCGTCTTGTCGTCATAGACCAGGATGGCGCCGGTGCCGCTCTTCTTGCCCCAGGCGCAGACCCAGATCTCGTTGCCGTCCTTGTTGAACTCCAGGTGCACCGCCTTGTGGCCGCGGAACTGCTCCGGGATCGTCAGCGTCTTCTTGTGCTCGAACGAGTTCTTGTCCAGTACGAAGATGCTGTCGGCCAGGGTCACGTCCGGGTGCAGCGGGCGGTCGCAGTAGATGTGCTGGCTGTTCGGGTGCGTCTTGATGAACAGGTTGCCGCCGCCGTCGCCCGGGAGCTGTACCTTCTTGACGACCTTGAAGGCGTTGTCCGGGTGGCCATCAGGGTCAGTGCCGATGAAGGTCACGTCGTTGCTGCCCACGTGGCCGGTGGCCCAGAGCGGCCCGAACTGCGGGTGCACCAGGTTGGCGCCGCGGCCGGGGTGAGGCTTCACGCCGCCGGTGTCCAGGTTCTTGACCAGCTTCTGGCTCTGCGTGTCAATGATGCTGACCTTGTTGCGGGCGTTGGCCGCCACCAGGAAATAGCGCTTGCTGGTGTCCCAGCCGCCGTCATGCAGGAAGCGCTCGGCGCGGATCTGGTCAATGCTGACGGTGCCTTCGCCGTCGCCCAGCTTGCTGTAGTCCACCAGCCAGATCTGGCCGGCTTCCTTGATGTTGACGACCCAGGTGGGGTGGTGGTGGTCCGACACAATGGCCGCCACGCGCGCCTCGCGCACGAACGTGCCTTCGTCAATCTCGTAGCTGGAGGTCGAGATAACCCGGATCGGCTCCAGGGTGTCGCCCTTCAGCACCGCCATGACCGGGGGCCAGTAGCCGCCCACGATGGCGTACTTGTCTTCGAAGCCCTCAAACTTGCTGGTGTCAATCGAGCGCGCGTCGTTGGCGGCCTTGACTTCGGCCACCGTGTCGGGCTTCTCCATCCACAGGTCAATCAGGGTCACGCGACCGTCGCGACCAATGGTGTAGAAGTAGCGGCCCGAAGCCGACGTGCGCAGGATGTGCACCGCAAAGCCGCTCTTGACGATGCTGATGACCTTCTTGGTGTCGCCGTCAATGATGGCCACCTTGCCCACGTCACGCAGGATGACGCCAAAGTAGTTCTGCCAGTTGCGTCCCGGGGGCGGCGCACTCGGGCGCTGGGCCACAGGCACCAGCACCTTGTGGCTGGACTTCATGTCCTTCAGGCTCCATTCCGGCGGAGCGGGCGGGTCCACCTGGATGTAGCGGGCCATCAGGTCCACGTCCTGGGCGTTCAGGGTGCCGGACTTGCCCCACTCCGGCATGCCCTTGTCGGTGCCGTCGTTGATGATCTTCTTGAGGTACTCGGTGCCCTTGGGCTTGGTCGAGGCAGGCTCGATGTTGGGGCCCGTGGCGCCCTTGCGCAGCACACCGTGGCAGCCTGCGCAGCGGTCAAAGTAGATGTCCTTGGCGGTCTCCATCTCGGCAGCACTGAGCAGCGCGCCATCGGCCGCGCCGCCGCCTGTGCCTGCGGTGCCGGCCGCGTTGCCCGGCGCGTTGCCGACGGGCTTGTTGCCGCTGCCCTGCGGCCCGCACCCTGAAGCGGCGACGAACCCGACGGCCAAAGCCGCTGAAGCCGCCAGCCATGTGAATCTGCGAAGTCCCATGACGATGCCCCCTTTCTGAGTACCAGTTCCCTGTTGACGCGGCGGGCGAAGCCAGCCGCCGGCCCTTCCCTGTAGAACGATATATCGTATTTCAGCTACTAATATCTGTTTATCCGATTACAAGCCCTCCCGCAACTGAAAAAGGCCCCTACCGGGGCCTTCTTTGCTGTGCCTGCCGGCACGTTTCGCAGAGCCTGTTTGGAAACTCTGAGCGACGGCGATTTCGGAGAGCCGAACGAGCGGGACAAGGCTGCCGGGCCGAAGTGTGGCATGCGGCCACATGCGGTGAGGCAGCCGAAGTACCGCGAACTTCGCTGCCCGAAAGCGCCCGCGAACGGGTTTCCAAACAGGCTCCTATTCCCACCGGAAGCCCGTGCTTTCCTCAAACTGCACCACCCGCCGCCTCCCCGCGCCGAACTCCAGCGTCTCTTCCGCCGCGAAGTTGTACTGGGCGGCATCGGCCGTGGAGCCGATTTCAATGCGCACCCGGTGCAGCCCGGGCGCAACTGCCAGTTCCTCAATGGCGATGCTGGCGCTGTTCTTGCGCACGCCTCGCGCCTCGTAGCTGGCCTCGTGCACCACCTGCCCGTCCACGCTCACGCGCAGGCGTACCGGCAGCAGCTCGACGCGCTTCTTCATGCCCTGCATGTGGGGCAGGGTGCTTTGGACAGCCTCGCCTTCTTCTGTCTGGGCGCCCGCCTGCTTGAAGGACACCACCAGCGCGCTGCCGGGGCGCGCGGGCTCCAGGTAGGCGAAGTCCGAGAGCAACCAGGTGGCGCCGCCGAACACCAGCAGGGCCAGCACAGCGCCCGCCGCCACGCGCCACAGAGGCAGCGCGGGCGCGGCCGGCGCGGCGCCATCTGCCAGCTTCGCCGCGGCGGCCTTCAGGCCCTTGGCCTGCACGGAGTTGAACTCCACAAAGGCAAACGACGCCGCCGGGATTCGAGCATTACGCAAGTGCGGCTCGCGTTCACCTGCCTCGCGCAGGGCCGTGATCTCCGAGCCCAGGCGGCAGCGCGGCTCCACGCCCCCACAGCCCGAAAGCAGCACGCGCCCGCCCTTGCGCGTCACCTGTTCCACCATGCCGAAGTGCAGCCACGAAGCGCACGGCACCCCTACCACGCGCCAGCCAGGCAATTCAGGCGCTTCGCCGGATTGTTCGTTGAAGGCAAAGGCCCGGCCTGCGCTGTCGGCACACAGGAAGGCCACGTTCAGGGCCGGCTGTTCGCGCTGCCAGCGGTCTATGCGCTGGCGGACTTCGCGGCGGTCCAGGGTCTCGAAGTCTATGGCGCCGGGGTCGCAGCTCCCCACGCACACGCCGCACGACACACAGCGGTTGGGGTCAATCAGCGAGACCTTATGCTCGCGGCCATCGGCCACCACCATCGTGGCAGCATCGTAGGGGCAGTCCTGCACGCACTGCGTGCACCCGCCACAGCGACGCGTGTCCACCGTGGCCGGCGGGCGCCGCTTGCGCGCCAGCACCCAGGGCAACGAGCTGAGCACCACCAGCGACCCCGCAGCCACCGCCCAGAAGGCCCAGCCGGGCAGGCGTTCGGCCAGGGGCAGCGCCACCAGGTAGAACCAGTCAATGTCAAAACCCTCTGGGTAGACAGCCATGTCGGCGCGCCCGGCAAGCTGGGCAGGCAGCAGCACGCTCAGCACCGCCATGGCCACCGTGACGCCGATGGCCAACCCGCGCGGCGGCAGAAGGCGCGGCTTGCGCACCCGCACCAGGTGAATCCAGAGCAGGATGCACAGCGGCACCGGCAGCAGTACGTGCACAAAGAAGATGACAAAGAAGATCAGCGTGTTCACATCAGCGTTGGTCAGCAACGAGCGCTGCAGGGGCTCCGGGAACAGGGGCAGCGCATCCAGCACCCGGGCCGAGGCCGCCGCCACCGCCTGCGCGCGCTGGTCCCAGGTCAGCCAATAGCCCAGCCAGCCGTCCAGCCAGATCAGCCCCAGCAACAAGAGGCCGCTGACCCAGGCCAGCGCGCGAGCGCCGGTCAGGCGCCGGGCCAACAGCACCTTCAGGCCGTGCAGCACGGCAAACAGCACGCAGGCGTCCGAGCTGTAGCGGTGCAGCGTGCGAAGGAAGCCGCCGCCCCAGGGCTGGGCCTCCATGGCGGCAATCGAGTCATAGGCCAGGTTCACGCTGGCGTCGTACCAGAACAGCAGCAACACGCCGCTGGCCGCTGCCACAAAGAACGACCAAGCCGAAAGTGCCCCCGTCCAGGCCAGGGGGTTGGCGTTGCGCGGCAGCAGCAGGCCCAGCAGGGTCTCCGCGCGCAACCAGGCGCGGTCGCCCAGGGCAAGCGCGGCATCGCCGCGCAAGGGCTCGTCACCGCGGGTTTCGGCAACCCGCGAACGCGAATGGGTGGGGATCGCGGCTGGCGCCGCGCCCGCTTGCTGGGTTGCAGGGTTGCTCACGGGCGGGGCTCCGGCTCGGCGCACAGGATGTGCAGGGCTTCGGTCAGCCAGCGCTCCTGGGTTTCGCCGATACTGAAGCGATAGGCCACCTTGCCGTTGCGGTCAATCAGCAGGAACAGGTTGGTGTGGTCAATGGCCTGCTTCTCGGGGTTCCAGGTGCGGCGAATGCCCATCTGGTCCAGGGCGTCCGTGACGGCGGCCCCTTCGCCCGTCACCAGGTGGTAAGTCGGCAGCCGCAGGTCGTTGCGCACGGCGTGGCCGGCCAGCACCTCGGGCGTGTCGTAATCCGGGTCCAGGGTCACCGCAATGACCCGGACATCCGCTGCCTCGGCTTCAGAGAGCGCGCCCACGGCGCGCTTGACCTGGGACAGGATAGTCGGTCACGTGAAGCCGCAGCGGGCATAGATGCCGGTCAGCACCACCACCTTGCCGGAGAAGTCCTGCGGCGAAACGGGCTTGCCGCGCTGGTCAACAAGGCGGAACTGCGGGCAGGTCATGGCTGTGCGCAGTTTCTCGGCGGGGAAGGGCCGGTCGCCGAAGTCGCCGGTCTCGGGGCTGGGCAGCGGGTCATAGAGGGCCAGGCCGGAGGCCAGCAGCAGGTCTGCCGCCACGCCCAGGGCGGCGAAACGCATTACCCCGCGCCAGTTGCCGCGCACGCCGCGAAACTGGCCCCAGTAGATGGCCACGGTGGCCAACACCAGCACCACGGGCACGGTCACAAATGGAATGACGAAGCCGGCATTGACTGCGCTGCCATCAGTGTCGCTGTCCAGGCACCAGCGCCGGAAGTCGCGGGCAAAGCCACCCAAGGCTCCGTCGCCGGGCGGGATGGCCAGGATGGCCGCGGTCACCGCGCCATAGAAGGCCAGCGCCGCAAATAGAAACACCGGAAAGCGCCAGGTGTGGAAGAACCGGCCCAAGAGGCCCTGGGCGTCTGCATCTGGTTGCTGGGCGTCGTGCTGCATGGTCGTCTTCCCGGCCCGGAAGCTGCCCGCCCCTGTGCTGCATGCGGGCCCCGTGGGTCTGGTCCCAACCCCGCGGGGCCCGCTGCAATGCTCCCGGCCTTTGCCCGACCGGGACCTGCTTGCTGCCTAGCTCACGTGCCACACGTCGGCCAGCGCCTTCCAGTTCGCGAAGTAGTAAATCGCGAACGCGGCCAGCAACAGCAACGTCAGCACAGACGTTCCACTCGGCTTGAGACCGGCGCCTTCCGGGTTCCAGTTCGTGGACATCAGGTCCCTGGTCAGCTTGTCCTGCTCGGGCTTCTGCCAGCTCGTCATGGCGCGACCCTTGTTGCTGGCGCCCAGGAACACCGCGTGCACCGTGAGCAGGATGAAGATCAGGGCACCCGTGGCGGCAATGAACCCGCCGATGCCAACCAGGGCCATGAACGGGCTCGCCGCGCTGAGGTCAGCCTTGATGGCCGCGTCGGTGAAGTCAATGTCCGGGTGGCGGCGAGGCACACCCAGCGAGCCGGCCAGCGTCATGCCGATGGCCATGATCGAGATGCCCAGTCCGAAGATGTACGGCTGGATGCGCGCCAAGCCCCGGAAGGAGTACTCTTTGCGGAAGATCAGGGGCACCACGTAATAGGCCAGGCCCATGAAGGCCAGCGACGTGCCGCCCGCCACGGTCATGTGGAAGTGGCCGGGGATGCGCAGGGTGTTGTGGGCCACGATATTGATCTGGTGCGTGCCCAGGGTGACGCCCGTGATGCCGCCGCCGAAGCCGAAGATCACCAGCGACACGAACAGCGCCGCAAAACCCGGGTCGCCCCAAGGCGCCTTGGCCAGCCACCCGAACAGGCCGCCGTGGCCCTTCTTGCGCTGCGCGACTTCCAGCGAGGCCGGAACCGTGAAGCCGTGGATCATGCTGGCCAGCACAGCCAGATACAGCGCGTAGCTGGTGTTCCACATCTTGTGTTCAGCGGACAGGCCCGGGTCCACCAGCAGGTGGTGCTCCGACGCCCGGTTGATGAACAGGATGTAGAGCAGGAATGCGGTACGGCAGACAGCCTGGTTCAGCGGCTTGGCGCCCACCGTGAGGGTGCCCAGCAGGTACCACACCGCAACCATGGCGCAGACGTTGATCTGCTGCGAGGGGTGGCCTAGGCCCCACCAGAGAAGGCGATACCAGCCTGCGTCCGGGGCCTCCATCATGCCGATGCTCCACAGCCAGGTGGGAACCAGCGCCACAGCGCCGTGCAGGATGGTGAACACGGCGATGATGGCCGCCGCCAAAGCGCCAAACACCACCAGCGGGATCGAGCCTTTGTAGGTCTTGTCGCGCTTGGCGACGTAGAGGTTGGCAAAGAAGTTGGTGGTGCCCAGCAAGGCGCCCACCGCAAACAGGATTGTGCCCAGATAGAACTCGTGCTCCGCGCGCAGGGGCACGTAGCTGGTCATCATCACGTCGGCCCGGCCCGTGAAGACCGAGTAATTCACCATGCCCATGCCTATTAACATGAGACCGAACTGGCCCCAACTGAGCAGGCTGGAGGCATTGCGGTTGTTCAGCAGCACGGTGCCGGCGAAGTACAGAATCGCCATCTCCATGAACAGGATCCAGAAGATCAGCATGTTCAGGCCGTGCACGGTGGTGAACCGGTAGTACATCAGCGGGTCAAGCAGGCCGATGGTCTCCCAGCGGGTCAGCGCCAGGCCAAAGGCGGCCAGTACACCGATCAGCAGGCACACCACGGCAACCACCGCGTTGAGCTTGATCAGCATTTCGCTCTGCAGGCACACCTTGAGGCCCGTGGTGTCGCAGACGCGGCTGTTGTCGGACGTCAGGATACCCATGTGCGCGCCCCCTATTCTTCCACCACAATGAGACCGGTCATCTTCTCGTGGCCCATGCCGCAGAACTCGTTGCAGATGATGTTGAACTCGCCTGCGCTGGTGGGCGTGATGGTCAGGACGTGGTCATACCCCGGCAGCACCGAGAAGTTCATGTTCAGGCCCTGGCCGGCTTTGCCCTGCAGGCTGAAGCCGTGCTGGAAGTCCAGCGACGAGACGTGCAGCTTGTACTCGACGCCCTTCTTCAGCTTCAGGATGGGGTACCAGGTCCAGGAACGGCCAATCAGGTAGGCGTGGCCGCCGGGGGGCGCTTCAACCACCGGGATGCCGTTGCGCACGTCCACCTTGCCGTCGCGTACGAACTTCTCGACGCGGGCATTGAACTCGCCCGGCTCCACATCGTAGGCCTCGCCCGAGCTGGTTTGCTTACCCTTCAGGTGCCAGTAAGGCATCATTACGGAAAGCACCAGGCACCAGAGCAGCGCAATGGCAAGCCAAGTGCGCTCAGCCCCGTGCGGCGCTTTCAGCCAGCCGGCAGGCACAGCAAAGATACTCATGGAGTTCCCCCGTTATTTGGCGCACCAAGTTGCGGCTTCAGCGCCCGCTTACGGCAGTTCGGCCTTCTTCATCAGGACCAACTCGACCCATCCCCACACGGTGTAGGAGAGGGTGGGCACCACGACGCCCAGGAAGAGCAACAGCCACGGGTTGTCGAGCAGTTTCTGCAGCCAGTGGACCGGGCCGTCGTCGGCCCCTTCCGTGACAGCGACATGCGGTTGATCAGCCATGGAACCCTCCGCGGAAGACACTAAGCGGCTATGAATATCTGATTATCCGAGTATGCCCCTGAATCGGCACCCGTCAACCCCATTTCAGCCGGTCAAGGGCTGTAGCGCAGCGCGTACTTCGGCACCGCCGCGTACGAATCCCGCCCGGTGAAGAACCACAGCTTCCCGTCGTGGAACACGCCGCTGTGATAGCCCGAGGCGTTGTCCGGCGTAGCCATCTGGTTGATCGTGCCGCCCGTTCCGCCCACACCCGGCGAGAACTTCTGCAGCCGCGAGGTGGCTTTGATGCTGCTGTCCCAGCCGTTGAGTACATACAGCGCACCGTTGTGCACGCCGCCGGCCACAGCCCAGACGGGC
>JADLBZ010000214.1 GCA_020847415.1 Planctomycetota bacterium
CGTTGGCGCCTTCCTCAACGGAAAGCAACTGCCCGGCTCGCGGCGTGAAGCCGCTCGCCGACCGGCCCGTGCAGCCGCGCGGGCCGGGCAGGGCGTTGAAAAGGACTTTTTCAACGCCCTGCTAGCGGTTCAAGACAGATGAACCTATGGGCTTCTTGCAACGCTAGCTGTCGCGGCCTGGTGCTTCATCGGGACAGATCTGACATCCCCAGTTTTCAAAAGGCATGCAGCACTGGTGCTACATGCGCCACAGGGCCAGAATCACAAGCAGCAACGGGCCGGTCAGCATGAAGTTGTCCATGATGTCCATGATGCCCCCGAAACTGGGCACCAGGTGGCCGCTGTCCTTGATGCCTGCCGCGCGCTTAAAGCCGCTTTCCACAAGGTCGCCCGCCTGGGCGGCAATGCCGATGAACACGCCAAGGATCGCGCCGTACCACCACTCAACGAAAAGCGGCTTCATGGCGCCATCGGTGGCCCAAAGCGCCCACAGGGCCGCCAGCGCGCCGCCGCCGGCGCTGAACAGCAGCCCGAACAAGGCACCCTCAATGGTCTTGCCCGCGCTTAGATAGGGGATCAGCTTGTGGCGCCCGAACGCCCGGCCCATCAAGTAAGCACCCACGTCGCCCAGCCGGCTGGAAGCCAGCAGGAAGTACAGCATCCAGGCGCCGCTGCCCGGCACACGCCGCAGCCACAGAATCACGCCGATGGGCACCGTGATGTACAGCAGCAGCCCCAGGTTGTTGGCAATGCGAGGGCTTAGGTTGGCGACGTCGCGGCGCGCAAGCCCCGCCAGTGGAAACACGGCGGCAGCCAGCACGGGCGCCAGCAGGGTCAGGCCGCGCAGGGACTCCGGCGCCGGGAGCAGGTAGTCGGGCTGCCCGGTGGCCAGGTCAGCCAGCACGCCGAATTCCGGCGGTGCGGCCACCAACTGGACATAAACCAGGAAGGCGACAGTGGAGACGGACAGCAGGCCGGCATCCAGGGGCAGCCCGCGCATGCGGTACATGCGGTTCATCTCGGCGATGCCGCCCAGGCACATGCCCACACAGAGGATGAAGAAGCCCCAGGTGAAGCCGAGGAAGTGGTCCGCGGCCAGGACGCCCACCAGGGCAAAGAACATGCTGAAGCCAAACAGGAAGCGCGAACCCATGACGGCTCCGTGGACCGCAGGACGTTAGTTCGGCCACCGGCGGGCACAAGCGGAACCGCCCGCGAAAAAGAAGGGCCGGCGCGCTGGTCAGGGCGCGCCGGCAAGTGGGATAGGTTTTGTTGGTGGGTCTTGGTGAAGGGACCCGCCCTCAGGCGGGGCCGGGGCAAACGCTCCCGCGCTGGCCCAGGTTGGTGTCAATCGGGTGTGCGGGTCTGACCCCCCGCAACAAGGCAGCGCTCCTTGGGGCTGCCGGAAGTCCTGGCGATTTCCGCCTACCCCTTGTTCGGCGGCGGTTCCGGGCAAACTTCAGCAATTCTCCGGGATTTCCCGGTGAACTCTTCAAACAAACAGGCGTCGCCTTGTGCGCCGGCCCTTCACACGGAGGCGGCGAGAAGCGCAACAGCCCGGCTCATGCGAGCCGGGCTGCGTCTTGAAGCGAGTCGTTTGCGCCGGCCTACCGTGCAGCCTGCTGCTTGAACTCCGGGAACAGGTGCTGCAGGTAGTCAGCCAACGTGCTGAACGTCGGCCCGTAGCCACCCTTGTAGATGTAGAACTCCAGGTCCGTGGCGCATTCGCCCGCGTCCTGGTAGCGCTTGTTGCGGTCGCGCTCGAGCATGCGGTCCAGCACCCGCTGCAGGTCGTCGTCCACGTTGGGGTTGTAGTGGCTGATGGGCGGGATGGGCTTCTTCTGCACGTTCTCGATACACACCAGCGTGTCGTCATCCGAGAAGATGTTGCGCCCCGCCAGCATCTCGTACAGCACCACGCCCAGGCTGAAGATGTCGCTGCGGCCGTCGGTCTGTTCAAAGGCGGCCTGCTCCGGGCTCATGTACTGCACCTTGCCCATCAGTACGTCGCCTTCCTTGTCCTTCATGATGTGGCGGGCCTTGGCGATGCCGAAGTCCGTCAGTTTGCAGACGCCCTCCGAGTCAATCATGATGTTCTTGGGGCTGATGTCGCGGTGCACCACGCCCAGCAACTCGCCCTGCCGGTTGCGCTTCTTGTGGGCGTACTCGAGGGCGCGGCTGACGCGGCTGGCAATGTAGACGCAAAGCTCGGTGGGGATGCGCTTCTTGTACTGGTGGTGGCGCTCAATGAACTGCTCAAGGTTCACGCCGTGGATGAACTCCATGGCCATGTAGTACTGGCGGCCCACCTTGCCGAGCTGGTAGATCTGCACGATGTGCTGGTGGATCAGGTCCGCCACCAGCTTGGCTTCGCCGATGAACATCTCGACGAACTCGTCGTTAGTACAGAAGTCCTCGAGGACGGTCTTGATGGCCATGCGCTTCTCGAAGCCTTCTGCCCCGAGCTGGATGGCATCGTAGACCGCGCCCATGCCGCCCTCGGCGATCTTGCGCACGAGCTTGAACGTGTTGGTGTCCGTGATGGTCTGCAGCGCTTCGATGTTGCGCTCGGCTTTGCGGAAGAGCCCCAAGTCCTGCTCCTGTGCAGAAACCACGTACCCGCCGTCCGAATTGGCCGGCTTACGGGTATAAAGGCACAGCACTATCGCAGACCTTGCGCGCCGGTTCAAGGGCCGCTAACCGGGGGACACACCATGCCACTGCCCGCCAGCGAGACTGTTCCCGACCGCCGCGTGGCGGTTGTGGGCCGCGTCCGCCGCTGGGCGCGTCGCTTGCGCTGGGTCATGGCTGGCGTGCTGGGCCTGCTGCTGGTCTACATCGGCATCAGCTTCAAGGTCATGACCCTCCCCGGCCAGTACGACCCAGCCATCAAGACACCCCAGACGCCCATTGAGAGCCTTCAGCCGGGCGACTCGGTGCTTCTGCTGACCCTGAACCTGTGGCGCGAGCCGCGCCTTGGCGACGTGGTGCTGTACCGCAACCCCAAGGCCGGCCTTGACTCGCCCGAGCAGCTCATTGGCCGCGTTGCCGGTATGCCCGGCGAGAAACTGGCCCGCACCGGACCCACCATGAGCGTGGGCGGGCGCGAACCCCTGGGGGTGGGCTTTGGTTTTGGCCAGACCGGCGACGTGAAGGACGGGGCCGTGATTCCCGATGGCCACTTCCTCATCCTGGCTGACCACGACGCGCTGGCCTACGCCGACAGCCGCGACGTGGGCTTTGTCCCCCGCGATGCCGTGCTGCAGCGTGTGGCCATGAACCTGATGCCCTTGCTGGGGCGCTCGGCCCCGGCCGGCAACCAGTAGCGGTCCCAAGCAAAAGGAAAGGCGCCCGAAGGCGCCTTCCCTCTTTCCCACGGTAAGCTTTCCCACGGTAAGCTGCGTCAGGGGTCAATGCGCACAATGCGGTCGTTGGCCTGGTCGCAGAAGTACAGCTTGCCGTCCGGGCCGAAGTGCATGCCCGTGATCGCATTGGCGCCCAAGCCCGTGTCCAGCCAGTTGATGCGGTTCCCGGCCATGTCAAACGCATGAATGATGCCGGTGGCGTAGTCGGACACGAACACGGTGTTGTTAAAGATCTCCAACCCGCAGGGCGTGGTGAGCAATCCCGGAGCGACGAAGTCCGCCAGCGTGGCGCCGGTGACTTTGAACGACTGGCCATCGCTGCCATGGGCCGTCACCGCGGTGGGGGTGCCGCCGCTCGTGGTATCCAGCTTCACGATGCGGTGGTTGCCCGGGTCGCAGGCGTAAAGCCACTTGCCGGCGGGCTCGTAAAAAATGTGCGCAGGCACGCCGGGCAGCGTGCTGATGGCGCCTTCCGCGTAGTTCCAGCGCACGCCGTCGCTGTGGTCGTCCTTGCCCGGCATGTGATCCACCTTGAAGTCATAGCGCGTCAGGCAGTTCTTGGGCCCGCCGCCGCCCATCACGGTGTAGTAGGCCTCACCCAGCACCCAGTCGATGTTGCTGGCCTCATGGCTGATGCCCTTGGCGTAGCGGGTGCTGTGCAGCATGTCGAGGTGCGAGCCCAGCCCGAGGTCAAAGCCGGGCAGATAATGGCCGATCACCGTGCGGTCGGCGGACCAGAGGGTGGGCCCCATGAAATGGTTGTCTGCCCGGGTGCCGTCCTGGGCCGTGGCAAACGTCCAGCCGTTGCCGGCGCCTGATGTCTGCGCGCCGAAGTCCAGTGCCGAGGGGTTCAGGTAGAAGTGGCCCCAGTTGCCGTCCTTGGTCGAGTCAATGCGCTCGCCCGTGATGGAGGCTGCCGCGGCGTCGTCGAGGATGATCAGGTACTCATCCAGCGTCGTGGCTGTGTTCTGGCAGGTAATCCACAGCTCGTAGGGTGCCACCGGCGAAAAGGCGAGGTCCGACGGGTTCACCGTGGCCAGGCCCGTTGCGGTGATCGGCGTCAGGGTCACCGAGGCCGCCGTGTGGTCACCGGTGCCAATCTGCGGCGCCGGTGGCGGCGGCGGTGCTGAGCCTCGTCCACCCCCGCCTCCTCCTCCACTGTCGTCGCCACCGCCACAACCTGCCAACAATGCAAACAGGACGCCCGAGGCGCCCACCAACAGCGTGTTCCGCATGCCACCCTCCAGGCCTGCCCAGTGGCCCTGCTGAAGCTGCACCGAAATCCAGATGCAGATGCCAACGCGTGGGGCGGTACAACGTTCGCAATGAGATAGAACCATTACGAACACTTGAACGTTCAATGATCGGAACTCCAGCCTCGCCCCATGGCTGGTACCATGCAGCCATGAAACCGCACATGTTGCCCCTTCTGGTTGTTGTGGTGCTGAGCCTGACCGGTAGCTCCGTGGCTGCCCCTCGCAAGAAGAAGGATGAAGACAAGAAGGACACCTGGACCAGCCCGCGGCGTATCACCACTGCACGTGGCGACCTAATTCGCAGTGTTGATCGCAGCGGTGCGTTGTGCTTGCGCGCCACCTAGCGTGACGCTAGAACCCTTCTCAAAACTGGCGTAGCAGGATCATGATTCAGCCAAGCTGGACGAACCCAAGGAAGTTTGCGGCGTGGGACTCGTAGCGCACAACCAGCCGGCGGAAGTTCTGGAGCCAGGCGTTCACGCGCTCGACCAGCCACCGCCGTTTGTACCGGCGCAGCGGTCGCCCGTCCTGCGTCGGCTCACGGTTGCAGCGGTTGGGCGCCACCAGCGCGATGCCTCGCGACTCCA
>JADLBZ010000215.1 GCA_020847415.1 Planctomycetota bacterium
CACACGATTCTCAACGCCCCGCTCTACAGGCCCGTGTTGCAAAACATCCCACGGGCGCTGCTGAACCCATTGCTAAGCCACTTGGCACTGGCCGCATGACCACAAAAAGTGCAAAAGTCGAGCTCAGGGGCGATGGTGTACGTGAACGACGCCATGCTGGCGCTGTGGGGCTACGAGTCACGGGCCGAGGTGCTGGGCCGCCATTGCACGGAATTCTGGGCCACGCGTGAGGGTGCCGAAAACGCCGTGCGCTCGGTGCTGGCCAAGGGAAGCTGGCACGGCACGCTGCAAGGGCGGGCCAAGGACGGCACGCTGTTCCAGTCCGACGTCACGGCCTCGCTGGTGCGCGACGCCCGCGGCGAGCCGCAACTGATGATGGCCTCGATCATTGACGTGACCGAGCGGGAACAGGCTGTTGCCGCCCTGCGCGAAAGCGAGGCGCGGTTCCGCGCGCTGGTCGAGCAGGCCGCCGACGCAATTGCCGTGATGTCGCCGCAAGGCCGCTACATTGACTGCAACGAGGCCGCCTGCCGCCTGTTCGGCTATTCACGTGCCGAGTTCCTCGCCTTGCAGGTCACCGACATCATCGCGCCGCAGTTCGAGCGGGCGCCGGACTTTGCGGCTGTCCAGCCGGACCGGCGGCTGCTGGCCGAGTTTCCGCTGCGGCGCAAGGACGGCAGCGTGTTTACCGCCGAGGTCAGCGCAACGCGCCTGAGCAACGGCACGATCCTGGGCATTATCCGCGACATCGAAGAACGCCGTCGTTCCGAGCTGGCCCTGCGCGAAAGCGAGGCACACTTTCGTGAGCTGGCCGAAACGTCGGACCACGTGTTCTGGATTACCGAGCTGGACCCGCGTCGCGTGGTGTTTGTAAGTGCGTCCTACGAGCAGGTCTGGGGTCGCCCCGCACAGGAGCTGAAGGCAAACCCGCGCGCGTGGCTGGAGGCTGTTCATGCGCAAGACAGGGAGCGCGTGAGGGCCCGTTACGATGAGTGGCAGCACGGCGGCGTGGAGCAACTTGAGGTCGAGTTCCGTATTGTGCGTCCGGACGGCCAGATCCGCTGGATCCTGAACAGCGGGGCCCTGCACCATGGCCGGCCCGGCGAAGCTGTGCGTGCCGCCGGCATCGCCCGCGACATCACTGCCCGCAAGGAGGCCGAGCTGGCCCTGGCCGAGCGTGAGCATCGCCTCAGTGTCATTGTGCAGTCGCTGGCAGTGCCCCTGATGATCTCGCGCGTGGACTCGGGGCTGATCCTGTTTGCCAACCAGGCGTTGGCCGACACGGTGGGATCGTCCCCGCAAGCGATGATCGGACGCCGGACAGTCGAGTACTACGCGGCACCCGACAAGCGCACCAACCTGATGCAGGAGCTTCAAGCCAAGAGGTCTTTGCTCGGTTTTGAGCTGCCGCTGCGCCACGCCGACGGCTCTACGCGCTGGGTACTCGGGTCCATGACCGTGACGGATTACGAAGGTGCTCCGGCCGTGTTCACGACTGCCGTGGACATCACCGAACGCAGACAGGCCCAGCAGGCCCGCGCCGAAGCCGAGCGCCGCCTGCAGGGCATCGTGGACTCGTTGACCACACCGCTGATGGTCACCCGCGCTTCTGACGGTGCCATTCTTTTCGCCAACCAGCCGGCGGCAGCCCTGATCGGAATCCCCCTTGGCGAAGTAAAGTCCCGGCGCAGCACCGAATTCTACGCTGACCCCTCCGACCGCGAGTCGCTGATGCAGTCCCTGCGGCAGAGCGGCGAAGTACGCAACTACGAGCTGGCTGTCCGCCGCGCCACTGGCGAGCACCGCTGGGTGGTGTTTTCGGCCTGTCTCTCGACATTCGCGGGGGAACCGGCCGTCTATGCCAGCATCGTAGACATCACCCAGCGCAAGGCCGCCGAAGAGGCCCTGTCCGAAAGCGAGTCCCGCTTCCGCCAGCTTGCCGAAAGCATTGACCAGGTCTACTGGATCACGGACCTGCAGCCCGAGCAGGTCATCTACGTCAGCCCGGCCTTTGAGCGCGTCTGGGGGATTGCCCAAGCGCAGCTCTATGCCGCACCCAGACTCTGGACACAGTCCATTCACCCCGACGACCGTGAAGCAGTACACGCGGCCTTCGAGAACTGGATCGGCGGCCGTCTGCCCGCCTTTGACGCGACTTATCGTGTCGTGCGCCCGGACGGCTCCATTCGCTGGGTGGCAGACCGCGGCGCGCGGGTGCACGTGCAGGCAGGGAAGCCCTCTCGCGCCTACGGCGTGGCCCGGGACATCACCGCCGAGCGCGAGGCGGATCAGGCATATCGGGTGCTGGTGGACCACTCCCTGCAGGGCTTCGTCATCTTCCAGCATGGCAGAGTGGTCTTTGCCAACGCGCGCCTGGGCGAGATCGTGAGCCGCACGCCGGCAGAACTCGCTGCCATGGCGGTGCCCGAACTGCTGGAGCTGGTCCACGCCGACGACCGGCCCAAGATCGCCCAGCGCCTGCAGGACATGCTGACCGGCCTGCCCGTTGACGCCGCAAGCGAGTTTCGCGTAAGCCGCCCCGACGGCGAATGGCGCCACGTGGCTACTTACACCACGCGCGTCGAGTACCGTGGCGCGCTGGCATTGCAGGTGGCCGTGCTCGACGTTACCGAGCAGCGCCGCCTGGAAGACGAGCTGCACCAGACCCAGAAGATTGAGAGCATCGGGCGACTCGCCGGCGGCATTGCCCACGACTTCAATAACCTGCTTACGGTAGTGCTGGGCTTTGCCGAAATGATGGCCGCCAAGGCACCCAAAGACTCGCCCTTGGCCGGTTACGCAGGCAACGTGCTCGTCGCCGCGCGCCGCGGGGCCGACCTGACCCAGCAGTTGCTGGCCTTTGCGCGCAAGCAGATCATTGTGCCACGGGTGGTCGCCCTCAACAACGTAGTCAACGACGTTCAGCCGCTGTTGCGGCGGCTGATCCGCGAGGACATCGAACTGGTCACGGACCTGCACGAAGACGCCGGCAACGTGCGCGTGGACCCCAGCCAGTTCCAGCAGGCCCTGCTGAATCTTGCCGCCAACGCGCGCGACGCCATGCCTGAGGGCGGACGGCTGGTCATTCGCACCGCGCCGGTGCAGGTGGACGCGCCTCAACCAGGGGGGCTGCCCGCAGGCCGGTTTGCCTGCATCGAGGTGTCCGACACCGGCCACGGCATGACGCCTCAAGTGCAACAGCACCTGGTTGAGCCGTTCTTCACGACCAAGGGCGTGGGCAAGGGCACCGGCCTGGGCCTGGCCTCCGTGCACGGCCCCGTGAACCAGAGCGGCGGGCATATCTCCGTGGATTCCGAACCCGGCCGGGGCACGCGGTTCGTGATTCACCTGCCCAGGGTTGCTGCAGAAGCTGCCACAACGTGAAGCGGGCCCCACTTGGGGCCCGCTTTGTTGTGTTCTGCTGTCGGCTACTTGTCGGATTCGCCTTCCGGAGCGCCCTCTTCGTCTTCCTTGCGCTCCTTGCTGGGGCCGTTGCCGCCGCCACCCTGGCCGCCCTTGGCCCACTTCTCCATCTCTTTGCGATACTCCTCCACCTTACGGGCGCGGATCTCGTCCTGCCGGGCGCTCTTGTCGGTGGCAGTCTCTTTGCGCAGGTGCTCCGAGTCCTTCTTCCACTGCTCCAGCTTGGCGTCGTCGAGGGTCTCCTTCTTCTTCAACTCCTCGTCCGACTTGTCCCACACTTCTTTCAGCTTGTCGAAGTGCTTCTTGGACTCTGCCGCCTTCTTCTCGGCGTCGTTCTTGACCTTCGCCAGGGTCTCGGCCCAGCGCTTGTCTTCTTTCTCGCTGTCCTCCCAAGCCTTCTTGGCCAGCTTCAGGAAGCTGCTGCGGGCCTTCTTGTCCTCCAGCCCCAGTTTGTCGGCTTCCTTCTCCAGCCACTCATCCTTCTCTTTGGCTTCCGTGGTCTGGCCGGGCAGGACGCGCTCTTCCGTGCCGTCCTCGCCCCAGCCGATGCGCTTGTCCATCTCTTCCTGCACCGGGTCTTTGCCCGGCTGTCCAGCCGGCTGGCCCGGGCCGCCTTGCCCGCCCTGTCCCTGGGCTTTGCGCCACTTATCAATCTCTTCCTTGCTGGGCATCTTGCCGCCAGGCCCGGCACCCGCACCGGGGCCCCCGCCGGGACCACCCGGCCCACGCTGGGCAGCAAGGCCGGCCGAAAACGCAATTGCACCCACAAACAGCACCGTAGTCACGATTCTCATGACCTGCTCCACTCGGGATTGGCGTCGTTGCGAACTCAGCTATTAGTGACGCGCCGCAACAAAATCTTTCCTGAAAACTGCCGCCCCTGAATCGTCGCCTAAGTATCGTATCCAGCCGGACTTGAGGCCGTGCATCGCCATGAGTGCGCCAAAGGCAACCTCACTTGCCATGAAGCTGCTCGTGCTCTGCCTGCTGTTGCTGGCTGGGTCCATTGTGGTCGTCATTTTGGGCAGCCCTGCAGGCGAATTCCCCTGGGGCATACACCTGGTCACAATTCCTGGTGTGCTATTGGTGGGTGTGGTAGTTGGCTGGACCATGCGCGACCGCCAGGCCGCCGAGGAGCGCGCCCGCGCAGAACTATCGGAGCACAAACCATGAGCCACGTTACGCGCGTCGTGCTGCACAAACACGGCATGGCCTACTTCGAGCGCGAAGCAAAGGTCGAGGGCAACGCACGGCTGGACTTGGGTTTCCGGCACGACGAGATGGACGACGTGTTGAAGAGCCTCTCGTTTGCCGACAGCGGCCAGGGCCAGCTTGCCGCCGTGGCCTACGAGCCGCACCCCCAGCTGGCGCAGCGCCTGGACGACATCAAGGTCAGCCTGCCCGAAGGCGGCGGCATGGTGGCCCTGCTGGGACAGCTCCTGGGCGCCGAGGTGAAGCTTGAACTGGGCACGGAAAAGCTCACCGGCCGCGTGCTGGGCATTGAGCGCGTGCAGGAGGCCCGCGACGAGGTCTCGCTCGAGGTGGAGCACCTGAGCCTGCTCTGCGGCGACGATCTCAAGCGCCTCCGTGTCCCGGACATCACCGCCATCACGCCTGCAGACCCCACCTTGCGCCGCGACCTGGCCACCCTGCTGGAGCGCCTTGACGCCGGCCGCCGCAGCGAGCGCCGCCGGGTAAGCCTGGACCTGCGCGGCCAGGGCAAGCGCGACGTGTTTGTCAGCTACGTCGTCCCCAGCACGGTGTGGAAGACCAGCTACCGCGTGCTGTTTGACGAAAAGGGCACGCCACGCCTGCTGGGCTTTGCCCTGGTGGACAACGACTCCCAGGACGACTGGTCCGATGTGCGGCTGTCGCTGGTCTCGGGCCTGCCCATCAGCTTCACCCACGACCTGTACAGCCCACGCCGCCGCGCCCGGCCCCACGTGCGCGTGGAGACCGAGGCCCCCATCGCCCCGCCGGTGCTGGAGGGCGCGACCTACGACCTGCCCCCGCAGGAGGAGGCCGGCGCCGAGATGGACGACGAGGCCGAGTACGCCAAGGAGGCACGCCCGTCCAAGAAGATGCGCAGCCGCGCCGCGGGCGCCGGGATGTCGGCCATGGACATGGCGGCATCCGTATCCGCGCCCATGGCAGCCCCGGCACCTGCCATGCGCGCGGCGCCTGCCAGCGTGAAGGTGGAAACCCGCACCCAGGAACTGGGCGACATGTTCGCCTACGAGGTTGCCACGCCGGTCAGCATCAAGGCCGGGCACTCGGCCCTGGTGCCCATCCTGAACGAGAGCCTGGAGGGCGAGATTGTCGCCGTCTACAACGAGCGTGTCCGCGTGGGCAACCCGCTGACCTCGTTCCGGCTCAAGAACACCAGCAAGCTCACCCTGGAGGGAGGACCCGCCACGGTGATCCGCGAAGGCGAATACTCGGGTGAGGCCATGGTGGACACCATGCGCCCGGACGAAGAGAAGCTGGTTCCCTTCAGCGTCGAGCTGGGCTGCCGCATCACCACTGCCTTTGACACCACGTCGGAGACCCAGCAGGAGCTGCGCATCACCAGCGGCTATGTGTACTGGACCACCTGGACGCGCCGCCAGACCACCTACACCATCCGCAATACCACTAAGCGCAAGCTGACGCTGTTCATTGACCACCCGGCGGACCGCAACGCCGAGTACGTGGACTCGCCCGCGCCCAAAGAACGCACCGAGAGCTTCGACCGCTTCGTCACCCAGGTGGACCCCGGCAAGCAGCTCGCCTTCAAGCTGGTGCAGCGCTACCGCCACATGCAGAGCTACAGTGTCAACCCCGGGCAGCTCAGCCACTTCGTGCAGCTCTCGCGCAACTCCGGCCGCAAGGACGTCGAGAAAGCCCTGGCCCCGCTGGTGGAGCTGGCTACCCGCATGTCCGATGCCGAGCGCGAAACGGAGCGCATTGACACCCAGATCGAGGAAATCGCCGCCGAGCACGAGCGTATCCGCGAGAACATGGAACGCCTGGGCGAGCAGAGCAAGCGCGAACGCGAGCTGCGCGAGCGTTACGTGGGCGTGCTGGACCAGGACGAGACGCGTATTGCCCAGCTCAAGGAGCGCAAGCAGTTGCTGGAGAAGCAGCTCAAGGAACTGGCGGCCCAGTTCGACAAGACCGCCCGCGCCATCGAGACCAAGTAGCCCATGGCTGTCCGCATTGCCGCTTATGCCCGCATCGCGCCCGAGGGAGTTCTCGGGCGCGGCGCGCGGCCATTTGCCCACTCGTGGCGCGAGTTTTCGCCCGATGCCCCGGACGCGTTCGGCCTGCCGCCGCTGAAAGCCCGCTACTTCCTGGACGAGCCCTTTCCCAAGTACGGACGCATGGACCCCCTGTGCAAAGTGGCGGTCGCGGCGGCCCTGCTGGCCTTTCGCGCCGGCGACGGGCTGCCGGGCCTGAACCGCGACGAGATGGCCCAGGCCGGGGGCACCATGCTCGGCTGTCTCGAAGTAGACGCTCAATTCGAGGCCACCCGCCTGGCCGGACAGCCGTCACCGGGCTTGTTCGTGTACACCCTGCCCAGCATGTTCCAGGGCGAGACGGCCATTCTGCTGCGCCTGCGGGGCCAGGCGTCGTTGAATGCAGCGGGCGCGCTTTCGGGCCTGGCCGCCCTTTCCTCTGGGGCGCGGCTGGTGCAGCAGGGCCGGGCTGCCAGCGTGCTGGTCGTGGCGGCTGATGCCGCCGGGCCCGCAGCGGCCAGGGCCATGGGTGCCGCCCCCTTCAGCGGCGCGTGCGCGTGGGTGCTGGCCCCGCAGGGCGAGCTGGGCGGCATTGCGGGAGTGAGTTACGAGCCCACGCCGGGTGCGGTGGCGCTGCCGCGCGGACCCTGGCCGTTTGCCCTCAGCTTCCTTCATGGGCTGGAGGAGCACATGGCAGCGCCCTCGCGGGCTACCTTGTGTGCCGAGGCCGACGGGCAAGCCGTCTGCCTGCAAGTGGAGCCGTAACGGGTTACACGTAGCTCTGATTCACGTTGGCGGAATGCATCCCCGCATCGAACGGCAACTGCGTTTGAACACGGGGTTCGCGGAGAACTTCCAGACAAGGTCAGCGATCACAGCCGCGAGCGTGGTTTTGAACTGCAAAGGCTGTGCGGGCGAGACGTCCGAATCACAAACAGCAACTGAACGCGGGTTCAGGAATCGCGCAACAGCCACTCGCACTCCAGGCGCTGCGCCAGCGCGCGCGCCCTGGCTGCATCGGCTTTGCCGTCGCGGCCGCAGCGGTCTTTCAGGCGCGCCCGCGCCAGCAGCACCGCCGCAAACAGCGTGTCGGCGCGCCCGCCGCGCTCCATGTCGGCGGCCACCGTCTCGGCCCAACCCAGCGCGGTCCTGGCGTCGTCCGGCCCCAGCGGCACGGTGGCAGCACCAACCACGGCAGCCGCCTGCACGGTGGCCTCAGTGTTGTTGACGGCCGCCCGGGGCAGTGCCGCCGCCAGCTCAGCCACGCCCTGGCCGGTCGCTTGCAGGCGCGCAATCAGGCCATGCACGTTCTGCATGAGGCGGTCGTCCGGCTGGGCGCTTTCGCCCGGCAGAAGCAGTGCGTGCGCGGCCACAGCGGCCTGCAGTGCGGCTCGGTCGCTCTGCAGCAGGGCGACCTCCATCAGGTGGGCGGCGGCGCCGATGGCCAACCGCACGAAGCCGGCGGCCCGGGCACGCTCCATGACGCCGCGCAGCAGCTCAGTGGCGCGCGCGAACTCACCGGCGCGGATCAAGTCCTCGGCCAGGGTCTGGTCGTTCTGCAGCAGACCGCGCTCGTTGCCGCGCTGCTGGTTCAGCGCCCGAGCCTTCTCGATACAGGCGCGCGCCTGCCGGAAGTCACCCAGCCGCAGCGCCGTCAGCCCTATGTTCTGCAGGGCCTGGACTTCCAGTTGCGCCGACTGGAAGCGCCGGCGCAGCGCCGCCGAGCGGTCAAACGAGCGGGCCGCCTCGTTGAAGCTGCCCAGGTTGATCTGGACGGTGGCGATGTTGAATTCGCCCAGCATCACGCCGTACTCGTCGCCCAGGTCGGCGGAAAGCCGGCGCGCCTCTTCCATCACGGCAAGGGCAGCGGGCAGGTCACCGGTGCGACGCAGGAAATTGCCGTAGTTGGCCAGCACCACGGCCTGGTTGAACAGGTCGCCCGAGGCGCGGTGCTCTCGCAGCGCCTCGGCGAACATGCCGCGGGCTTCTTCGAGGCGGCCCAGGTCGCTCAAGAACAGGGCCACGTTGGCCAGGGCGCTGGCTGTTGCGCGCCGGTTGCCGGCCCGGCGGGCCAGTTCCAGCCGCTGCTGTTCCTGCCCCAGGGCCTCGCGGGTGCGGCCCTCGTCGTTCAACAACGATGCGGCGGCCTTGCAGTAGGCCAGCCGGTCGTCGTCTGCGGCAGCAGCCCCGGGCGCCAGAGACTCCAGCAGCACGCGGGCCTCGGGCCCGCGGCCCAGCGCCGTCAGCAGCGCCACCTGGGTCAGCGACGAGCGCCGGGCGGTTTGGTCGTCGCCGGCCTCCCGGTGCAGGGCCTCGGCCTCACTGGAGCAGGCCAGTGCGCCGGCAAAGTCGCCCTTGCGGTCGCTGCAATGGGCGGCACGGTCCAGCAGCCTGGCGCGCAAAGCACCCGTGGTTTCCGGCAGCACACTGCGGGCAAGCTCCAGCGCCTCAGCCATCTTGCCGGTGTTGTTCAGGGCATCCACCAGCTCCAGCGCCAGGACCGCGCGCGACTCGGCGGCTGGGCGGCCCTCCAGGCTTACGCCCGCAGCGCGGTCAAACTCGGACAGGGCAGCGGCAAGCTGCTCGGCGGCAAAGGGCCCCATCCACTCGCGCGCAGCCTCGCGCCCGGACTCCAGATACAGGCGGCAGGCATCAGCATGCTGGCCGGCTGCAGCATGGTGCCAGGCCAAGCGGGCCGCACGGCGCGGGTCGCGGCGGCCGTCGGCGGCCATCTGCTCGGTGTAATAGGCGGCGGCCGCACGGTGCAAGGCCGACTTGTCGCGCTTCAGCAGGCCTCCGTAGGCCACCTCCTGCAGCAGGGCATGGCAGAACATGTAACGCCGCTGGCCGCGATCCTCGCCCAGGTCCAGCAGCAGGCCGCGCGCAACCAGCCCGGCCACGGCGGGGCCGGTCTCCTCGCCGCACAGCCGGTGCGCAATGCCCGCGCGGAACTCGCGCCCCAGCACGGAAACGGCCGACAGCACGGCGCGCTCGGCAGGCGGCAGGGCGTCAATGCGCGCCGCCAGGATGCTGCGCACTCCCACGGGAATCTGCGCCGCCGTGTGGCCGGAGGCCAAGCGGTAGCGGCCCTCGGCGAGTTGCAGCACGCCGGATTCCTGCAGGCTCTTGACCAGCTCTTCGATCACGAAGGGGTTGCCGCCCGAGCGCTCGGCGATCAGCGAGGCCAGGGCCGAATCCACCGTCCCCTCGCGCAGCACGCCGCCGGACAGGGCCGAAACCTCGTCGGCCTCCAGGGGCCGCAGCTCGATGTTCTCGAGTGGATCCGCCAGCAGGTCGCGCACCAGTTCAATGGCTTCCGGGCGGCCAAATGCCAGCACCAGCACCGGGCCGGCAAAGTCGCTGCGGGCCAGGTTTCGCAGGAAGGAGATGCTGTCGGCGTCGGCCCAGTGCAGGTCCTCAAACACCAGCAACAGGGGCCCCTGTGCGGCCTTGCGCCGCAACAGGTGCTTCATTGCCACAGCCGCACCCTCGCGCCGCTGCTTCCATTCCAGGCCGCTGCCCGCCAGCGCCGGCAGGTCGTGTCCCAGCAGGTACTTCAGGTGCTCGGCCATGGTCTGCGGAGCCTGCTCATCCCCGGTGCAGGCCGCGGCAATGGCGCTCTCCACGGCGGCGGGGGCGGTGTTGGGCTCGAGGCCCAGCAGGCCGCGAGCAAGCTGCCGCATGCCCTGCATAGGCTCCATGCCCACCGGGGCAAAGGCCGCCGTCAGGCGCGCCGGGGCATGGCGCTGGGCGCGCAAACGCCGCCGGAACTCATAGAACAGCCGGCTCTTGCCCATGCCCGCGTCCGCCCGCACCAGCACGAAGCGCGGGCGCCGGTCGCGAACGGCGGCTTCAAAGCTGGCTGCCAGCAGGTCCAGCTCGCGCTTGCGGCCGATGAACGGACCGGCGTAATGCTCGGTAACTCGGGCGGGACCTTCGACGCGGTACAGGACTACCGGCTCGGTCTTGCCCTTCAGGGCTACCGGCGGCAGCTCAGCCAGCCGGAAGCGCAACTTCACCTGGGCCGCCGTGGCGTCGCTGATGTAGACGCTGCCCGGCTGGGCGGCGTTCTGCACGCGGTTGGCGGTGTTCACGGCATCGCCAATGGCGGTGTACTCGCCGCGCTGGCCCAGGTTGCCGACCACCACTTCGCCACTGTCAATGCCGATGCGCACGTCAAGCTGCACATCGCGGCCGCTGTTGGCTGCCTTGGCGCGACGCTGCATCTCCAGGGCGCAGGTCACGGCGCGCTCAGCATCGTCGCCATAAGTCCGCGGGGCGCCGAACAGGGCCAGCACGGCGTCGCCCATGAACTTGTCCACGTAGCCGCCCTGGCTGGTGACGACCTCGCTGAACTCGCGGAACAACCCGCCCACCAGGTCTTCAATCTGCTCGGGGTCCAGGCGCTCGGAGAGCGCCGTGTAGTCCTTGATGTCGGCGAACAGCACGCTCACCAGCCGGCGCTCGCCTCGTTTGCCCGCGTCGTCCTTGCGGATGCGCCGCGTCACGTACTCGGCGGCCGGCGGCGGCGTCAGGCCCGCCGGCACAGCCGCCGGTGCAGCCATGCGCTGGCCGCACTCGTTGCAGAACTTGGCGGCGGCCGGGTTCGGGCAACCGCAACTGGGACAGGGGCGCGTCATGCAGGGGCCAAACTACAGCGGGCAGACGGGGCGGCAACCGTCACCCGGCGGCTACAGCGCCTTGCAGGCAAATCAGACAACCCTATCCTGTTTGCAGCGGAGCACCCATGCGCGTCCTCATCATTGCCGCCAACCAGGAACAGAAGCCCGATCCCGTTGTGCCCCTTGGCGCCGCCTATGTGGCCGGCGCGGCACGAAGGGCCGGGCACGAAACCCGCATGTTCGACGCCTGCTTTCTCGGTGATGAGGCCGCCGACCGCCTTGCCGCCGAGTTGCGGGACTTCCAGCCCGAGGTCGTGGGTCTTTCGCTGCGCAACATTGACGACGTGGCCTGGCCCCGCGCCCACAGCTACCTGCCCCACTACCGGCGCCTGGCACAGACCGTGCGCGCGGAAGCGCCCGAATCCTGCCTGGTGCTGGGCGGCTCGGCCTTCACGCTGATGCCGGAACTCTTCCTTGCCGACCTGGCTGCTGACTACGGCATTGCCGGTGAGGGCGAACAGGCCTTTCCGGAGCTGCTGCAGCGCCTGGACGAAGGCGTGCTGCCGGCCCGGCCCCGCGAACTGGGCCGCCGTGTCTTCCGCGCCGCCGTGGAGGCGCTTTCCCAAACCGAACCGGCCCTGGACCTGCTGGACCTGGCAACTTACTACGCCCGAGGCGGCGCCCTGAATGTGCAGACCCGCCGCGGCTGTGCCTTCTCGTGCAGCTACTGCACCTACCCGCTGCTGGAGGGCCAGCGCTCGCGCCTGCGCGACCCGGCAGTAGTCGTGGACGGCATTGCCCGCGTGCTTCAGCAGGTCGGGGCGCGGCACTTCTTCGTGGTGGACAACACCTTCAACCTGCCTTTGCCCCACGCCCACGCCTTCTGCGCCGAGCTGCGCAGCCGCAACCTGGGCGTTCACTGGACAGCCTATATCTCGCCGGCGGGCCTGACCGCCGAGCTGCTGCAGGACATGGCCTCGGCCGGTTGCACCAGCGTCGAGTTCGGCACCGATGCCGCTGCCCCGGCCACCCTGAAGGGCCTGGGCAAGTCCTTTGGCGCCAAGGAGATTGTCAACGCCTCAAGCTGGGCGCGCGAGGCGGGCCTGCGCTTTGCCCACAGCCTGATCCTGGGCGGGCCGGGCGAGACGATGCAAACGCTGCAGGAAACCGTGAGCCTGATTGACAGCACCCGGCCCACGGCGGTGTTCGGCATGCTGGGAGTGCGGCTGTACCCCAACACGCCCATGGCGAAACTGGCTGAACACGAGGGCTTCCTGCGGCGCGATGCGATCGGAATTGAGCCGATGTTCTACATCAGCGAGGCCGTGCGTGACGAACTGGAGGAGTTCGCCGCGCGCAAGAAGGCCGAGAGCCCGCACTGGTACTTCCCGGGCCTGGAGGGCGAACGCTGGGTGCGCTTCTGGCGCCGGCGCCGCGCCCACGGGGCACGGGGACCACTGTGGGAGTTCATGGGGGAGGAGGCCGGCGCCGCGCAAAGCGCCGGGGGAGGCACACATGGAGGCCGGAAAGACTGATCCTGCCGTGCACCCTGCCTGGCAGGCCGCGCAGTGGGCCGTGCTGGGGGTGGGCGTGTTCATTGTGGTGATGCTGGCCTTTGTGCCGGCATTGGGCCTGCACCTGTTGTGGAACGTGCTGATCCCGGTGGCGCCGCTGCTTCTGGCACTGGCCCCGGGCATCTGGCGCAACGTGTGCCCCATGGCCACGGTCTCCATGCTGCCGCGCAAGCTGGGCTACTCGGAGCAAACGCGGGTGTCGCACCTTACGCAGGGCCGGCTGCTGCTGGGCGCGGTGGCCCTGCTGGTGGTGATCGTTCCGCTGCGCAAGGTGGTGCTGGACCAGATCGGACTGGCCACCGCCATTACCCTGGCCACGGTCGCGCTGATGTCGGCGGTGCTGGGGCTGGTGTTCAACTCCAAGGCGGCCTGGTGCTCGGGCCTGTGTCCCGTCTACCCCGTGGAAATGCTGTACGGCAGCCGCCCCTTGTTGCGCACGCCCAACACCCAGTGCGGCTTGTGCACCCACTGTGTAGCGCCTTGCCGCGACTCGCACCCTGAGATCACGCCCATGACCGCCAACCGCACGCCGCCCGGGCGCATCGCGGGGCTGTTGCTGACCGGGGGCTTTCCCGGCTTTGTGCTGGGCTGGTTCCTGGTGCCTTCGCTGCCCTTCACCAAGGCCGTGGCCAACCTGCATGTGGCCTACGGCTACCCGCTGCTGGGCATGGGCATCAGCCTGCTGGCCTACTGGCTGCTGCGCGACTGGCTGCGCGCCGACCGGCAGCGGCTGGCCACGCTGTTTGCCGCCGCGGCCATAGCCATCTACTACTGGTTCAAGTTGCCTGACATCCTGGGGCTGGGCGCGCGCGGCTCCAGCACCATCCCGCCGCTGCACGGCGTGCTGCCTGCTTGGCTGGTGTGGGTGCTGCGTGTGGCAGAGATCGGGTTCTTTGGCTGGTTCTTCCTGCTGCGGGAGCCGCGACCAATGGGCTGGCAGGTGCGGCCGCCCTTTGCGCCCAGCGAGGACCGTGCCCCAGCCGCCGCAGTGCCGGCCAGCACGCCGGCCCCGGCCCTTTCCGGCGCGCCACCCGCGCCCTAACCTGCCGCCATGGCCGACAAGCCGCCCGTGGCAATGGCAGCCGCCGCCTGCGTGGTGCCGCAGGGAGATTCCACCACGCCCACCGCTGCGCTGTGGGAGCTGCTGCTGGAGGGCACGCCGCAGTTCCGGCGCCGCCCGCACCTTGGCACAGACCTGCCACTGTGCACCTTGCCGCCCCAATCGCCGCCGCGACATGCCACGATGCTGGCAGTGGATGTGCTGCGCCGCGTGCGGCCGGTGCTGGACGACGGGCCCGAGCGCACCGGCCTGTTCGTGGCCACCACCAAGGGCGAGCTGGAACCGTGGCTGCAAAGCGGTGCCTCGGAGCCGCTTTCCGAGTTGCTGGCCGGGCTGGATGCCGAGCTGCCGGGCCTGCCTGCCTTCCGGCGCACCGTGAGCAACGCCTGCGTCTCGGGCGCGCAGGCCGTCATGGACGCCGCTGAGCTGTTGCAGGAGGGCCTGCTGGACCAAGCCGTGGTGCTGGGCGTGGACGGCCTGACCGGCTTTGTCGCGCAGGGCTTTGCCAGCCTGCAGGGGGCTTCGTCCAGCGGGGCCCGGCCCTTTGACGCCGCCCGCGACGGCCTGACCCTGGGCGAGGCCGCCGCCATCGTGGTGCTGCGCCGGGCCGCCGACTGCCCCGGTGGCAGCGCGCGCTTGGGCGGCTGGGGCGGCAGCAACGATGCCAATCACATCAGTGGGCCTTCGCGCGACGGGGGCGGCTTGGCGCTGGCCATCGGCCGCGCCTTGGCCGACGCCCGCCTGGAGCCGGGTGCGATACGCGCCGTCTGCGCCCACGGCACCGCCACACGCTACAACGACGCCATGGAGGCGCGGGCCTTTCATGCCGTGTTCGGCAACCAGCCGCCGCCGGTGTTCGGCGTGAAGGGG
>JADLBZ010000216.1 GCA_020847415.1 Planctomycetota bacterium
ACTGCGTGGGCTGGCGGCCTACTCGCGTGTGGTTGCTGTTATCTGTGTGAATCTGTGTTGATCCGTGGACAACCGCAGTTGCCCTTCTCCGCATCTCTGCGTCTTTGCGAGAGAATGCAGTTCACGACGGCAACGGCTTCTGCGGGCGATTCCGGGTCAGGCGGTGCCTGCCCCGGAGCGCTGCTGCGCAGCCCCGCATCACGAACGGCAACTGAAACGGCGTGTTAGTCCGGGCTCAGGCCGTAGCGTTCCATCTTCTTGCGCAGGCCTAAGCGCGAGAGGCCCAGGATTTCCGCGGCGCGGGACTTGTTGCCCTTGGTGCGTTCCAGGGCGTCCAGGATCTTGCGCTTCTCCACGCCCTCGACCAGGTCCTTCAGCGAGCCCCCGGTCTCGGACAGCGACTCTTCCTCGGCAATCTGGCGCAGTTGCGGGCTCAGCAGCGCCACGTCCACCTTCTTGCCGTCTGAGAGCGCCACCATCTTCTTGATCTCGTTCTCCAGCTCGCGCACGTTGCCCGGCCACGCATGATTCATCATGGCCCGCAGCACGCCGCGGTCCATTTTCATGGCTGGGTTGCCGGCCTCGCGGGCGAACTGCTTGAAGAAGTGGTCCACCAGCAGGGCAATGTCCTCGCGGCGCTCGCGCAGGGCGGGCAACCGGAAGGTGACCACGTTGATGCGGAAATACAGGTCCTGCCGGAACAGGCCCTTGCGCACCTGCTCGGCCAGGTCCTTGTTGGTGGCGCAGACCAGCCGGAAGTCCACCTTGCGGGCGGCTTTGCCGCCGATGGGCCGGATCTCGCCCTCTTCCAGCACGCGCAGAAGCTTGGCCTGCATGGAGGGGCTGATCTCGCCGATTTCGTCCAGGAAGATCGTCCCGCCGTCTGCCATGGCGAACAGGCCCGCCTTGTCGCGGTCAGCACCGGTGAAGGCACCCTTCACGTAGCCGAACAGCTCACTCTCAAACAGTGTGTCAGGCAGTGCCGCGCAGTTCTCAGCCACGAAGCGGCCGGTCTTGGCGCGCGAGCTGTTGTAGTGCAGCGCACGGGCGATCAGCTCCTTGCCCGTGCCCGGGTCACCCAGGATCAGCACCGGCACCGGCAGGTTGGTCACCTTGTCCAGCATGCGGAACACTTCCTGCATGCCGGGGCTCTGGCCGATGATGCTGCTGTAGTCGTGCTGCAGGGCCGGGCGCTCACGCGTCTCGGCCTCCATGCGCATGGCGGTCAGCTCGGCGGTTTGCAGGTCCAGCCGCGCCTCCAGTTCCTTGCGCAGGCCGCCCGCTTCGCCCTCCAGGGTGGCAATGCGCTGGCGCAGCAGCTCGTCGCCGTTGCGAGAGGCGGCAGCCCCGACCAGAACCGAGACCAGGTTGGCGGCGTGCTCCAGCAGGCTCACCTGCGTGGGCGTGATCTCGCCTTCCTTGGACTCGCGCTCCACGTACAGCACGCCGGCCACGCGCTCGCCGCAGCGCAGCGGAACGTACACGCAGGGCGGCATGTCGCCGCTGCGGGGCTTCACCTGCGTCTTGGCCCGTGGTGTCAGCAGCTTGTTGGCAGTGGCCAGGAAGTTCGGCGGCAGCTCGTTGCTGGGCGTGCCGCTGATGAAGTTGAAGTACGCCCGCGGATTGGCGTTGGACCCGTCATCAGAGACTGCGACCGCAATGCGCACGCCGGGGATCAGCCTTCCCACGAACTGGGCCGCGCACTCCAGGTAGGGCTGGGGCGCGTCCTCGTTCACCGCCCGCGAAAGACTGGCCAGCGCCTCGGCCACGCCCACGGGGGCCGCGGGCGCCGCGGGCAGGGCGCTTTCGCGGATGGGCTCCAGCGCGTTCTTGGTCTCAAACGCCGAGGACTCCTCCGAGAACAGCGTCAGGCGCGCGTTGCCGATCTGGAACGAGTCGCCGAAGTTGATGCGCGTCTCCAGCACCGGCTCGCCGCGCATGAACGTGCCGTTGCGGCTCTTCAGGTCGCGCAGCACCCAAGTCTTGTCGGCCTGCTGCGCCAGAACGCAGTGGTGGCGGCTGGCTTTCTCGTCGCCCACCATGATGGTGTTGTCGGGCGCGCGGCCAATGCTGGTCTCCGCAGCGGCCAGCTGGAAGTGGTTCTTGGTGCCCTTCTCTTCGACCACAAGAAACGGCATCGCGTGCTTCCGTTGCGGGGGGACCGGCGTTTGCCTGCATTGGCGGGCCGCTGCAGGGCCCTACAGCAAAAGCGCAGCCCGCCGCCCCGTCAAGGGGAAGTGGAAACTTTGTTACCAGACACTTCCGCCAGCAGGGCCGCGTAGGCTTCTGCCGCGCCAGTCAAGCTGAAGCGCGTTTCCGCCAGGCTGCGGGCGTTGCGGCTGAAGGACTCGCGCAGGGCGGGGTCGTCGCGCAGTCGGCGCACGGCGGCGGCAATGGCGGCTGGATCGGCGGCGTCGGCCGCCAGCCCGCAGTTGGCCTGCAACACGAGTTGGGCCAGCTCGCTTCCCTCGGGCGCCAGGGCCAGCACGGGCCGCCCCGCGGCCAGAATGCCCACCAGCTTGCTGGGCATGGCCAGCCGGTCTGCGCCGGGCTCAAGGGCCACCACAGCCACGTCGCAGGCCGCCAAGGAGTCGCCCAGCTCAGCCAGCGGCACGTAGTCCAGAAAGCGCACGTTGGGCAGGCCCGCCGCGGCGGCCCGGGTGGCCTCAAGGCGCGCGCCGCGCCCGATGAAGGCCAGCACGCAATCGGGCAGGTCCGCCATGGCGCGCACCAGCCCATCCAGCGGGTGCAGCAGTCCCAGGTTGCCCGAGTATTGCAGCACAAAGGGCTGCGCCAAAGCCTGGGCGCGGGCCAGGGCGCTTTCTGCCTTAGGTTTGGGGGCGATGGCGGTGCAATCCACCCAGTTCTCGATGACCTGCGGGCGGGCGCGCGGCTGCAGGCGCCGGGCGTTTTCGGCCATGCCCTGGGTGATGGCCACCACCTTCGCGCGGGCCAGGTTGCGGCGCTGGATGAAGCGCAGCAGCGATGCGGCAAACCCGGGCCGCAGGCGCCCCAGCGCCAGACCAAGATCCGGGTGCAAGTCGTGCAGCACGTAGATGCCCTTGCGCCCCAGCCAGGACAGCACCCACAGCACCAGCCCCAGGGTGGGCGGGCTGGAAAGCGCCAGCAGCGGCCCGCGCGTGAACAGCGCCCGCCAGAAGCCCGTGAAGGTGAGCCACCAGGCGGCAAAGGCGCGGCTGGGCAACGACTTGCCGGCGATGGGGGCCCA
>JADLBZ010000217.1 GCA_020847415.1 Planctomycetota bacterium
AGACGGGCGCGCAACTGCTGGTGCTGCCCGGCCACGAGAAGGCCATCGTGCGCGTGAACCTGAGCCCCGACGAGCGCCTGGCTGCCAGCGCATCCCTGGATTCCAGCTCGCGCCTGTGGCCGGTGAGCCTGCTGAACGAGCCCGTGGATCGGCTGCTCAGCAGCAGCCGCTTGCGGGCGGGCCTGCGCATCGAGGGCTTCGGGTCTTTTGCTGAGGCTGAATGGCCGCCCGCCGGGCAGGACCAGACCGAGCTGCTGGCGGCGCGCGGGCTGCAGGCCGTGGCCCTGCGGCGCCATCTGCTGGACTGGCAGGAGACGACCGAGCCCTGGCGCTGCGTCGAAGAGCGCGGTGCGGACGGCCTGATGCGCCGGCGCTATCTGCCCGTTCGCGGCAAAGACCCGCGCACGGGAGAATTCGCCGGTGCACCCAAAGGCCGCGTGGACGTGCAGGGCATGCTGGAGGCGCGGGCCATCCCGCAACAGGATGTGCTGCCGGTGCTGACTGTGGACGCCGGTGGAGCAGGCGAGCTGGCGGGCCTGAAGCCCGGGGACATCCTGTGGGCCATTGACGGCGAGCGCGTGGAATCGCGCGAGAAGCTGCGCGAGATCGTGGCGCGCCAGCAACCCATGCGCTGGACCGTGCGCCGCTACGCGCGCAACGAAGCCGGGCAGCCGCAACCCCTGCGCGACGGGCAGGGCCTGATCCTGGACGCCGATGGCCGCCCGCAGTGGCAGTTTGAGGAGTTCACCCGCGAGTTCTCGCCGGGCAAGATCGGCGTGCGGCTGGACGAAGCCAAGCTGCTTCGCAACCCATCAAGATAGCTACTCGGCGCGGGCGGGCTGTTCGGCCTGCACCAGCGCCTCCGGCGCGCGCGGAGCCTCTTCAGCGGGGGCGGGTGCGGTAGCCTGCGGGCGCTGTTCTGCGGCTGCCATCGGCAGCACGATGGCGGCGCAGGCCCCCAAGGCGATCAGGGCGATCAAGATCAGGCGTTCGGTGCGGTTGGTTTGCATGGCTTCCTCCGCTGCCCCGAATCGGCGGTCGCGGGCTCGCGGCTGAACGAGAAGGTGATTGGCGCCGGGCGAATTGGTCTAAGTGTAAAGTAAGCTCGGCGGATTTTGCGCGCCAAGCGGGCGATTCCATTTGCCCGCCCGCCCGCCGTGCGGTACTTGTGGCCGCGATGAATAACACGCGCACCGTGTTCGCTCGCTGGTGGTGGCCCTCGAAATCCGGGGGTCGCGCCTAGTTTTCTGTAAACACTAAGGCTTGCGGCGCCCGGAGAGACCTCTCCGGGCGCTGTTGTTTTTTTGCCGCAAGGAACCAACCCATGAACGCCAGCACCATTGCCGACCTGGACACGCCGACCAGCCTGTACCTCAAGCTGCGGGACCTGCGCCCGGTGTTCCTGCTTGAGTCCGTGACCCACGGCGAGAAGGTGGGCCGCTACAGCTTCATCGGCCTCGACCCCGTGCGCAAACTGGAGTACCGGGGTGAGGGCGGCCTGCGCAACCTGATCCAGCGCGAGCTGGAGGCCCTGCGCGGCCCCGCCTCCCACGCCCTGTGCGGCGGGCTGGTAGGCGCCATTGCCTACGAGAACGTGCACGAGCTGCTGCCCACGGGCATTAAGCCCCGTGGTCGCTCCGACCAGCCGCTGGCCAGCTTTGTCGCGCCGCGCGCCGTGGTGGTGTTTGACCACGCGCAGCGCCGCCTCAGCATTGCCCACCGCGAGGGCGATGCCGCCGCGCAAACTATGCTGCAACAGGTGAGGGCCGCCATGTTGCGCCCGCTGCCCGAGCTGCCCCGGGGCGGCAAGGCAAGCGAGCCGCGCCCCACGCTGAGTGAGGCCGAATTCTGTGCCCGCGTCGAACGCGCCCGCGAGTACATCCGCGCAGGCGACATCTTCCAGGTTGTGCTCTCGCTGGCCTTTGAGGGCGAGACCAGCCTGCACCCTTACCAGGTCTATCGCGCGCTGCGGCACCTCAACCCCAGCCCGTATCTCTACTATCTGGACTTCGGCAGCACCCAGGTCATCGGCAGCTCACCGGAGGCCCTGCTGAAGCTTGAAGAGGGCGAGTTGACCGTCCGGCCCATCGCGGGCACACGGCCTCGCGGCGCCACCGAGGCCGAGGACCAGGCCCTGGAGGCTGAGCTGCGTGCAGACCCCAAAGAAAACGCCGAGCACAACATGCTGGTGGACCTGGGCCGCAACGACATCGGCCGCGTGGCCCGGGTCGGCAGCGTGCAGGTGCCGCAGCTTCGCGTGGTCGAGCGCTACAGCCACGTCATGCACCTGTGCAGCACGGTGACCGGCCGCCTGGGCGAGCACGCCCCGCTGGACGCGTTTGCGGCGGCCTTCCCGGCGGGCACGGTCTCGGGTGCGCCGAAGATCCGGGCTCTGCAGGTGATTGACGAACTGGAGCCGGCCCCCCGGGGGTTCTACGCGGGCTCGGTGGGGTACTTCACGGCGGCGGGGGACTTCGACCAGGCCATCTGCATCCGCACCATCGTGATGAACAACGGCCGCTACTCGGCCCAGGCGGGGGCAGGGATCGTTGCCGACAGCGTGCCCGCCGCTGAATACCAGGAAATCTGCAACAAGGCGGCTGCCCTGCTGAAGGCCCTGCGCTTTGCCCAGGAGGAGCTCTAGTTCGATGATCCTGCTCATAGACAACTACGATTCGTTCACCTTCAACCTCTACCAGGTGCTGGCCGGCCTGGGGGCCGAGGTCAACGTGCGCTACAACGACCAGGTGCGGCCCCAGGACCTGGCGGGTGCGCGGGCCATCGTGCTCTCGCCCGGCCCCGGCAACCCGGACCAGGCCGGGCAGACCCTGTCCGTGATTCGTGAGCAGGCCGGACGGCTGCCCATCTTGGGCGTCTGCCTCGGGCACCAGGCCATCGGCCAGGCCTTCGGCGGCCGCGTGGTGCGCGCCCCGCGCCAGATGCACGGCAAGACCAGCCGCATCTATCACGACGGCCAGGGCCTCTATGCCGGGCTGCCCGTGCCGCTGGAGGTGGGCCGCTATCACTCGCTGGTGGTCGAGGAAGGCAGCCTGCCGCCCGAGCTGGAAACCACCAGTTACACCAGCGAAGGCGAGATCATGGGCCTGCGCCACCGCACCCTGCCCGTAGAGGGCGTGCAGTTTCACCCCGAGAGCATCCTGACCCCGCTGGGGCCCCGCATGCTGGAACGCTTCCTGGACCGCGTGCGCGGCGGAAAGGCCTGAACCATGACCGCGACCGCAACCCTGGAGCACATCACCCTGGGGCGTTCCCTCAGCGCCCCGGAAGCGCGCGAGCTGGCCCGGCACCTGCTGGACGAGAACACGCCCGAGGCGCTGATTGCCGGTTACCTCACCGCCCTGCGCGCCAAGGGCGAAAACGGCGACGAACTGCTGGGCGTGGCCCAGGCCATGCTCGCGGCTGCCCGCACCCTGCACGGCGTGCCGGAAGGCGCCGTGGACACATGCGGCACCGGCGGCGACGGCAGCGGGACCTTCAATATCAGCACGGCGGCGGGCCTGCTGGCGGCGGCCTGCGGCATTCCCGTCGTCAAGCACGGCAACCGCAGCATCACCAGCCGCAGCGGCAGCGCCGATGTGATTGAGGCCCTGGGCCTGCCGTTTCAGACACCCGACGCCGCCATGGCCGACAAGCGCTTTGCCTTTCTCTTCGCGCCGCAGTTTCACCCGGCCCTCAAGCGCGTGGGCGCCGTGCGCCGCGCCCTGGGCATGCGCACGGTCTTTAACCTGGTAGGGCCGCTGGCTAACCCCGCCCAGCCGCAGTTTCAACTGGTGGGCGTGGCCGATGCCGCGCGCCTGGCTGACGTGGCCCACGCCCTGCGCGGCCTGGGGCGCGGGCGCGCCTTTGTGGTGCACGGCGAGCCCGGCCTGGACGAAGCCACGCCCGCGGGGCCAGTCACGTTGCTGGAAGTTTCGCCCGCCGGGGTGCAGCGGCGGCGCATCTCCGCAGCGGACTTCGGCCTGCCGCCCTGCAGCCTCACGGACCTCAAGGGCGGCGATGCGCTCGAGAATGCGAGCATCATCCGCGCGGTGTTCCGGGGCGAGCAGGGTGCCCGGCGCGACACGGTGGTGCTGAACGCGGCCTTGGTGCTGTTGCTGACAGGCCGCGCCGCCGACCCGCGTGAGGCGGCCCAGGATGCGAGCATCACCCTGGACAGCGGGCGGGCGTTGCAACTGCTTGCGGAACTGGGGGCGAGTCGTGCCTGATTTTCTGGAACAGATGGCCCAGGGCTCGCGCCGCCGCCTCGCTGAATTGCCGGCGTTGCCGGTGCTGCGCAGGCTGGCCCAGGCGGCACAGGCACCGCGCCCGGCGCGCATCAAGGCCGAACATTTCACGGTGATCGCCGAATTCAAGCGCGAGTCGCCCAGCCAGGGCCGGCTTGGCGCAGGCGCGTCGCCGGCGCAGACGGCCCGCGAGTACGAGGCAGCGGGGGCGGTCGCCATTTCCGTGCTGACCGAGCCCTCGCGCTTTGCCGGAAGCCTGGAGGACCTGCGCGAGGCCCGCGCGGCAGTGGGTACGCCCGTGATGCGCAAGGACTTCCTGGTGGCGCCTGCGCAGGTGCTGGAGGCGCGGGCCGCCGGCGCAGACGGCGTGCTGCTGATCGTGCGCATGCTCAGCGACGCGGAGCTGCGCGAGATGCAGGCGCTGGCTGCCGAGCTGGGCATGTTTGCCCTGGTGGAGGCCTTTGACGAGCGCGACCTGGAGCGCGCCCAGCGTTCCGGGGCCGGCCTGGTGGGCGTGAACTGCCGCGACCTGGGCGACCTCAGTGTAGACGTCGCGCGCTTTGAGCGCCTGCGCGGGTGTTTTGCCCCGGGCGTTACCCGCGTTGCCGAAAGCGGCTTGCGCAGCGCCGACGACCTGCGGCGCGTGGCAGCCCTGGGGTATCACGCGGCGCTGGTGGGCACCGCGCTGATGCAGGGCGCGCCGCTTTCGGGACTGCTGGCGGAGCTTCAGCCATGATCAAGGTCTGCGGCATCAAGGACTGCGCCATGGCCCTCACGGCGGTAGAGGCCGGCGCGACCGCCATCGGGCTGGTGTTCGCGGACTCACCCCGGCGTGTCACGCCGCGCCAGGCCGCCAGGGTCGCGCAGGCGCTGCCCGCCCATGTGCTGTGTGTGGGGGTGTTTCGCGGCTGTCTGCTGGATGAAGCCCGGGCCGTGCTGCAAGCGGTTGGCCTGGGAGCCGTACAGATGCACGCCGACGCCGGGTGTGAACTGCCGCAGGTGCTGGAGGGCGTGCCGATGGTTCCGGCCGGCTCGCTGGCTGATGTGGCTGTGCTGCCCCACGCGCTGGTGCTGGTGGACTCCCCGGCGGGCGCGGGCAGCGGCCAGGCCTGGGACTACGCGCAGGCGGCCGCCCTGGCCGCGCGGCGGCGGGTCGTGGTCGCGGGCGGGTTGCATCCGGGCAACGTAGCGGCGGCTGTGGCAGCCGCGCGCCCGGCTGGTGTGGACGTGTCAAGCGGCGTCGAGCGCCGCCGCGGAGAAAAGGACGCCGGGCTGGTCCGCGAGTTCGTGCGCGAGGCGCAAAGGGCCCTGCGGGACCTGAACATGGAGCAGGCAAGATGAACGCCGTGGAAACAACCGGGCGCTTTGGCGCCTTTGGCGGGCGCTACGTGCCCGAGACCCTGATGGCCAACCTGCTGGAGCTGCAGGCGGCCTACGCGGACGCGCGCCAGGACACGGCCTTCCAGGCCGAGTTGCGGCAGACCTTGGCCGAGTTCGTGGGCCGGCCGACCCCGCTGTACTTCGCCGCCCGCCTGAGTGAGGCCTGGGGCGGGCGGGTGTACCTGAAGCGCGAGGACCTGGCCCACACCGGCGCCCACAAGATCAACAACTCCGTGGGGCAAGCGTTGCTCGCCCGGCGCATCGGCAAGCGCCGCGTCGTGGCTGAGACGGGCGCAGGCCAGCACGGCGTGGCCACCGCTGCCGCCTGCGCGCGGATGGGCCTGGAGTGCGTAGTCTACATGGGCGGGCTGGATTGCGAGCGCCAGCGCCCCAACGTGGAGCGCATGAAGCTGCTGGGCGCCACGGTGGTGCCCTGCGAGGCCGGCACGCGCAACCTGAAGGTTGCCATCAACGAGGCCATCCGCGACTGGATTGCCAACCCGGCCGGCACGCACTACCTGATCGGCAGCGTGGTAGGCCCGCACCCGTACCCCCTGATGGTGCGCGAGTTCCAGCGTGTCATCGGCGACGAGGCCCGCGAGCAATTTGCAGCGCGCCATCAGGGCCTGCAGCCCGATGCCGTGGTCGCCTGTGTGGGCGGCGGCAGCAACGCCATGGGTATGTTCGCCGGTTTTGTGGACCAGCCGCGCGTTGAGCTGCACGGCGTCGAGGCGGGCGGCAACGGCCAGGGGCCGACATCCGCCACTTTGAACCATGGCCGCCCCGGCGTGCTGCACGGCGCGTACTCGTACCTGCTGCAGGACGCCGAGGGGCAAATCGCGCCAACGGGTTCCGTGGCGGCCGGGCTGGATTATCCCGGTGTGGGCCCCGAGCACAGCTACCTCAATGACAGCAATCGCGCCCGGTATCACGTTGTCCAGGACGGCGAAGCCCTTTCCGCCATGGCTGAGCTGTCCCGCACGGAGGGCATCCTGCCCGCCCTGGAAAGCAGCCACGCCCTTGCCTTCACCAAGAAACTGCTGCGCGAGCGCCCCGGCCTGACCGTGCTGGTGAACCTGAGCGGACGTGGCGACAAGGACCTGCCCGGCCTGCTGGCCAAGGGCCTGCTGAAGACGGAGTGAACATGACCGCGTTGGATCGAGCCTTTGCCAAAGCCCGCGCGGAAAACCGCCGCGCCCTGCTGCCCTTCTTGATGTCCGGCTATCCCTGCCGCGAGCGCTTCCGGGCCGACCTGGCTGAGGCCGCCCGCTTTGCCGACGTGCTGGAGGTGGGCGTGCCGTTCTCGGACCCGCTGGCAGACGGCCCGGTGATCCAGGCTGCAGCGGCGGCTGCCCTGCGTGAGGGCACTACTCTGGCCCGCACACTGGAAGACATCGCGACCCTGCCCGCCGGCGCCCCGCCGCTAGTGCTGATGCTGTCCTTTAATCAGGTGCTGGCACGGGGCCTGGGCGCCTTCGCCGCCGCGGCGGCGGCGGCCCGCGTGGCCGCCCTGATCGTGCCCGACGTGCCCCTGGAAGAGTCGGCCCCGCTGGAGGATGCTCTAGCCACCCGCGGGCTGGCTCTGGTGCGCATGCTGGCGCCCACCACGCCCGAGGCGCGCATGGGGCGGATCTGCGCCGGGGCGCGCGGCTTTCTGTATGCAATCAGCGTGGCGGGCGTGACCGGCACCCGGGACTCGCTGCCGCCGGGTGTGGAGGACTACATCCGGCTGGCCCGCCGCCACGCCTCGGTGCCCCTGTGCCTGGGCTTCGGCATCAGTCGCCCGGAGCAAGTGCGTACGCTGGCGCCCCTGGCCGACGGCTTTGTTGTCGGCTCGGCGCTGATTCGGCTGCAACAAGAAGGCAAGCCCCTGTCGCCGCTGCTGGGTGCACTGCGCGACGCAACCGCCATACAAGGAGACCGCTCATGATCGTTACCCTGCAAGCCGGCGCGACGCTGAAAGAGATCACCGGCGTGATCCGTCTGCTGGAGAGCTTCGGCGCCAGCCCCAGCATCTCGCGCGATTGCGGCTGTACGCTGGTCACGGCGGCCACGTCGCGACTGCCCATTGATGCCGCGCAGGTGCGGGCGCTGCCGGCGGTCAAGGACGTGCACGAAGACGTGCACCCCTTCAAGCGCGTCAGCCGCGACTATCACCCCGAGAACACGGTGGTAGAGGTGAAGGGGGCGCGCTTTGGCGACGGCAGCTTCCCGGTCATTGCGGGGCCCTGCGCCGTGGAAAGTGAGGCCCAGATTCACGACTGCGCCCGTGCTGTGGCAGCGGCGGGCGCCACGGTACTGCGGGGCGGCGCCTTTAAGCCACGCAGCTCGCCCTACGCCTTCCAGGGCCTGGGCGAGGAGGGCCTGCGTTTCATGGCTGATGCCGGGCGCGCCAACCGCCTGGCCACGGTCAGCGAGGTGATGAGCATCTCGCAGATTGAGGCGGTGGCCCGCTACATTGACATCCTGCAGATTGGCGCGCGCAACATGCAGAACTTTGACCTGCTGCGCGAGGTGGGCCGCGTGGACAAGCCCGTGATGCTCAAGCGCGGGCCCAGCGCCAAAATCGAGGAATTGCTGCTGGCTGCCGAGTACATCCACGACGCGGGCACCCCCCGGGTCATCCTGTGCGAGCGCGGGATCCGGACCTTCGAGACCGCCACGCGCAACACTCTGGACATCTCGCTGGTGCCGGTGGTGAAGGAGCTCTCGCACCTGCCCATTGTGATTGACCCTGCCCACGCCAGCGGCAAGCGCGAGTACGTGCCCGCCCTGACCCTGGCGGCGCTTGCCGTGGGGGCGGACGGCGCCATGGTCGAGGTGCACCCGGTGCCGGCCAAGGCGCTTTCGGACGGGCGCCAGAGCCTGCACTACGGCGAGTTCGAGAAACTGATGGCCGACGTGCGCCGCTTTGCCGCACTGCGTTCTGTGCAGCCGGCCTGAAGGGGCCGGGCGGTGCTGTGACTCCAATCGGGTCAGGGCACGGGGGATAAGTGGCTTCAGGCATCCTGTACGGTCTTGGGAAACCGGGCTGGGCAGGGTAGACTTCTGCGGTCTCGGGCGGGAATGAGGGGTCCATGGCCGAGCAGCCGCGCAGCGCGCGAATCCGGGAGATCAACCCGGATGATCTGGATTTCTCGGCCGAGGAATTCGGCGCTTCGTTTGACTTTGACGCCCAGGACCGGCGCCGCTTTCAGCGTGCGCTGCTGGACGTGCCCATCGCCATTCGCCTGCTGGGCAAAGACAACCAGTACCTGTGCAAGGGCACGGCTGTGCTGCGGGATCTTTCGCTGGACGGCGCGTTTCTCACCGCCATCGAGATCAGCGAGACCGCGCAGGGCGTGGACCCGAAGACCTTGGGCGAGTTCCGGCGCATCGAGTTCACGATCCTGGACGGGCCCTTCAAGGGCGTTGAAGCCGCGGCCAAGCCCGTGCGCGTGGGCCACCACGCGGGCGGCGTGGGCGTGAAGCTGGAACAGGGTTTCAATTTCGCGCTGTAGCGGGCACCCCGGACATCGGGAGTAGTGAAGAAGGCCGGTGGCCTCGCCGACTGCGCGGGGGGCGGTCTCTCTTACGCTTCGCGTTGAGCAGACGACTCCGCGGTTGCCGCTGTGGCCGGCACGGGCCGGGTGTCTGCATCCAGCACGTCCATGAAGGCCGGGTACAGGGGCAGCAGCAGGTGCGAGGCAAAGGCCAGCGCACTTGCCCGTTTGGCAGGGCCTTGCAGCAGCAGGCGGCCCCGGCGCGCCCGCCCGCCGGCATACAGCGGCAGGTCCAGGACGCCGCGCCCGGCGTCCGGCACGCCCAGCGAAAACGCCACGCTGCCGTCTTCGTCACACAGGGCAACGGCGGTCAAGCCGCAGGCATCCATCAGCCGCAAGAAGGCAGGGTCGTCCAGCACTTCGCGGGCGTTCGTGTCGTCCAGCTTGGCTGCGAGGAACTCGGCCAGGTCCGTGGCGGGCCCGGCGGCGCGCAGGTTGCGCCACGAAAGGTAGCCGCCCGCGCGGTACACCATGGCGTAAAGCCCCAGCGGCAGGGCCATGGCTGCCGCGGCAAGGGGCGGCTGGGCCCCGGCCAGCAAGGCACCCGCGGCGGCAACGGCGGCCATGGTCAACAGGCTCAGGGTGGTGCGGCGCACGTTGCCGCCGAACAGCAGCAGGCCAATGTGGTGAATGTGGCCGCGATCCGCCCGCAGGGGGCTGTTGCCCTGCAGCAGGCGCCGGAAGAAGGCCACCGTAATGTCAATCACGGGCAGGCTGAGCAACAGGAACAGGGGTGCCACGGACAGGTCGCCGGCCTCGTTGCGCACGGCCCGCAGGCCCAGCGCTGCCACCAGGAAGCCCAGGAACATGCTGCCGGAGTCGCCCAGGAAGCTCTTGGGCCGCCCCAGGTTCACGCGCAAGAACGCCAGTGCCGCGGCAGCCAGCGGCAGGGCCAGGGCCAGTTGCACTTCGCCGCCCAGCAGCGTGTAAGCGCCGATGCCGGCCAATGCAATGAAGCTGGCCCCGCTGCAAAGGCCGTCAATGCCGTCAATCATGTTGTAGGCGTTGGTCACCGCCACCACAAAGATCACCGTCAGGGGCAGCGAAAGCCACCCCGGTGCCACGCTGACCAGCCCCATCAGTTCGAAGTTGCCGATCTGGAACCCCAGCAGCCATGCCCACACGGCGCAGGCCGACTGCACAGCCAGCTTGAACGGGGCACCCAGGGGGCGGATGTCGTCGAGCAAGCCCAGCCCCAGCAACAGCAGGGCGGGCAGCAGCAGGTAGACGTTGTCCACGTCGCGCAGGTAGGCATCGTGCAGGCCAAGGGCGCGGGCAGTCGCCATCTGGGTCAGCAGCGAGGCCAGCAGGGCAGACGCCAGTGCCATGCCGCCGGCGCGGGCCACGGGCTCTGAGTGCACGCCGCGCAGCTTGGGCCGGTCAATCAGGCCCACGCGCCAGGCAATGCGCCGGAAGCCCGACGCGCCGCCCAGCACCACCGCGATGGCGGCAGCGACTCCGGCGACATAGGGAACGTATTGCAGCATCAAGGTGCTTTCTCGAGGTTCAACCGTTCAAAGCCAGAAACACCAGCCCCAGTGCACTGGCAGCGCCGGAAAGCGCCACCGTGTACTGGGCCGCCGCCGTGGTGCCCCGCAACAGCGAAAGCGAGCCGCCACACACCACCAGGCAGGCGGCAAATCCCGCCGCAGACAGCCCTACAAACAGCGGCGTCAAGTCGCGCAGGGGGCGCCGCGCAATCCAGGCCCCCGGCTGCGACGAGTATTCGTAGGCCCCGCCCGTGAGCTGCAGGTCAAACCCGCCCACCACGCAGATGCACAGGGCCAGCACGCCGATCATGCAGAACAGGGCCGCAATCACGGCGGTCTCTCGGGCAAAGGCGCGGTTGCGCGTCTCTTCCAGTTCCGAATTCTCGGCGCGCCGGGCGCGCTCGCGAACAAAGGCCTCCTCAGAGGGTCCGGTCATCATGCCCTTGCCCTCCCGGCCTCGGCGGCTGCCGGGGCTGCCGCGGCAGCGCGCCGCAGGCACAGGAAATCGCCCAGGGCGACAGCATCCATGCGCGTGCGCAGGAAGCACTCTAGCGCCTCGCGGGGCGTGCAGACGATCGGCTCATTCTCGTTGAAACTTGTGTTCAGCAGCACGGGCAGGCCGGTGCGGCGCTCAAAGGCCTCAATCAGGCCGTAATAGCGCGGGTTCTGATCGCGCGTCACGGTCTGCACGCGGCCGGTGTGGTCCACGTGGTCCACGGCGCACAGGGCTTCGCGTTTCTCTTGACGCGTGCGATACACCAGCAGCATGAAGGGCGAGGGGTGGCTGCTTTCAAAGTACTCAGGCAGGCGCTCAGCCAGGATGCTGGGTGCAAAGGGCCGGAAAGCCTCACGCTGCTTGATGCGCGCGTTGAGAATGTCCTTCATGCCGGGGTGGCCGGGGTGCGCCACGATGCTGCGGTGCCCCAGCGCGCGGGGGCCCCACTCCATGGCGCCCTGGAACCAGCCCACCACTTTGCCTTCCGCCACAAGGGCCGCGGTCTGGTCCAGCAGGACGGCCTCGGGCAGCTCGCGAATTTCGAACTCGCCGGAGTGCTCCGCGGCGGCGGCGGCAAGCTCGCGGCGGATCTCCTCACGCGAGAAGCTGCTGCCCCAGCCGGCGTGAATCATCTCGTGGCGCGGATGTCCGGCCTGCGCGCACAGCAGGGCTGCCGCACCCACGGCGGTGCCGTCGTCGCCGGCGGCGGGCTGGACCCACAGCCGCGAGAAGCCCGAGTGCTCCAGCAGCTTGCCGTTGGCCACGCCGTTCAGGGTCACGCCGCCCGCCAGGCACAGGTCAGTCAGGCCTGTGCGGCGCTGCAGCAGGCGAGCCAGGTGCAGGAACGCCTCTTCCAGGCGCTGTTGCAGGGAGGCTGCCAGGTCCAGGTCGCGCGGCGCAAGCTCAGCCCCGCGCACGCGCGGCGGACCAAACTTGCGCGCCAGCGCCGGCGAGTACAGGGGCGCAAAGCTGGGGCTGCCGTACTCGTCCTTGCCGGTCTCCACACCCTCGGTGTGGTGCGTGAAGTACTCCAGGTCCAGCTCGTAGCCGGTGTCCGTCAGGCGCAGCAGGCGCGAGAAGAACTCGGCGTAGCTGGGCTTGCCGAAGGGGGCCAGGCCCATCACCTTGCCCTCATCGCCGTAGCGGTCAAAGCCGATGAACTGGCAAATGGCCGTATACAAGATGCCCAGGCTGTGCGGGTAGGTGACGCGCCCCAAAGGGCGGATGCGGTTGCCTTCGCCCACGCCCCACAGGGCGCTGGCGAAGTCGCCAAAGCCGTCCATGGTCAGCACCGCGGCGCGCTCAAAAGAACTGGGCAGAAAGGCGCTGGCGGCATGCGCCAGGTGGTGCTCTACGCGCTGAACCCTCGCGCGCAGCGCATGGCGCGGGCGGCCGCAGGCCTCGCACAGCAGGGTTTCCAGGTCGGCAAGCCCGGCGCGGTCCTTCAGGCGTTTGCGGGCCACGCGGGTAATGCCGCGCAAGTTGCGCAACACATAGGCGGCCCGCTGCCTCAGGTTGGCGCGCCCGTCACGGGCGATGGCGACCTCGTCCAGATCCTCGAGCCCCACGCCACCGATGCGCAGAACCTCCTGCACCGCCAGCGCCGGAAAGCCCGCGCAATGCTTGATGCGATTCAGGCGCTCTTCCTCAACAGCCGCGACGAGCCTACCGTCGCGGTACAGGGCCGCGGCGGCATCGGCATGAAATGCGTTAAGGCCGAGAACGAGCAAGATTCACCTAGGTAGACTATCGGCAAGCGCTTCTGACAATTTTGCACATTTTATTGTTTTCGCTCAATGCCTCAACCTCAAACCATAGGATAACAAATTGTCATCCCGTGGTCATTGCTCGCCGTCCCTGTACGGTGGGGACGACAGAATCGCGCGGTGCAGTGACGGCGCAGGCGGGCTTGGCCCGCCGTCATAAGTGCCGAGCCCAGAACAACTTTTTTGCAGGATTGGCTTGCGCCGGTTACTGCGGCATGGGCCAATAGACCCCCCTTTTTACCGGGAGAGCCGGTGCTTTCCGCCAACGACATCCTGCACCTGCTGCTTGCCTTGGGGTTGCTCCTGGGGTGCGGCCGCGCTTTGGGCGAGCTGGTGCGCCGGCTGGGCCAGCCGCCCGTGCTGGGCGAGTTGCTGGCTGGAATCGTGCTTGGGCCTACCGTGCTGGGCCATCTTGCGCCGGATGTAACCGCTGCCCTGTTCCCGCCGACCGGACCCATTGCCTCGGCGATGGGGGGCATCTCAACCATCGCCATTGTCCTGTTCCTGCTGGTGGCGGGCATGGAAGTGGACCTGTCCACGATGTTCAGGCAGGGCCGCAACGCCCTGGGCGTGGGCATTGCCAGCGTCTTTGTGCCGTTCGTGCTGGGTCTTGGGCTGGCGCTGCTGCTGCCGGGCGACCTGGGCCGTGGCGCGCACGCCGAGCCCCTGACCTTCGCCCTCTTCGTCGCTACGGCGCTGTCCATCTCGGCGCTGCCCATGATCGCCCGCACCCTGATGGACCTGAACCTGTACCGCAGCGACCTGGGCATGCTGATCGTGGCCACCGCCATCTTCAATGACCTGGTGGGCTGGGTCGTGTTCGCCCTGGTCATCAGCCTCATGCCCGGCACGGAAACCCACCGCTTCCCCATCGGCATGACGGTGCTCCTGACGCTGGCTTTTGCCGCCGTCATGCTCACCGTGGTTCGCTGGATCATTCACCGCATCCTGCCCTGGCTGCAGGCGCACCTGAGCTGGCCGGGCGGCGTGCTGGGCTTTGCGCTGACCGGCACGCTGTTCTCCGCCGCGCTCACCGAGTGGATCGGCGTGCACGCCATCTTCGGGGCGTTTCTGTTCGGCGTGGCGCTGGGCGACTCACAGCACCTGCGCGAGCGCACACGTTCAACCATTGAGCAGTTTGTGTCGTTCGTGTTTGCGCCGCTGTTCTTTGCCGCCATCGGCCTGCGTGTCAACTTTGTGCAGGACTGTGACTGGCTGCTGGTTGGTGTGGTGCTGGTGGTCTCCTGCGTGGGCAAGATCTTCCCGTCGGCGTTTGCGGCCCGCAAGGCGGGCATGCCCCTGCGCCAGGCCTACGCCGTGGGCGCGGGCCTGAACAGCCGCGGCGTCATGGAGATCATCCTGGGCGTGCTGGCACTGCAAGTGGGGCTGATTGACGGGCGGATGTTCGTGGCGCTGGTGGTGATGGCGCTGGTGACCTCGGCCATGGCCGGGCCGCTGATACAGAAGCTGCTGCGCCGCGAAAAGGCCCGCCGCTTCACGGACTTCGTCGGCGCTCGTTCGTTCATCGCGGAGCTGAAGGCACTGACGCGCGAAGACGCCATCCGCGAGCTGGCGGCTGTCTCGGGTGCCGAGGGAGTGCCCCTGGAAAAGATTGCCGAGCAGGTCATTGAGCGCGAGAAGGTGACCGCCACGGGCATCGGCCGCGGCATCGCGCTGCCTCACGCGCGGATTGAGGGCCTGAAGGCACCCCAGGTGGCCCTGGGCATCTCGCGCGCGGGGCTGGACTTTGACTCGCCTGACGGCGAACCCACCCGCCTGGTGGCGCTGGTGCTGACGCCCGCCGAGGACATGAACTCGGCGCTGGAGCTTTACCGCCAGATCGTGGGCGCCTTCAACGACGGTGCCGTGCGCGAGGCCGTGCTGAAGGTGAAGACCTACACCGAGCTGCTGGCTGTGCTGGCCAGCTTGTCGCGCCCGGCAGGGCACTGATCTGGCCCGGGGGGCGCGTGTCACGAGCGCCCGTCGCCGCCTGACGCGGAAGCGGGACGGAACGTACACCCCCAATTTCGATGTGGAAGCAACACCGGCCTGCCCCGCGCATCTGCCTCCTGCAGCCGGGCTGTCTTTACTCGCCTCGCATCCGGGGTAGCATTCCGGCCCATGGCCAAGGGCGCACGGAACGTCTGGTTTGCGCTGGTGCTGGGCTGGCTTCTGCCGGGCCTGGGGCACTTCTACCTGCGGCGGCAGGCGCACGGGCTGTTTTATGCAGTAATGATCGGCGGCCTGTATGCCCTGGGCGTGGTCATCTCGCGCAACACGGCGGTGAACCTGGATATTCACCCTTGGTACTTCTTCTGCCAGTTGCTGGCAGGCCCGGTGACGCCGGGCCTGGAGGCCATCCGCGGCCACGAGTCCGTGGCCCTGGGCGAGACCATTGCCGTGCTGGACCACCAGACGGGCGTGGTCTACACGGCGCTGGCCGGCGTGCTGAACCTGATCAGCCTGTGCGAGCTGTTCCGCCGCTGGGCGGCCCCTGAAGCCCCCGGCCCCTCCGATACCCTGCGCGCCGACGCCGTCTCCGGCCTGGGGGGCAGCCCATGAAGCTGTTCCTGCACTTTCTGCCGGCGGCTCTTGCGGCCGGCATGGTGTTCGGGGTGGCGGGCTCGCGCGAGTTCAAGCGCGGCCTGCTGCGCGGCCTGCTGAATGCCGTGCTGATGGTGGGCGGCCTGGCGGCCCTGGCTGTGCTGGTGGCGCTCTCGGAGAACCCGGCCGCTTTGTAGCCCAACCCGGATTCAGCAAAGATCGCGCGCCCTCAGCGCCGAAGTAGACGTTGCGCCCCACGCCCGGCGCAACACCATGCAAAACACCCTGCGCAATGCCTATCTGCTTAACGTGCTGGCCCTGGTCGGCATCGGCGTGGTCATGGTCTTCTCCAGCAGCGCCATCCGCGTCATGCCTGACGCCGAGGTGGACCCCTTCATCTTCATTAAGCGTCACCTGCTGTTCGTGGGCCTCGGCCTGGCCGGCATGGTGCTGCTGCAGCGCATGGACCACACCTTCTGGCAGCGCTACGCCAAGCCCATCTATGTGCTGGGGCTGGCGTTGCTGGCGGCCACTCTGATTCCCGGTATCGGCACGGAGTTCAACGGCGCCCGTCGCTGGATCCGCTTCGGCGGTATCGGCATTCAGCCCTCGGACTTCGGCAAGTTCGCGCTGCTGATTGCGGCAGCCAGCTACGCAGCCATTCGCAAGGACGAACTGGGCAGCTTTGTGAAGGGCTTCCTGCCGGCTTGCTTGTTCACGGGCATTTACTCGGTGCTGTGCATGGCCCAGCCGGATTTCGGCACCAGCCTGTTTCTGGGGGCCAGTTCATTTCTGGTGCTGCTGGCGGGCGGCCTGCGCGTGAAGCACCTGCTGGTGAGTGTGCTGGTCATGCTGCCCGTGGCCAGTGTCGTGATGTACAGCAAGTTCGACCACATCCAGGACCGCATCATGGTGTTCCTGGACCCTGCTGCTGACCCGCGCGGCAAGGGCCACCAGGTGAACCAGTCGTTGATTGCCATCGGCTCGGGCGGCCTGGAGGGCCAGGGCCTGGGCAACTCCATGCAGAAGCTGTACTACCTGCCCGAGCAGGAAACGGACTTCATCTTTGCCGTGCTGGCCGAAGAGGCTGGCTTCCTGGGCTCGGCCCTGACGCTGGCCTTGTTCGCCAGCCTGGTGCTGCTGGGCATCCGCATTGCAGCCCGGGCGCCGGACCGCTTCGGCAGCCTGCTGACCATCGGCGTGACGGGCGCTATTGCGCTGCAGGCGGCGATCAACATCGCGGTGGTTACCGCCAGCGTCCCCACCAAGGGTATCGGCTTGCCGTTCATCAGTTTCGGCGGCAGCGGATGCTTCTTCTATCTGTGTGCGGTGGGCCTGGTGCTTTCCGTGGCCAGGCGCTGCGTGCCCGCCGAGCAGGCCAGGAAACTGCTGGCCGAAGAGCTGGCCGATTCCCGCAGCGAGCAAAGCCTGCGCCAGAGCGCCCGGGCGCGGCGGATTACAGCCGCCGGGGCGTAAGTGATCCTTGCCTTTCCCGGGAGCAACGGGGCGGTAGTGACTTGTTCAAAGGCCGCTCTGCTCTCCCGTCTACCCGCGCGTTACCGGGTTCGTCACTACACACCGTCCGTCGGCGAACCCGGGACGCATCGGGAAGGAGCTGAACCATGAGTAACCCGCGCATTGTTATTGCCGGCGGCGGCACCGGCGGCCATGTGGCGCCCGCCTTGGCCCTGGCCGAGGAAATCACCGCACGCTTCGGGCCCGGCTGTGTGCACTTGATCTGCGGCGACAACGCGCTGGAGCGCGGCATGATTGCCAACGCGGGCCTGCCGTTCACGGCGCTGTCCGTGGCGCGCCCCAAGGGCACCCTGCGCAGCAAGGCCACCACCGTGGTCTCGACGGCGCTGGCTGTGCCGGCGGCCCGCCGCGTGCTGAAGGACTTTCGTGCCTCGGCTGTGGTCTGCGTGGGCGGCTATGCCTCGCTGCCCGGCGCCATGGCAGCCGGCCTGTTGCGCGTGCCCGTGGTTGCCCTGGAGGCCAACGCCGTGCCGGGCCGCGTCACTCGCACGATCGCTCGTTTCGCGCGTGTCTGTTACGCGCACCTGCCCCTTACCACGCGGCTGGACTGCCGCGTTGAGGTGCGCGGCAACCCGGTGCGCGCGGCCTTTCGGGCGCGGGTTTCCAAGGCCGAGGCCCGGCGGGCACTGGGCCTGGACGCGCGGACGCCCGTGCTGCTGTGCATCGGGGGAAGCCAGGGGGCCGCGGCACTGAACGACGCCCTGCTTTCAGCGGCACCCACCCTGCCGCGCGATCGCCTGCAGGTACTGCACCTGAGCGGCAACGAGGACGCCGAACGCGCCGAGCGCACCTGGCGCGCAGCCGGAATCCTGCACCGGGTCGCGCCGTTTACGCACCACACCGCCTTGTGGATGGCGGCGGCCGACCTGGCCCTGACCCGGGCCGGGGCCGGGACCATCTCGGAGCTGATGGTCATGGGCGTGCCCATGCTGTTGGTGCCCTACCCCGAAGCCGCCGACGACCACCAGCGCGCCAACGCCGCCTTTGTGGCAGCCGCGGGCGCGGGCCTTGCAGTACCGCAAGAGAGCATGGACGCGCCCCGCCTGCGTGAGCTGCTGGAAACCTATCTGTTTGCGCCGGAAAACCGCGAGAAGCTGGCCAGGGCCGCCGTTCTGGCAGCTCGGCCCAAGGCAGCCGAGGACATCCTGCGCGGCGTCCTGGCTGAGATCGGTTTCAGCCAAGGGGCGACACCTGCCGATTCAACGACAAGGGCCGCTGCCTAGCCCCGTCATGAGGTTGCCATGAAGTTGCACCAGCTCAAATCCATCCACTTCGTCGGCATCGGCGGTGCGGGCGTTTGCGGCTTGGCACGCATGGCCTTGCAGGCCGGCGTGAAGGTCTCGGGCTCTGACAAGTCTCCTTCCGCGGTTACGGAGTCCCTGGCTGCGGCGGGAGCCGAGGTGTCTGCCGATCATTGCGCTGACAACGTGCCCGCCGACGCCCAACTGGTGGTCATCACCGCGGCTGTAAAGGCCGACAACCCGGAAGTGGTGGAGGCCCGCCGTCGCGGCATGCGCGTGCTGAAGTACGCCGAGGCGCTGGGCGAGTTCACCCGCGGCCTGACCAACCTCTGCGTGTGCGGCACCCATGGCAAGACATCAACCACCGCCATGCTGGCGCAGGTGTTGCGCGCTGCGGGCAAGGAGAACGGCTGGCTGGTGGGCGGCGAGCCCGCCTCGCTGCCGGCTTCCAGCGAGTGGGGCAAGGGCCGCCTCTTCGCGATGGACAGTTGCGAGTACGACCGCAGCTTCCTGAAGCTGTCGCCCTCGGTGGTGATCCTGAACAACATCGAGCTGGACCACATGGATGTGTACGGCGACCTGGAAGGCGTGACCCGCGGCTTCCAGGAGTTTGTGGCCCTGCTGCCGGAAAGCGGCACCCTCATCTACAACGCCGACGACCCGCGCTGCCGGCAGGTGGCCCAGGGCGCGCGCTGCCGCAAGGTCAGCTACGGCACCGGCCCCTACGCCGACTGGAAACTGGAAGACCTGCGCGCCGACGACGGCTTTGCCCGCGCGCGCATCAGCTTTCGCGGCATGGCCATGGGCGAGATGCGCCTTTCCGTGCCCGGCCGCGTCTATGCCATGAACGCGCTGGCGGCGGTGGCCGCGGCCAACTGGGCCGGCGTGGCGGCTGGTCGGGCGCTCTCGGCCCTGCGCGACTACACGGGCGTCAAGCGGCGCTTTGAGATCCTGGGCAGCGTGGGCGGCGTGCCCTTGGTGGACGACTACGCTCACCACCCCACAGCCGTGCAGCAGTTGCTGGAGGCCGCGCGTGCTGCCTATGCCGGGCGGCGCCTGCTGGCAGTGTTCCAGGCGCACCAGTACCAGCGCCTGAACACCTTCATGACCGAGTTCCAGGAGGCCCTGGCACTCGCCGACCGCGTGCTGGTGGCCCGCACCTATGCCGCCCGCGAGCAGGGTATTGTTCCCGGCGAGCCGGAAGACCGCCTGGTGCGCGGGCTGCGCAGCCGCGGCACAGATGCCATGGCCTACAGCGACTTTTCCAGCATCGTGAACGACCTCAGCCTCAAGGCCTCGCCGCGCGACGCGCTGCTGTTTATTGGCGCCGGCGACGTGAACCTGATCGCCCGCGAGCTGCTGGACCGCCGCAAGTACATCAGCGACCGCCTGCGCGCCATCCAGCGCACCGATGTGGTCGCCGGGGCGCCCGTATGAACCTGAGCCTGAACTTGCTGCCGCCGCGGCTGCGCCCCCTGGCGCGGGCCGGCGTGCCCCTGGCGCCCTTGACCACCTTCCGCATCGGCGGGGCAGCCGCCCTGCTGGTAGAGCCCGCCAGCCTGCGCGATGTCTCGGACCTGCTGGCCGCCTGCCGCGCGAGCGGCGTGCCCCTGTTTGTGCTGGGCGGCGGCAGCAACCTGCTGGTGTCAGACGAAGGCGTGCCCGGCGTGGTGGTCAGCCTTGCGCGCCTGAAGAAGATCCAGGTCATCGGCAGCCACGTCATCGCCCAGGCCGGGGCCAACCTGGCCACGCTGGTCACCCGCTGCAGCCAGGCAGGCGTGGCCGGCCCGCAGGCCCTGGCGGGCATTCCCGGCACGGTGGGGGGGGCGCTGGCCATGAATGCCGGCGGCCGCCACGGCGAGATTGCCGACTGGGTCGAGCGTGTGATCTGGGTGAACCCGCGGGGCGAACTGGAGAGCCTCTATCGCGAGGAAATCGCCTTTGGCTATCGCAGCTCAACCCTGCGCGAGGGCGTAGTCGTGGAAGCGTGGCTGCACGGCGGCGTGGGCGAGCCCGCCGAGCTGGCGGCGCGGGCCCGCACGATCCTGCAGGAGAAACTGGCGGCCCAGCCCTATTCGGAATTTAGTGCAGGTTGCGCCTTCCAGAATCCGAAAGGGATGAGTGCCGGGCGGCTGATTGACCTGGCCGGCTGCAAAGGCCTCGGTGTGGGCGGTGCGCAGGTGTCCACGATGCACGGCAACTTCATCGTGAACACCGGCAGCGCCACGGCATCGCAGGTGCTGGAGCTGATGCGAATGGTGCAGGAGCGCGTGCAGGCAGCCCACGGCGTGCGCCTGGAACCCGAAGTGAGAATCTGGCCGGCCTGTGCGCCGGCAGCCTGAGAGGTTGTCTCAAGACCCAGTGTGAGAGTACGCCGCAAGACAGGCAGCTCGATAGGGTCTTGAATCAGCCTCTGAAGTTCACCCCGGCGCGAAGCGCCAACACCTACGGCCCCAAGGGCAAGGAACGAGTCATGGAGAAGGACACGAAGGGCGTTTCGCTGGACGAGTTCATCTTCCGCAAGCTGCAGCCGCTGCGGATACTGCGCGGCTACCTGGCCAACGAGCTGGAGCTGTGCGAGGGCGACGACGTTCGCATGACGCGCCAGGACCTCGACAACATGGTCAGCACGATCGAGATCTTCCTGGAAGAGTACGATCGCGTCAGCGCGTTCCGCGGCCGCAAGCAGAACCACAGTGACCGCAAAAAGGCGAGCTTCATTGACGCCAAGCCCCAGGCCATCAAGGCCATCGCCTAGCCTGCACCAACGGGGCCGGGCCGCCACGCGGCCCGGCCCTTCTGTGCACCCTCCCGCACCCGGAGCAAAGCCATGGGCAAGGGCAGCCACCGAATGACGCTGGACCGCATCCTGACCACCAGGGCGCGGGACGGCATCGTTGCCGAGAAGACCAACCCCAAGCTGGCCTGCCGCCGGCGTTTCCGGCGCGAGCCCACCAACCAGCGCGTCGAGTTCCGGCTGTTGTCGCCCGCGGGCGAAGAGATGGCCCGGGGCAGCGCGATCCTGCTGGATTACTCGCCCAACGGCGCACACCTGGGGCATGTGATCTTCGAGGAGGGGTTCTGGCCCGATGCCGACTTCACGGTCGCCTTCCAGGTGACCGGCGGGCCCTACGAGGGCGTGGCCGCCTATGGCACCCCGCTGCGTTTTGCCGCCAGCCGGGCCGACCTTGCCCTGCGTTTTGACGGCCTGTACGTGAAGCTCTAAGGCGGGTTTGAGGAGTACGTTGGCCGGCGCGTTCGGCGCGCCGAGTTCGCCGTCCCCCGAAGCCTCCGAGCATTCTCTTGATGCCGCGTTGCCTTCCACCCGCCGAGGCCTTGTGCCCCTGGCGGGGCGTACTGTCTTGGCTTTGCCGGGCATCCGGGCGGCGTCTCTTGCTCGCCGCAAACCTCGCACTCCGACTCAAGCGCAGGCACACCCGCGGCCGATGGAACACCCGCGCGATTGCGCGAACCACCTCGAAAGGCACCCATGCTTCGCATTGCACTTCTCTTCGGCGGCACCTCCAGCGAGCGCGACGTGAGCATCCGCAGCGGAGAGGCCATCTGGGCGGCACTGGAGCGCATCGGCCACAAGGTGACGCCCATTGACTACGGCCATGACCCGCTGGACGTGCTGGAGCGCGAGCGGCCCGATTTCGTGTTTGTCGCCTTGCACGGCGGCGAGGGCGAAGACGGCACCGTGCAGCGCCGCCTGGAGGAGATGGGACTGCCCTACAGCGGCAGCGGCCCCATTGCCAGCCGCCTGGCCATGGACAAGGAGCTCTCCAAGGCCGAGTTCCTGGCCCACCGCGTGCCCACCCCGCCCCACGAAGTAGCGGAGGAGTTCGAGGCTGCCTATCGGCTGCGCCGCATGGCGCGGCGCCTGGGCTTCCCGCTGGTGGTCAAACCCACAGACCAGGGCTCCAGCATCGGCGTGGCCATGGTGCGCAGCGCCGAAGATGTGGAGCCGGCCCTGAAGCAGGCCTTTGCCCACGGCCGCCGCGTGCTGCTGGAAAAGGGCATCGTGGGCCGTGAACTCACGGTGGGCGTGATCGGCGACCGCGCCCTGCCGCCCGTTGAGGTAGTGGCCGCGAGCGGCTTCTACGACTTCAACGCAAAGTACAACAAGCAGGCCGGCACACGTTACATCGCCAACCCCGACCTGCCCGGTGCGGTCGGCAAAATGGCCCAGCACTACGCCCGCCGCGCCCACCACGCCCTGCGCTGCCACGGCTACAGCCGCGTGGACATGCGGGTGGACGCCAACAACGACTTCTGGGTGCTGGAAGTGAACACGCTTCCCGGCATGACCGAGACCAGCCTGTTGCCCAAGGCTGCCGCCGCCGAGGGTGTGAGCTTTGACGAACTGGTGCAGGAACTGATTGATGCCAGCCGCGAGCCGCGGCGCAAACCCAGCTCGAACCGCATTACTCGTGTGATTGCAGCCTAGAAAGCCAGCCATGGCCCGCCGAAACACCCGCGCTGCAAGCAAACGCCCCGCCGGACCCGGCCTGGGTGCGAAGCTGACGGCCGCAGTCCTGGCTGCCGTGGCGGCAATGCTGCCCTCGCGCGAGACGATGGCCCGCGCCGCCGGTGCTTTGTGGCGCAGCCGCACGGCGCGCCGGGTGGCCGGCGTGGCCGGTGCCTGCGGCCTGTGCGGCGTGCTGGCCTGGGTCATGCTGCACCAGTTGCGCCAGGACGGGCGTTATCGCATTGAGCCGAGCCGCATCGAGCTGGCTGCTGAGCCCACTTGGGCCAGCCCGGAACTGGCTGCCCAAGTGAGGGCCGACATTGAAGCCGACCTGCGCCGCAGGCTCTCGGACATGCCCGCGTCTGATGCATTTGACTCCGAGCTTCCGGCATTGCTGGCTGCGCGGCTGGAAGAGAGCCCCTGGGTGGCCAAGGTCGTGCGCGTGGACCGGCGCTTCCCGGACTCGGGCGAAGCCCACGCGCGTCTGCTGCCCGTGCTGGCAGTACGCCGCCCGGCCCTGATCGTTGAGGGAAGCGATCGCTGCTGGTTGCTGGATGCCGACAGCGTGGTGTTGCCGTTGCCGGTGCCCCGCGCAGAAGCAGAGCTGAGAGCATTCCAGGGCCGCCTGACCCGTCCCCTGCGTGTCGTGCGCGGCGTGGCGGGAAGCGCCCCCGAGGCCGGCCGGCGCTGGGAAAGCGAGCAGGTGCTTGCCGCGCTTTCCATGGAGAACATCCTGCGCCAGGCTGATCTGGACCGCGCCCTGCCCATTGACGCCATCGAGCTGGTGGGGGTGCCGGACCGCGCGGATGCCCGGGGCCGCGTGCACTACCAGGCCGACGGCTGTGTGATCCTGGTGCCCGACCAGACCCTGCTGCCCGGCACGCGCCTGATCTGGGGCCGCCCGCCGGTGCATGCCAGCACACTGGAACTCTCGCCCAACGACAAGCTGGCCAAGTTGAAGGACCACATGCTGAAGCCTGAATCCATGGCCGGCGCGCGCATTGACCTGCGCAAGGCGTAGCCGGAAGCGCCCCGCCTGCGCTACTTCTTGCGCTCCAGGAAGTCAGTCATGCGCTGCTGCTTGTCGGCGCTCTCGAACAGCAACGCCTGGGCTGCGCTCTCAAAGGCCAGGCCTGATTCCAGCCCGGTGCGGGCACTCTGGTTCAGGGCTGCTTTGGCCATGCGGATGGCAAGCGGCCCCTTTTTCAGGATGGTGAGCGCCAGCTTGCGGGCTTCTGCCATGAGTTGCGCATCCGGCACCACACGGTTCAGCAGGCCGATGCGATAGGCTTCGGCGGCATCCACGATGGCGCCGGTCAGCACCAGCTCCTTGGCGCGGCCCAGACCCACCACGCGGGGCAGCCGCTGTGTGCCGCCCGCGGCGGGAATGATCCCCAGGTTCACTTCCGGCTGACCCATGCGGGCGCTCTCGCCACCCAGCCGCAGGTCGCAGGCCAGGCTCAGCTCACATCCGCCGCCCAGGGCAAAGCCGCGGATGGCGGCAATCACGGGGGCCGGGAAGTGCTCAATCTTGTTGAACAGGGCGCTGTTGATGGCAGCCAGGCTCTCCAGGGCCTTGCGGTCGCGCAGCTCGGCGATGTCGGCGCCCGCGGCGAAGTCGTCGCCTTCGCCGGTCAGGATCACGCACCCAAGGCTGCTGTCTTCGCGCAACTCGTCAAAGGCGCGATGCAGCTCCCCCACCATGGCTTTGTTGATGGCGTTCTTCACCTGCGGCCGGGCCAGCGTGACCAGCGCCAGGCGGGCGTTTTCGGCGTCGCGTTCAAGGCGAATCAGGCTGTAGGGCATGGCGTCTCCAGTGGCAGGGGATTGTGGGTTGGCCGGCGGGGATTGGAAGGGCCGCGTGAGGGCTGGATGATTTGCGGGAATATGATTCGACATAGAACAGTTAGGGCCGTGGTGCGGGACACTGAAAGGAACACTCATGCGCGTTCTGTTTCCCATGCTGGTTGCGGCTGCCTTGCTGGCCGCTGCGTGCAGCGACCCCACAGCCAACCTTGCCCGGGCCACAACCGGCAGCGCCGCGGAAGTCACCAGGGCCGAGGGCAAGACGCTGAAGTTCAGCCACGAGGGGAGCGCCGTCGAGTTCGTGGGCTCGAAGGTCACCGGCACGCACAAGGGTGGATTCAAGGCCTTTCGCGGCACGGCGATCATAAGCGACGATGGCAGCAAGCTGCTGCAGGTAGAGGTTGAGATCAACGTGGACTCGATCTGGACGGATGACCCCTCGGCCACCAACGAGAAACTGACCGGCCACCTGAAGAGCGG
>JADLBZ010000218.1 GCA_020847415.1 Planctomycetota bacterium
AGTGTCATCTGCCCTTGCCCACTGTGCAAGACAGGACACGCGGCCAACAAACATCGCGCATGAGTTGAAGCTGCTTCGAAGCAGAGGGGCCGCCTGATGGCGTGATGCCCGGTTTGTGCCGCTGTCGTTGCGGGCTTGCGGCGCTACACTGCGGCGCATTGCCACACGGGCCAACATGCTGCCGCCGCTGCCATTCGAGAAGCTCTCCGGGCGCCCACGCCAACTCGCGTGGGCCGCAGCGCTGATTTCCGCGCCACTGGTGGCGCTCAGCCAGCCGCCCGCTGACTTGCCCCTGCTGGGGCTGCTGGGCTTTGCTCCGCTGTTTCTGGCCCTGCCCAGGCTCTCCCCGGGCGGCGGGTTCCTGGCTGCCTTTTCAGTGGGGGTTGCGCACTTTGCCGTCAACGTCTGGTGGCTGGGGCAGATGGTTACCGACCCCGGCAACGAGTGGGCCATCTTTGCCATGTTCTGCCTCATGTGCGTGGTCATGGGCTCGTTCTATGGCGTGGCGGGGCTTGTCACGCGCTGGTTGCTGACCCGGCAGGCGGCCTGGACCGCCTGGCTGGTGCCCTTTGTCTGGTTGGCCTGCGAGTTTGCCCACGAGTACGAGGTGCCCGCCACCTTCCCGTGGCTGCCCATGGGCTCGTCCCTGCTCGAGTTTCAGCACCTGGTGCAGACCGCCGACCTGTGGGGCGCGCACGGGCTGACCCTGCTGGCAGCGTTCGTGAACCTGGCGGTGGCAGCACCCTTTGAGCTGGCCGGGCCGGGCGTGCGCCTGCGCCGCCGGGCCGCCGGTGTTGCGCGCTTTGCCATGCCCGCGCTGGCGCTGCTGCTGCTGGTGGGCGGCACCCTGTACGGCGTGCTGCGTGTGCGGCAGCTTGAGGCCGGGCTGGCGCCGCAGCGCCCGGTGATTGCCTCCGTGCAAGGCAACCTGACCCAGGAAGTGAAGGTCCGCAACGACCCCCAGCGGGTGCCGCGCTCGTTCCAGGAGCACCTGCAGCTCAGCGAAAGCACCCTGCAAGCCCAGCCGCACCTGGTGTGCTGGGCCGAGACCATGCTGTTTGGCGGCTGTACGCGTGAAGGGCTGGACCGCTACAACCCCGCCGAATCTGCCCCGTGGTTCAAGGACGGCGTGCCCAGCGAGCTGCTGCTGCAGCCGGCGTTCTACACGCTTTCCGGGCGCCGCCACGACACGACGTTTGTGGAACATCTGCGGGCGCGCATCGCCCACGAGTACCAGGTGCCCATGCTGGTGGGTGCCATCACCAGCGTGCCCGCCCACGAGAGAGTGGAGGCCTGGAAGAACTACGACGCCCGGTACTGCAACAGCGCGGTGCTGTTTGACGCCCAGGGCAAGGTCAGCGCCACCTATGAGAAGCGCTACCTCGTGCCCGGCGGCGAGTACATCCCCTGGGAGGGCAACCCGGCTATCCGCGCCATTGTGGAGGGCTACTCGCAGGGCCTGCAGGGCTACACCAGCCGCGTCGAGCCGGGCGTACAGCGCACGCTCTTTCGCGCGCCCGGAGGCCCCGGCCGGGACTGGGCCTTTACCGCCAGCATCTGCTACGAGTACGCGTTCCCCGGCTGTTACCTGGAGTTGCACGAGGGTGCCGATCCTTACCCGGACTTCCACGTCAACATCAGCAACGAGGGCTGGTTCAAGCGCAGCGCCGAGCTGGACCACGCCATGGACTTCTGCCGCCTGCGCTGCATTGAGTCGCGCGTGCCCATGGCGCGCGCCACCAACACCGGCATTACCGCGTGCATTGACGCCCTCGGGCGCGTGCAGGAGCGGCTGGTGGTGAACGGGCAGGACCGCGAGGTGCAGGGCGTGCTGGTGATGCGGCCGGCGGTGCTGGCCGAGCCCAAGCCCACGGTCTACGTGGCCTGGGTGGGCCGCGGGCCGGGGTGGCTATCGCTGGCCGTGACCGGCGGCATAATGGCCCTGATGGCGGTGGGGCGCTGGACCGAGCGCCGCAAGCGCCGCAAGGCGGAGGCCAAGGCGTGAAGTACTGCGCACGAGCTCTGATGGCCGGGTTGCTGGCGGCGGTGTCCGCTTGGGCCGTCGTTACCGCGCAAGACCCCGCCCCTCCTGCCGCCGACCCCGTGCAGCGCGCCATTGAGGCCCTGCCGTACCTGGCCAGCCAGGTGCCCGAGCAGCGCACCGCCGCCGAGCGCCTGGTGGAAGCCGCCGCCGAGCCCGGCTTTGAACGCCTGCTGGAACTGCTGGACAGCCAACCGCGGGCCGGGCGCGAGGTGCTGTTGCGCCTCCTGGCCAACACGCGGCACCCCGGCCGCCTGGCCCTGTGTGTGGACACGCTGCTGCGCACCGATGCGGGCCGGCCCGAGCGCACCACCTCGTTGCGCGCTTTGCGCAGCGTGGAGGCCGCACAACTGGTCGAGCATGTCGCGGGACGCCTGCGCAAGGAGGGCCTGACCGGCTTTGAGCGCGTGCAGTGCGCCAGCCTGCTGGGCACCGTGCCCGCCGCGCGCGCCCAGGGCCTGCTGGAGGAACTGCTGCAGGGTGCCGAAAAGGGCTCGCTGCAACGGGCGCTTGTCGAGGAAGCGCTGCTGCGCTCGGTGCTGGCCAGCAGCTTTGCCGAGCCGGCCTTTGCCCGCTATGTGAAGCGCCACGGCGGCGCGTGCAAGTGCACGCTCAAGGAACTGCAGGAAGCGCTGGTGGACCTGGCCCTGCCCGTGGCGGCGGAACGCCGGCAGGCCGAGCTGCGCCTGGCCGAGATGGTGGCGGGCGACGTGGGCCTGCTGCTGGCCCTTTCTCGCAGTGAGTTGCCCGAGCGCGCGGCCTTTGGGCTGACGCGCCTGCGCACCACCCTGCCCGCCGAGTACCGCATGGCGGCGCTGGCGGTGGTGCTGGATATTGTGCTGACCGGCGAGCAGACGGCGGCGCTGCTGGCCCTTGAAGTAGCCATTGCGGGCATTCCGCCCACGCCCGCCGAGATGGAATCGCTGCGCCCCGTGGCCGGGGGCGAGGCCATTGCGCGGCTGGAGTCCGTGCTGGAGGCCATCGGTCGCGCCGGCAACCTGGCCCAGGTGCGACGCGAGTTCGCCGGGGTGGAGGCCGCCCTGCGCCCGCTGCTGGCCCGCCAAGGGCCCTTTGACCCCGAGGCGCAGGAGATGCTGGACCGCTTTGCCACGCTGCGCGAGCAACTGGACAGCCTGGAGGCGGTCTGGCGCGGGGGCTGGCGCGACGAGTTTGAGGCCGAGATCCTCGGCATCGAGCAGGAATAGAGATGAAGCTGCCTGTCTATGGCGCCCCGGACGGAAACGCCGAGCTGCGGGCCTATGCCGCGCTTGCCGCCGAGTCCTATGCCGGCGACCGCGATGCCTTTGAGCGCCGCCTGAGTGCGTTCCGTGACGGCGGCATCCGCGTGTTGCGCCGGGGCAGCCGCTGTGTCGCGGGGGCACTGCACTTTGACTTTGCCCAGTATTTTGGCGGCAAGGCTGTGCCGGCCCGCGGCCTGGCCGCCGTGGCGGTGGCCCCGCACCTGCGCGGCGGCGGCCTGGCGCGGGAGTTCTTGCACTCTTGGCTGAAGGAAGCCTGCGACGACGGCGTGGCGCTGGCGCCCTTGTACCCGGCCGCCCAGCGGCTGTATCGCTCGCTGGGGTGGGAGCTGGCGGGCACGCGGGTGACGTACCAGTTCCGACCGGCGGATCTGCCCGCGCGCCACGGCAAAGTGCGCCCCGCAACGGACGACGACGAAGCCCTGATCCGCGACCTGCACGCCCGGTCGCGTTCAGTGGCCAACGGGCCGCTGAAGCGCTGCCCCGAGTTGTGGCAGCGCCTGCGGGCCTCGGCGCCGGACCTGCCGGCCTTCGCCTACATCGCCGAGGACGGCGGCTACGTGCTGTACGCCCTGCGCCGCGAGCCGCCCGGCGTGCGCTTTCGCATTGAGGTGCGCGAGCTGGTGGCGCTGAATCGCCCGGCGCTCCACGCCCTGCTGGCCCTGCTGGCCGGCCAGCGCTCGGTGTGCAGCAGCATTCAGATGGTGCTGGCGCCCTTTGACCCGGCCCTGCCGGCCATTCAGCCGGACCACATCTGCCCGGTGCACGAGCGGCTGGAGTGGATGCTGCGCGTGGTAAACCTGTCCCAGGCCGTGCAGGGGCGAGGCTGGCCCCACGGGATGTCAGCGAAGGTGGCGTTCACCCTGGAGGATGTAATGCTGCCCGCCAATGCGGGCGCCTGGACGCTGCAACTGGCGCGCGGCCGGGCAAGCCTGAAGCGCGGCGGCCGGGGCGGCCCGCGCCTTGAGCCCGGCGGGTTGGCAGCCCTGTACAGCAGCCGCAGCACGCCTGCCGAGCTTCGCGCCCTTGGCCTGCTTTCGGGGCCTGAGAGCCAGGACGCCGCGCTGGCGGCAGTGTTCGCGGGCCCGGCCCCCTGGATGCCGGACTTCTTCTAGCCGCCGTTTGATACGTTGACGTGGTGTCCGGTCACGCGTCCAGCCAGTCGCGGGCCTTCTTCACCACGGCCGCCAGGCACCCGGGCTCAAAGGGGCTGCGCAGGCCGGCGGTGCGCGCCAGCTCGCGGAAGGGCGCTTCGCCTCCGCGCTCGCACAGCTTCACGAAGTCGCGCATGGCAGCCGGGCGGTCCTCGTCGGCCCGAACCCAGAACTGCAGGGCGCAGATCTGCGCCAGCACGTAGTCAATGTAATAGAAGGGCGACAGGTAGATGTGCCGCTGCTGCTGCCAGGCGCCGCCGTCCTTCACGTGGGGCAGGTCGCCGTAGTCGCGCCAGGGCAGGTATGCCGCCTCCATCTCGCGCCACATGGCATGGCGCTCAGCCGGCGTGGCCTCGGGCTTCTCGTAGACCAGGTGCTGGAAGTGGTCCACCGCCGTGCCGTAGGCAAGAAAAACCAGGCTCTGGGCCAGGTGCACGCGCCGGAAGCGCTGGGCATCCGCGCCAAAGAACTTGTCCATCCATGGCCAGCACAGGAACTCCAGGCTCATGCTGTGGATCTCGGCGCTCTCGTGGGTGGGCCACAGGTAGTCCTGCAGGCGCTGCTTGCGGCTGCTGTAGGCCTGGAAGGCGTGGCCCATCTCGTGGGTAAAGACCTCGACGTCGCCCTTGGTGCCGTTGAAGTTGGCAAAGATGAAGGGCACGCCCCAGACCGGGAAGCTGGTGCAGAAGCCGCCGCCCGCCTTGTTGGCGCGGGACTTCAGGTCCAGCAGGCCCTTGCCGGCCATCAGGCGGAAGAACTCGCCCAGGCCGCTGCCCATGGTGTCAAACATCTCGGTGGCGCGGGCGATCATCCAGTCGTGGTCGCCCTTGGGGTCGGGGTTACCCTTGGCATCAAAGATGCCGTCGTCCCAGAACATCACCTTGGCCAGGCCCAGGTCCTTGCCCTGGCGGCGCACCAGCTCAAGGCCCAGGGGAACAATCTCGGTACGGATCTGCTTGCGCAGGGCCTCCACATCCTCGCGGGTGTAATCCACCCGGTGCATCTTCAGGTAGCCCAGCTCGACGAAGTCGCGCAGCCCCAGCTTTGTGGCGCACTCGTGGCGCAGACGGGTCAGCTTGTCGAACAGGCTGTCCAGCGTTGCGCGGCGGCTGTCGAACCAGCTCCACTTCAGGCGGTTGGCCTGCTCGCGCGTCTTGCGGTCCGGGTCGCTGACGTACTTGCCGAGCTCCGAGAGGGTCAACGTGTTGTCGCGGAACGGAAAGCGCGCGCCCGCCAGCAGCTCGGTGTACTCAGCGCCCAGCTTCGAGATCTCGACCGTCTGCTTCTCAATGGCCGGCGCGTAGCTGCGGGCGTCCTGGTCCCACAGGGCAAAGGCCTGAGGGCCAAAGGCCTTTTCCAGCTCGGCCCGGTGCGGGCTGGCCAGCAGCTTCTTCTTGAAGGCGTTGTGCAGCTCGGTGAACTTGGGCGACAGGCGGTCGCGGTACTCGCGGTCCTTCTTGCGGGCCTCGTCGGCGGTGTCCTGGTTGAAGCGCAAACCCACCATGGAGCTCCAGGTGCCGATGCGCGCCCGCAGGGCGTCCCAGCGGCGGATCACCTCAAGCTGCCGGGCGCCGGACTTCGCGTCTTCCAGCGCCTCGGAGAGTGTCCCCATTTCGGCTTCAACCTGTTCAAAGGTCGGCGTCTCAACCGCCATCTCGGCAAATGCGGGTACAGTCACTGTGTTCTCCTGCAGAGCCAGCCGCGCAGGCATATCACGAATCGGGCCGCAAGCGTAGGTGTCGCGCGGGTGTCACGGTGCTATGCCACTTGCGTGGCGGGGCTGACGGCACTTGCACCCGTAGTAAACTCCGGAATCTATAATCACTGATTACGCCATGGCTATTGACCTGGAAACCCTGCGCCTGGACCTGCCGGAAGAAGACTTCGGCAAGCCCGAGGGCGTGTCCTCGTTCTGGCGCGGCCTGGCCCTGCTGGCCATCGCGGCCTGTGGGGCGCTGGGCTACCTCTATGTGGCGCGGCCCCTTGATAGCAGCGGCCCCCAGGGCATTTCCGTGCGAGTGCAGGCGGCAGCCTACCCCACGGAGGCCGAGTTGACGGCCTTCAGCGGCGGCGGGTGGATAGAGCCCGCGTTTCCCTACCCGGTGATTGTCAGCGCCCAGGTGGAAGGCGTGCTGGCCTCGCTGGAAGTGATGGAAGGCCGAGACGTGGAAGAAGGCGACACGATCGGCAATCTCATCACCCAGCCGCTGGAGGACGACGTTGCCCTGGCCGAGGCCGCCGTGGCCCGCGCCCGTGTAGCCGTGACCGTTGCCAAACTGGCCCCCCGCCCCGAGGAAGTCGAGCTGGCCCGTGCAGCCGTGGCCAAGGCAAGGGCCGACCATGCGCTCGTGCAGGCGGGCTTCCGGGCGGAAGAGATCGCGGCGGCGCAGGCGCGCGTGCAGGAGGCCGAGGCCGAAGAAGCCACGATGAAGAGCATCGCCGATCGCAGCGCCCTGCTTGCCAACGAGGGCCGCGCGAACCCCGCCCAGGCGGAAAAAGACGCCGGCGAATGGAAGAGCGCCCAGGCGCGCACGGTGGCTGCCCGCCACGAGCTGGCCCTGAAGCAGGCCGGCCCGCGCCCGGAAGAGCTTGCCCGGGCGGCGGCTGTGGTGGCCCAAGCCGAGAAAGAGCTGGCCCTGCGGGAGGCCGGCGCGAGGCCCGAAGTGGTGGCCGAGGCGGAGGCAGCCCTGAAGCTGGCCCAGGCCGGGCTGGAGCGCGCCGAGCACCGGCTTGAACTGGCAGACATCAAGGCGCCCACCTGGGGCCGCGTGCTGGAGATCAAGGCCCGCCCCGGCTCGCGGCTCACCGCCGACCATGCCGCCGCGGTGACACTGTACGATCCCGCCGAGATGCAGGTGCGTGTGGATGTGCGCCAGGAGCAGGCCGCCCTGCTGAACGTGGGCCAGCGCTGCATCGTGAAACTGGAGGCGCGCAAGGGCCGGCCCTTTGAGGGCGAGCTGATCCGCATTGACCCCTTGGCCAACCTGGCCCGCGACACCGTGCGCGCCAAGGTGAAGATCCTGGAACCCGACGATTCCCTGCGCCCGGACATGACCTGCACCGTGGACTTCCTGCCGCCCGAGGCTCCCAAGGCCGGCGACCAGAAGACCCTGGTGGTGCCCCGCGCCGCGGTACTTTCGCGCAAGGGCAAGGATTACGTGTTTGTGGTGGCTGAGGGTCGTGCCACTCTGACCACGGTCACGCTGGGCAAGCCAGTAGGCGCCAACGTAGAGGTCAGCGCCGGGCTGGCCGCCGGCGACCTGGTGGCCGTGAGCGCCATTGAGCAGCTCGCCGATGGTGCTGCCGTGGTCGTGGAGGGCGCGCCGGCGCCCGGGAAGGGCGATCAGCCATGACGCGCCCGATGGTCGAGATCCGCGAGCTGCGCAAGACCTACGACACCGGCGAGTCCAAGGTGACGCCCCTGGAGGGTGTGTCGCTGGATGTTGCCGAAGGTGAGTTCCTGGCCCTGATGGGCCCCTCCGGCTCGGGCAAAACCACCCTGCTGAACATCATCGCGGGCATTGATTCCGCCACGGCAGGCACCGTGGTCGTGAACGGCACCGACATCCGCGGGCTGTCGGATGCCAAGCTGGCCCGCTGGCGCACGCGCAACGTGGGCTACATCTTCCAGATGTTCAACCTGCTGCCCGTGCTGACGGCGCTGGAGAACGTTGAGCTGCCCCTGAACCTCTTGCCCGTGGGCGCGGGCCGCCGCCGCCGGCAGGCTGAAATGGCTCTCACCGCCGTGGGTTTGGCGGACCGCCTGAAGCACTACCCGCGGCAGCTTTCCGGCGGCCAGCAGCAGCGCGTGGCCATTGCCCGCGCCATTGTGACCGACCCCAGGATCATCGTGGCTGATGAGCCCACGGGCAACCTGGACGCGAAGTCCGAGGCCGAGGTGCTGGACATCCTCTCGCAGCTCAACCGGCGCTTCGGCAAGACCGTGATCATGGTTACTCACGACCCCCACTCCGCTTCGGTGGCGCGCAGGGTCATCCACCTGGACAAGGGCATCCTGCACGACACGCAGCAACCGGCCCCCGCCGGCAAGGAGGCGCCATGAAGAGCCTGTGGTTCGTGTTGAAGAGCCTGCGCAACAACCGCCTGCGCACCGCGCTGACCGCGCTGGGCGTGGCGGTGGCGGTGTTCATCTTCTGCTTCTTCCAGAGTGTCAGCCACACCATGGAAGGCGTTGTGCGCGACGCCGGCAAGAACAACAACCTGGTGGTGATGAAGGAAAACACCTGGTGACCGACGTCCAGCGAACTGCCGGACAGCTATGCCCGGCAGTTCGAGGCGCTGCCTCAGGTTGAGGCCGCCATGCCGATCTATGTGTCCACGACGAACTGCTGAAGTTTCGAACCGGACACGGTAATCGTCCACGGCGTGGACAAGAGCAAGTTCCGCAGGTTCAGAAGCTACGAGATCGTCTCGGGCAGCGTCGAGGAGTTCGCCGCCGCGCGCGACGGCGCGGTGGTGGGCGCCAGCATCGCCCGCCGCAGGGGATGGAAGGTGGGCCAGCGGCTGGACCTGACCAGCCTGCTGGGCATCGCCTTTGAGGTGAAAGGCATCTTCTTTGCCGGCAACGAAGAGCAGGACAACACGATTCTCGCGGATCTTGAATACGTGCAGGACCAGTACAACGCGCGGGGCATTGCCAACACGATCGTGGTCAAGCTGGACCCGGCGGTCAAAGCCGAGGACGTGGCGGCCCGGATTGACGCCCTGCCCCTGCCCACCCGCACGCACAGCGAAGCGGAGAAGGCCTTTGTCAGCGCCATGGTTGAGGACCTGGGCGAGATGATGAAGCTGTCCTATGCCGTGATCCTGCTGACTCTGGTCGTGGTGCTGGTCAGCGTGGCCAACGCCGTGTCCATGAGCGTGCGCGACCGCACCCCGCAGCTTGGCATGCTGCGCACCCTGGGCTTCACGCGCCTGGCGATCCTGCGGCTGGTGCTGCTGGAGTCGGCACTGGTGGCGCTGCTGGGCGGGCTGGTGGGGGTGGGTGCAGCCTGGCTGGTGCTGACCCTGCAGGAAGTGACGGTGCAGGCCCGCACCTTCAACCTGGAGATCACGCTGCCCTGGCAGGTGGGCGCCCTGGCCATTGCCATGGCCGCCGCCGTGGGCCTGGTCGGCAGCGTGCTGCCCGCGCTGCGAGCAGCGCGCCTGAACATCGTGACGGCTGTGGGCGCCGTGGAGTAGCCCATGCCCATTCCCCTGCGCTACAGCGTCCGCAATGTCTTCCGCCGCAAGATGCGGACGATACTTACCGTGCTGGCGGTGGCGCTGGTGGTGGGGGTCAGCACGTTCATGGCGGCCTACGTGCGCGGGGTGCTCAACGCGGCGCGCAACTCGGGCTCGCCGGACAACATCGTGGTCATGGACCGCCGCGCCGCCAGCCAGGTGTTTTCCAAGATCTCGCAGCGCGACCTCGCCCTGCTGAAAAGCCTGCCCCAACTGCGTCGCGACGCGAGCGGCGAGGCCCTGATCTCGGCCGAGGCAGTACACCAGAGCCGGGTCAGCGTGGGCGAGTACAAGGACCGGCCCGGCACCATCCGCGGGGTCAGCGCCCGCGTCTTTGACGTGAACGGACTGCTGACGCTCAAGGAAGGCACGCGGCCGACTACCGGCCGCAACATTGTGGTGGGCGAGTTGGCCTTTGCCGCCCTGGGCGTGCCTGCCGAGGCCTTGGCACCCGGTGCCGAGGTGCAGATCGAGAACGAGACCTGGAAAGTGGTGGGGCGCTTTGCCGCGGGCGGCACGGCCTTGGACAGCGAGATCCTGGCCGACATCGCCGACGTCATGGCGGTCTACCAGCGCGAGAGCTACTCCACGGCCCTGCTCAAGGCAACCAGCCCCGCCGACGCGGCGGTCCTGGTGGGAGCGCTGAACAACCGCAACGACATCCAGGTGAAGGCCATGCCCGAGCGCGAGTACTATGCCGGCCTGGCCGAGGGCTACGAGCGCATCATCTTCCTGGCCGCGGGCATGGCGGTGATTGCCGCCATTGGCGGGCTGGTGAGCGGCATGAACACCATGTATGCGGCGGTGCTGGGGCGCATCCGCGAGATCGGCACCCTCAAGGTGCTGGGCTATCGCAGCCGCGCCGTGGTGGTCTCGTTCGTGGCGGAGTCGCTGGCCATGGCGCTGGTGGGTGCCCTGCCGGGCCTGTGGGTGGCCAGCCTGGCCGACGGGCTCTCGACCAAGTTTGCCACGGGTGCTTTGCGCGTGGTGGTGGACGAATGGGCCCTGGGCATCGGCCTCGCTGTGGCGGTGGTGATCGGCGTGGTGGGTGCCCTGCCGCCGGCGTTGAAGGGCGTGCGCCTGGGCATTACCAACGCGCTGAAGTACCACGGGTAACCCAATGGCAACAAGTGCTGTCGGGGCGCGGTTGCAGTTGGTGGCGTGGCTGTCCCGGCCTCGCGCAGTTGCCGGTGAACTACAGGCGCTCGCAGAGAACAGCAGCGGCTGGCCTGAAAACGGAGTTGCGAAGGAACGGTAACCGCAAAGCAGCTCGCGAACCAGGACTCCAAGGGCTGTTTCCGATTGAACTGCAGACTCAGGCGTATAGCCGCGGCGTCTGCCTCCGCCCGACCACCTCACGCGTCGCCTCTGGACCCTCGACCGCCCGCACTGCCGTTGGAGTTCTCCGTGAACTCAGTTACTCCGTTTTCAAATGCAGTTGCAGTTCTTCGCCATCTTCGCGTCAGCAGTTGCCGTTGCTGTGCTGCAGGCCCGCACCAAACAGCGCGACATCCAACAGAAAGGGCGCCCGCAGGCGCCCTCTCGTGGACTTGCGCGGCAGACTATTGGGCCATGACCGTTGAAATCAGTGCGTCTGATGCGCTCCGCCGAAGCGGCAGGCCGCGACGGACGCGCTCAACACGCGCCTTTCGGGCTTCTGTCTCGCGCTGTCGCGGAAACGACCGCAAGCGTTGCATCCAATCACCCATATGCACAACTGCCATGAAGCACTACTCCGCGGCGCGGAAAACCAGGTAGCGCTCGCCTGCGGGGTGGGTGTGGGCGCCCGTGTCGGCGTCCAGCACAGCCTCCAGCCTCAGCTTACCCAGCAGCCCGCGAAGCTCCGCCAGTTCGGCCTCGCTCCAGATGCGCAGGCTGTAGGTCTCGGTCAGTTCATCGGGGTAGCGGTCGCTGCCCACGACGTGCACGGTGCGTCGGATGACCTGGTGGCCCGTGGTGTACTGGCAATCCTCGACCAGCTCATAGCGCACGCGGGCAAAGCTGCCGTCGGGCAGGGGGTTCTCGCGTTCCCACAGCAGGGCGGGCAGCTCGGCGGGCGCCGGCTCGGCGCAGTTGGCCAGCAGCACGACCACGCCGCGCTTGGCCAGCACGCGCGAGAGGCCGTCCAGAAAGCGGGCCAGGGTGGGCACGTCGGGCACAATCGAGGTGACGCCGCTGGCTTCCAGCACCACGTCAAAGCGCTCGTTGCCCAGCTTGAGGTTGTACATGTCGCCGTGCACGGCGCGACAGCCGCGGTTGCCCAGGGTTTCCTGCACGTGCTGCACCATGGGCTCGCAGAAGTCATTGCCGACCAGGCGGTTCTTGCCGTCGGCAAAAGGCGCCAGCCAGTTGCCCGGCCCGCAGGCCGGGTCCAGCATGCGGTACGGTCCCGGCCCCACATAGCGCTGGATGATCTCGCGGACCAGCGCCACATCGGCGGGATCCGGGGTCTTCAGCGCGTCGTAGAGCTCGGGGTACTGATACAGGTTCAGCGGGTGATCTGCTGGGTTGCTACTGGGAGGCTCCGCGGACTCGCCGTCACTGGACG
>JADLBZ010000219.1 GCA_020847415.1 Planctomycetota bacterium
ACCGTAACGCGGCGCCCGTGCAGGGATTCACCCAGGGCCGACAGCATGCCGCGCGCCGAGCTGGCCTTGGCGGCGCGGCGCATGCGCCCGAGCCCAGCCGGGTCTTTGAACGCGCCGGCAAGCTGGGCCAAGGCCTTCAGGTACCGGTCATGCCCGTGGGGCGGGCTCACAAACAGAAACACCAGGTGCACCGCGCCGAATTCGGGGCGGCCAAAGTCCACGCCCCTGTTGCTGCGGCCCACAAACAGAGCCAGGTCCTCGCCCACGTCCAGTGTGGCGTGCGGTGCCGCCCACCCGGGGCCAAGCTGGCTGTTCAGCATGGCTTCGCGAGCCTGCACGGCGGCAGAGAGGTCCACAGACTGGCCGTGGTCCAGACCCAGCAAGTGGGCAGCGGCCTGCACCAACTCTTGCAGGGCGCCGGCCTTGTCGCGGGCATGAAGGTCAATGATGCGCTCGGCATGGACCAGCGCACCCATGGAGGCGGCCGCCTCCCGGATGGCGGTGTCGCCGGCGCGGGGGGCCACCACGGTCTCTTCGTCGTCAAGGATCTCGGTGGTGCGTCGGGCCATAGTGTTGCATCCACATCGAAATTGGGAGTGTCGGTTCCGCCCCGCTTCCACATCAGGCCGCGACAGCCGCTCGCGACACGCGCCCTCCCGGCTTCTGTCGCTCGCTGTCGCGGAAAAGACCGCACGCGCTGGACGGAGCTACCCCTGAACTCAAGCGTGACGAACCAATAGTCAGGCTTCAAACTGCGCGCCGGCCTTCAAGCGCAGGCCGTTGGCCACATCGCGGGCAGGCAGGCGGGGTTTGCCTTCCAGTTGCAGTTCCCGCAAGCATACCGCGCCGGGGGCGCAGGCGACCACAATTCCGGCGCCGTCCACACGCAGCACCGTGCCCGGCGGGCCTTCGCCCGGCACAAGCTGCGGCCCGTACACCAGCACGCGCTTGGGCCCAGCCGGCTGCAGCAAGGTGGCCGTGGCGCGGGGCCAAGGCTGGACGGCCCGGATACGATTCGCAACCTCGGCGGCTGAGCGGCCAAAACGCAGCTCGCCATCGGGCTTGTCCAGAGGCGGGGCAAACGTGGCCTGGGCGTCGTCCTGCGGCTGGGGGGCGAGCCTCGGCAGGTCCCGCAGAACATCCAGCAGCATCTCGGCGCCCCGTTCACCGGCTTCGGCCAGCAGCTCTTCGGCGTCTTTGGCCGGGTCCATGCGCCATGGCTGTTGCAGCAGAATGGGCCCGGCGTCCAGCTTGCGCACCAGCCGCATGATGGTCAGTCCCGAGTCCACCACGCCCTCCAGCACCGCGCGCTGCACCGGTGCGGCACCGCGATAGCGCGGCAGAAGGCTGGGGTGAAAATTCAGGCAGCCGTAAACAGGCAGCTCCAGCACCGCGCGCTTGAGGATCTGGCCAAAGGCGACCACGACGATCACTTCGGGCGCAAGGGCACGAAGGGCCTCCAAAGCAGGGCCCTCGTTCACGCTCTGTACTTCATGGACGGGCAGGCCAAGGGCTGCGGCTGCGGCGCCCACTGGGCTGGGCTCGGGTGCACCGCGGCGAGAGCGCCTGGCGGGCGGCTGGGTGAACACGGCAAGAGGCCGGAACTCGGCCTGTGAGGCGAGGCGGGCAAGGGCCGGACAGGCCATGGCGGGTGTGCCGAAGAAGACGAGGCGCATAAACTATTGGCTTTTTTGGTCTTTTTTCTATTCAGCTGACGGGCGTAAGCGCCGATTCCATAATAGATTCCAGCGACTTGCAAAAACGCATTGCATGAATGCACGTAAACTTTGTTGGTACAAGGGCTTCCGTAATATATTCTACCCTCCCGGGATACGGTCGAGGGTCACTGGCGAGGACACGCTGTGACCGAGACGAGCAACGTAGTCAAGCCCCACCGCGGGAAGATGTTTCGTGATCTTCGTCGCCGTCAAGGGCTTAGCCTTCAGGCACTTGGGGCTGCCGTGGGCGTTGATCCTTCTACCATTTCAAGGTGGGAGGCGCGGAAGGATTTCACGCAGTTCGCGCGCTTTGTGATGGCGCTGCACCGGCTGGGCATGACGCCGGAGCTCTTTCTTGCGCTGGAGCCCCCCAAGCAATTGGAGGACCTGCCCGCGCCGGTCCCTTCCGCAGCCGCACCGAGCCCGGTCGCTAGCCCGGTGCGCGAGCCCGGGAACGGTAACGGGCAGTCGTACGGCCATGCGGCGACGACCAACCGCCTCGAACGCTGGGGCGTGTAGGGCCTGAAAAGCGAGCAGGCGACCCGCGTGCGGGTCGCCTGCTCTCGTTTTTCGCTGCCGCTACTTCACTTTGTAAGTCGTCAAGCCTGCGGCGCCGGCCACAAAGAACTCCTTGCCCTTGGGGCTCAGGGCGGCAAAGCCCTTGGGCGCGCGACTCCAGGCATACAGCTTGAAGCTGCCCTTGGCGATATCGGCAACCAGCAGCCCCGCCGGGCAGGCAAAGCTGCAGCCGGCTTCGTTACCCGAGTACAGCCCGCCAAAGAACGGCGCCGCCGCCGTTGTGCCGTAGGTCGAGCTGCCCGGCAGGTCCGACGACTTGAACACGCTGCTGAAGTTCTCCTCGATGCACTCGCCGGGGTCAGGGCTGACCACCGTGCAGTTGATGCCCGTGTACTCCCACTTGTTGATCTCGTTGATCAGCACCGCCTTGCGCGACTTGGTGACAAACGCCTGCACCGTGGTGTCGCCCACATACATGGGGTCCACATCTTTCACGTCGTATTCGACCAGCACCTTCTCTTTGTCGTCCACCAGCAGAAGGTGGCCTTCGCCCACCTCACGCTCCGCCACCAGGAATTGGTCGCCCTTCTCGCTGACCCAGTAGCACACGGCCATCGAGTCCTTGAACCCGCAGCGGTAGATGCGTTTGGCGTCGCCGCCGTCCAGCGGCTGCAGCATCACGTTGCCGCCGGCTTCTTTGGCCTGGCTGTAGACGATGCCCGAGAGGTCCGGCAGCGGGCGCGCCCAGGTTCCGGGCAGGGGCTTCAGCGTCTGGGTGATGCGGTTTGTGGCCAGGTCCACCATCCAGGCGCCCTGGTTGCGCACGCAGGCCAGCACGCGGTCGCTCTTGGGGCTGAAGGCCACAAACTCACCCAAGGCGCCCTTGGGCATGGGGGTCTCAAACGACACCGAGTGCAGCTCTTCGCGCGACTTGGCCTCCAGCACGATCACGCGGTCACGGGCCAGCACAGCCACCAGCTTGCCGTCGGGGTCGTAGCTCAGGCACAGGGGCTCGAACTCGGCGGCCTTCTCCGCAAACAGGAACTGGGGCAGCTCGCTGCTCTGTCCCTTGATGATGCCGAACTTGGCCGCCACGGTGCGGGCGCCGGGGCCCACTGCCGTGAAGGGCTCTGCGTCGCCCTCGCCCGTGGCCTCAGCGTGCGTCACCGTGGTTGCCCACAACTCCTTGCCCGTGGCCAGCTCTACGGCCAGCAGGGCCGCGCGCTCGGGCGTCTTGTTGGCCAGGAAGATGCCGATGCTGCCCTCCGGCGCAAAGCCCACCAGCGGGTCGAAGTAGTCGGTCTTGTAGCCGCGCTCCCAGGTGCCGCGCTTGACCACATAACCGTGCAGGCCGTCCTCCGGCTGGGCCACCAAGTACTGGCCGTCGGGCGCGATGGAGAAGCGCGAAGCTGTGCGGCCGGACCATTTCTCGGGGTTGGACTGCACGTCCTTCAAGTCGCCCTTGGCGGCGTCAAACACCAGGCAGCGCAACTCGTGGGCCGAGCCGAAATCGCCGGCGGACACAGGCTTGACCACCAGCACCACGACCTCGTTGCCCGCAACGGCAAACACGGCGTCGCGGCCCGCCGGCGGCACGCCAAAGGCCGAGTGGCTCCACTTCAGGGTTACGCTCTTGCCTTCCGCCGAGTGCAGCACAGCGTCGTTGCTGGTGTAGTCCTTGGCCTTGCTGTCGTAGTTGCTGGCCACTGCCAGCGCGAACTTGCCGCCGGCGCCGCCATACACCTTGGCCCGGGGACCAGCCGCCGGGGCTTCCTTGCCGCCCTTGCCCTTGTCTTTGCCCTTGGGGGGTGTGGGCGCCTTGGCGCCCGCGCCGTCGGGCTGGGCAGCCACCTTGACCTTGCCGGTCTTGAGTTCAACGAACACCACGCCGGAACCCTGGCTGACCGCCGCCCAGGCGCCACCATCGGCGGCCATGCGCGGCGCGCCCTCAAAGCCCGGGCAGTCTTTGGGCAGGGCGGCCATGACGGTACGGGTCTGGTTGGGGCCAAACTCGTGCACCACAAACTTGAGCGCGTGGCTGGTTGCCGAGTAATCCACCAGGCGCGCGGCAAACTCGTCGGTGACCGCCAGGCGCGGCTGGTCGCTGGCATTGGGCAACAGGGAGGCGGTTTCCCAGCTTCCCTCGGCCTTTACGTCCTCGACCTCCAGGGGCGGCAGCTTCATCTTGCCGGCACCCTTGCCCCATGCGCCCTTGCCGGGCCCTTTGCCGCCACGCTGGGCTTCGGCCGGCGCAAGCGCCACGGCAAGACCCAAAGCCACCATGCCAGCTAACGCAATCAAGCGCATGCGCACCTCCCAATGACGTGAAGACGGGGCAACAGCTTACCGCGACAGCCCTGCTGCCCGCAGCATTAATCAACCCCTGCTCGTGGTCGTAGTTGCACGGAATTCCTTGCCTTGAAACCCGAAATGCCGGCTGGCACGCGCAAGGGTCAGTGAAAGCCCCTTTCCTTTCAGGGCTTCCACCTTACCCTGTGGCCATGAACCGCGGCTCCGACGACCATTGCCCGGCCTGCCTTCGCCCCATTGCCGGTGACGGCGACCGCTGCATTTTCTGCGGGGCCGGCCTGCGCCGCGAGGCCGTTACCACGTGGCGCAGCGTTTACCACCCTCACAGCTACGCCGACGCCGTCCTGGCTGCCTGCGCCCTGCGCAGCCACGGCCTGACCGCCCGTCTCAGCATCGGCAGCGCCGACCGTGCCCTGACCGGGTGCACGGCTGGCGTCGTGCAGGTGGCCGAGGGCGAGCACCTGCAGGCCCAGGAAGTGGTCTGGCAGTTGCGCGGCGTGCGCACCGATGCCGAGTACCGCGAGTGGCAGCAAATCAAGCATGGCCGCGCCGCACGGCGGGGCATGCTGGTGGCAGCCCTGGCTGCGCTGGCTGCCGTGGGTGCGGCGGCCGGGTTTGCCGCACTGACCGGCCCCGAGACCGAACCTGCCGCAGAAGACCGCGCCCGGCCCTAGCAGTTGGCCGCTATGGCGCGCAAAGCGCGTGGTCGCTATCATCACAGCCGGTCGAGGGTCAAGGAGATGCCATGCGCGTCCTTGCCCTGTTGTTGTTGGGCTTCTTTTGCTCGCTGCTTGCGGCTCAACACGACTTCAATTTCGATCCCCACCGCGTTTTCCCCAAGCCCCACGACATCGAGCACACCTGCCTGCACGTCACCTGGACAGACCCCGGCGTGAAGGTGAAGACCATCGAGGTCTTCCTGCTGGAGCAGCTCTGGCCCCCCACCATTGACGCCAAGGTGCCGGACTGGCGCGAACGCGTGACCGCCGATGACTTTGACGCCGCCGCCTTTGCCCAGGAGGGCGGGCCGCGGATGCAGCGCCAGCGCCTGGAAGTAGAAGAAGGCCGCGCGCCCAAGGGGTTTATGGACCAGCGCGCCAAGTACCTCTACGTGTACGTGCAGGTGCTTTGGGTGGACGAAGCCGGCGGCCGCCACAACGTCGAGGGCACCAAGGGCGCCGTCCACAAGGCGGGCACCCTGGACAAGAACCTCTACTGCCTGCCCACCTGGCAACCCGAGCTGAAGCTTGAACGCGCCTGGGACCAGAGCCCCACGATGTTCGAGTGGACCGTGCCGGACCTGGGCGGCGGCAGCCTGGAAGTGACCCGCCTTTGGTTTGCCGGCATTGACAAGGTGGTCGGCAACGGGCGACTGGAGGACCTGCCCCACAAGATGGACGGCTTTCTGGCCGGCGAAGACAGCCACACCGTGCCCCTCGTGCAAGAGCTGGCCAAGGACGCGACCGCGGCCTGGGTGGCGTCTCCTCCGGGCTTCTTGTACGCGTGGGTGGTGGCAGAGACCAAGTGCGGCCTCAAGTTCACCTGCCCCCTGAAGCAGCAGGACAACGGCACCTGTGTGCGCCGGCCCACCGAGAAGGAACAGGGGTCGGTACCCAAGTTGGCTCTGAAGCGGGCCGACGAGGGCAATGCCAAGAAGAATGACTGAACCGGGGCCGGCTGTGCGCACAACGCGCAGCCGGTTGCCTTTGCACAGATGCAAGGAATAACGTAAGCACTCGCCGGGGCTGCCTGAGTCATGGAAACACTGGTCATTGTTCGCAAGATCCGTGAAGCCGAGACGCTCGCCGACGGCGGCAAGCACGGCGACGCCTTGGGTGTGCTGCAGCCGCTGCTGGAGCAGGCCCAGCTTACCGAGGCGCACCGCACGCTGATTCGCAAGAAGATTGAGGTGCTGCAGCGCCAGCAGCAGCGCGTGACGCGCATTCTCTCGAGGCGCAGCGGGCCTGTGGCCGACGACACGGACTCGGGCCAGTCGTCGGAGCGCACGGCGGTGCGCCCGGCGGTTGCCAACCCGACTTCCGACCGCACCACCGACGTGCCGGTGCCCAAACTGACCGGCCTGGCCACGGAAGCTGTTCCGCGCCTGCGCGAAGACCCGCCCCCGCGGGCCGAGACGCGACAGGTGCGCACTGAAGTGCCGGTCTCACAGCCGGCCGACCGGCAGGTGCGTACGGAAGTGCCGGTGTCGCAGCCCGCGAGCAGACAAGTACAGACAGACGTGCCGCAGCGGGCGCCGGCCTCGGACCGGCAGCCCGTGGTGCGCGACAGCATTGTGAGCCTGCCCGGCAGTGAACGCCGTCCGCCGGTGCCCTCGGCCTCCGATTCGCAGGAACTGGCCCCGGTATCCGACGAGCCCGAGGTGGAGGCCACCCTCGCCGGCGACGCGAGCGACACCGTGAAGTTCGCGCCGCAGGAACCCCAGCACGACACGGGCCCGGTGCTGGTGCGCTCCAGCATGGACGTGCGAGACACGCCGGTGCCGCGGTCGCCCTTGACTCCGCCGCCGGTGTCCGTGCGCGACAGCTTTGTCACGGTGCGGCAGCGCCCGGAGATCCCTGACCTGCCCGCCACGCCGGACCGCAAGGACCATTCCACGTACATCCTGGCCGATGAGCACTTCGCGCCGCGGGCGCCGTCGTCCAAGGGCCCAAAATCCACGCCCGAGCTGAAGGCGCTGTCCGACCGCCTGCCCGATGACGACCTGCGCCGCGAGCTGGCCCTAGAGGTCGTGCGCCTGCGCGAGGAGCTGGATCGCGTCAAGGGCGGCAGCTCCCGCGAGCGCGAGGCCGAGCCCTCGCGCGGCACCGCACCGCGCATCGAGCGCAGCGAGAAACCCGCCTCCGGCCAGTTCCACATCCCGGCCAGCCAGGCCAACACCATCGTGCGCCGCGCGGTGGGCTCGGACCGCATTGACGTGCACATGCCCACGCGCGATGAAAACATCCAGGACCTGCAGGTCCTGCGTCGCGACAGCGTGCGCAACAAGTCCGCCGAGCCCGCAAGCAACACCGGCACTGCCGTGGCCGCGGCCCAGGGCTACCTGGAGACCGGCCAGCCGCGCAAATCGCCCATGCTGCGCACCCTGGCAGCCTACGCCGGATTTGTCGCCGTGGTGGCGCTGGTGGGGTGGCTGGTGCACATCGGCTGGCGGTCGCTGGGCAGCAGCGAGCCCACACCTGTAAGCCTGGCCGAACACGGCCTCGATAACGTCTACCTGGGCAAGCGCTTCACCGAGTATGAGGACTTCTCGGATCAGATCCCGGACAAGGTCCTGCGCCAGGTGCGCGGACGAGCAAGCGGCTGGCTGCTGCAACTGAACGAGCAGGACGAGATCGTGGCCATTACCTTGCCCGGACCGGCCCACAGCTCGGATGCTGATGAGGCCTTCCGGTCCGTGGTGGTTCATGCCAACAACCGCAGCGTTTCGCTGGCCGAGGCAGCAAGCGTGGATGCCGTGCGCACCGCCCTGGGCGAGCCGACCCCGGCCTTCAGCGAGTCCCTGTTTGCCAGCTCAGACGAGTACAGCCTGGTCTACCCCGTGGGCAACGGCGGCGTGGAGATCGAGTTTCACTACAGCACCAAGACCCGTGACCGGCCCCTGTGGGTGCGGGTCAGGAACAGCCGGGCTGCCCTGCCCAACCCGGTGCTGAAGTAGCAGGCGCGCCCCTGACGGCTTCGCTATACTCACGCCCATGCCGGCCCTGAAACCGGACGACGTGCTGCGTTACCTGGGCGCCCGCGGATACCTGGCCGCGGGCGAGGTCGAGTTCGTGCAGTCGCGCTGGAACCCCGAGCGTGACGGCGCCCTGCTCTCGTTTGTCGGCCGCGAACGCCTGCTGCCCCAGGAGGTGGCCGACGACCTAGTCGAGTTGCTCAGCGCCAACCAGCTTGAGGGCATCGAGCCCCATCTGCCCGGCCTGATGCTGCTGCACCTGGTGGGCCGCGGCGGGCGCGGCAATGTCTACCGCGCCTGGCAGGCCAGCCTGCGCCGCGTGGTGGCGGTCAAGATCCTCTCGCGCGCTCTTTCCGGCAACCGCGAGTACCTGCAGCGCTTCCTGCGCGAGGCCAAGGTCGCCAGCCGCGTGCAGCACAAGAACATCGTCCGCGCGTACGACATCAACAAGAAGGGCGCCGACGTCTTCATGGTCATGGAGTATGTCTCGGGTGTCAGCCTGGGCGTCGTGCTGCGCAACCGGACCCGCCTGCCCGTGCCGGAGGCGCTGGAGATCGGACGCCTCGCGGCGGAGGCCGTTGCCTACATCGGCAAGGTCGGGCTGGTGCACCGCGACATCAAGCCCGACAACATCATGCTGGACCGCAAGGGCCGTGTGAAACTCTGCGACCTGGGCCTGGCCCGCCCCTCCGGCACCAGCAGCCTGACTGCCCCCATGGTGGCCCAGGGAACTCCCCTGTACATGGCCCCCGAGAACGCCCTGGGCGGCGAGCTGGACAGCCAGGCCGATGTGTACTCGCTGGGCGTGACCCTGTACCGCGCCCTGCTGGGCAAGCCGCCCTTTGACAACCCCGATCCCGTTGAGGTGCTGCGCATGCACGTGGAAGTGCAGCCGCGCGGCCTGGACGGCGACGAGCTGCCCGCCGGCATTTCCAACCTGCTGCGCCGCATGCTGGAGAAGAACCCCACCAAGCGCCCCTTGGCCAGGGACCTGCCGCGCGAATTTGCCGCCCTGCAGAGTGCTTTGCCCGGCATGGCCTCGCCGCGCCTGTGGGAGTTGGTGCCCGGCGGCGCGCCCACGGCGCTGCTGGCCTACGAGAGCGAGCTGGACCTTGCCCCGGAAGACGCACCCGAGGACAAGCCCGAGACCTACAAGGCCTGGGAGGACCCGGCGCTTGCCCAGCGGCCCGCACCCGCCCAGCGCGGCGGGCGGTCGTTCACGGGCATTGGGCTGGGAACGCTGGCCGCAGCACTGGTGCTCGCGGTGCTGTACATCGTGTTTGCGTCCTTTGGCGACCCGCCGACCCCGCCCGAGGACCCCCAGGTGCCCGGCCTGAAGCAGCGCATCACCCAGCTTGAGACCGACGCCCAGAACGCCGACTACGAGCGCGACCGGCTGGCCG
>JADLBZ010000220.1 GCA_020847415.1 Planctomycetota bacterium
CACCACAAACAGCAGCTCGAAGTCCTCGCCGTCGTGCAGGGCGTGGTGCAGGGCGCGGTCGGGGCCGGCGTTCTCCAGCTTGGCCAGCCGTCGCGCCGACTTGCTCACGGGCACAGCCTCGGCGGCGCCCCAGTGCCTGTGGTTGCCGGTGCTGAACCTGCTTGCCCTGCCCTGCGGTGTCGCCGGGGTGACGTTCCTGATGCTGGCCGCCGAGCAGCAGGGCGACCACAGCGCAGCGGTCTGATTGCTGTGTAGCTGCGACCTCCCCTTTCCGTGGTGCAACAGGTGCGGTACGTTATGTATCCTAGGTATGTATCCTAGGGGTGCATGGTTACCGTCGGCACCTCGGGAACTCGCATATGAAGAACTGGGAACTCCTAGTAATCGTGTACAAGCGCTGTAATCGGTTCGAGGCCGAAGCCATCAATGCCGGCATCGTCGGGGTTGGTAAGACGGCGCTCGATGCAATGCGCGACTTCGAGCAAATGGCCCTCTTGCTTGCGGTGACTGCCGAAGAGAACGGCGCCAGCCTGACTTGTGAACCGGACCAATCCGAAAAGAACCTTTTCGCTGCATTGAGCAGTGGCACCGTTGGCGGCGCTGAAATGGCAGCAAGCGGCATCGTCGGAATCGGCAAGCTCGGAATTGGCCTGGAACGCGTCAACGCCAACAACGAAGCAAGGATGGAAAGCGCCAAGCTGGATTTGGACCTTGTTGGCGGGGCCGCGTAAGTGTCTCTCCCCATCCTGAAGTACCGGCAGTGGGCGAAGATTCTCCGCAAGGGTGGTGCTGTATACCTTGGCAGAGATGGGCTTGGCCATCATGCGTGGTCCTATACTCCCAAAGGCGGCTCATCCCCAGTAGTTGCCGGAATGGCCGCGCACGACGATGGGTCAGATGTGCTGCCGTGCTACCCAAATAGGATGCGCAAGGCTTGGCGTCTCACAAAGGAGCATGGGATCAGCGACGACGACTTCCTGAATGGCCGTTGGGCCTGACCGCGGCATAGTCGCCACAGGCGTTGCTTGACCGGCCCGCCCGGGGCCTGCAAACTCGCGGTGTCCAGCGGGGGTACTGCCGTGGCAAAGAAACAACGCACACAGCGCACCAAGGCAAAAAGCAGCCGGGGCCGCCGCACCATGAAGCCGTCAAAGGCGCGCAAGCCCGTCAAGAGCAAGCCCGCAACGGCCAAGGCCAAGCCCGCAACGGCCAAAGCCAAACCCGCCAAGGCTGCCAAGAGCAAGCCGGCCAAGGCCAAGCCAACCAAGACCGCGGCAAAATCGGCCGCCATCGTGAAGCCTGCCGCAGCACCCCTGCGGCTGTTCGGAACGGACGGCATTCGCGCCGTGGCGGGCCGCAACGAACTCTCGCCCGAGCGTGTGCTGGCTCTGGGCCGCGCGTTGGGACGCCACCTGCGGCGCATTGCCGAGCCCGGCAAGCGCCCCATGGTGCTGCTGGGGGTAGACCCGCGCCCCAGTGCCGACCTGGTGGGTACTTCGCTGGCGGCGGGCCTGGTGGCCGAGTCCTGCGACGTGCATTGGCCCGGCATGATGAGCACGCCGGAGATTGCCTTCCTTACCAAGCACGGCCCGTTTCTTGCCGGCATCAGCGTGACCGCCAGCCACAACCCCGCCACCGACAACGGCATCAAGCTCTTTGGCAAGGACGGCCGCAAACTGGCCGATGACGTGGAGGCTGCCCTCGAGCGCGCGGTGCTGTCCGGCGACGCGTCGGGCGATGCCGTCAGCGACGGCACGCGCTTTGGCTGGCTGCAGCTTGGGCGTGACCGCCACTATGAAGAGTTCCTGGTCAAGACCTTCCGCAAGAGCTTTGCCACCCTGGCCAAGAAGCCGCTCTCGGTGGTCGTGGACTGCGCCTTTGGCGCCCGCAGCATTGACCTGCAGACCATCAGCCGCATTTCGCGCAGCGTGGCCCTGGGCCGCACCGTCCCCGAGTTCCGCGTCGGCGCAGCCATGAACACCAGCCCCGAGGCCGAGCAGAACGCGCTGCATGTCTACTTCCTGAACGCGGCCTCGCCCTCACAGCCGGACACGCACCACCTGATCAATGCCGGCTGCGGCTCCATGCACCCCGAGGCCTGCGCCCGTGCCGTGCGCGAGGTGAAGGCCGACCTGGGCATCTGCTTTGACGGCGACGGCGACCGCTGCGTGCTGGTGGACGAAACCGGCGAGACGCGCGACGGCGACTACATGCTGGCCATCCTGGCCGCCGACCTGAAGCAGCGCGGCACCCTGAAGGCCGACACCGTGGTCACGACATCCATGGCCAACCTGGGCCTGCAGGAGGCCATGGACGAGCTGGGTGTGCGGCTTGTGCGCACGGACGTGGGGGATAAGTACGTGGCCCGGGCCATGGTAGAAACCGGCGCCGTACTGGGCGGCGAGCAGAGCGGGCACGTCATCATCGCCGACGAGGGGCACTTTGTCGGCGACGGCCTGTACACGGCCCTGCGCATCATTGAGGTGATGCTGGACCGGGGCCAGCCGCTCTCGCGACTTTGCGCCGGGCTGCGCAAGTACCCGCAGGTGATTGTGAACGTGCCGGTGAAGTGCAAGCCGGCGCTGGAGAAGCTGCCCAGCCTGGGCCGCGCCCGCGCAGAGGTGGAACAGCGCCTGGGCGCCCGCGGCCGCATCAACGTGCGCTACTCGGGCACCGAGCCCCTGCTGCGCATCATGGTGGAAGCGCCGGACGAGGCTTCGCGCGACCAGGCCGCGGCGCACCTGGAGCAGGCTGCCCGCAAGGATCTGGGTTGATCGGCGGAACATGGACGGCGTGATCCTGGCTCTGGAGTCCTCGGGCGACGGCGGCGGCGCAGCCGTGATGCGCGGCGCCGAGGTGGCTGCCCACGTGGCAGTCACGGGGCCGCGCGTGCACGGGGCTGAGCTGATGGCGTGCGTGGACCGCGCCTGCGTGCAGGCCAAGGTCAACCGCGCCCAGATTGATGTCATTGCCGTGAACTGCGGCCCGGGCAGTTACACCGGCCTGCGCATCGGCCTGGCCAGCGCCGCCGGCATTGGCCGCGCGCTGGAACGCCCCGTGCTGGGGGTGCCCTGCTTTGACGCCATGGCGGTGCAGTACGTGGGCGCCCAGAACTTCAATATCCGTACGCGCTGCGAGCTTTGGCCGGTGCTGGATGCCCGGCGCGACGAAGTAATGACCGCGCGGCTGGAGTATGCCGCAGGGCAACTGAAGCGGCTTTCGCCCGACGAGTTGCTGGCGCCCGAGGTGCTGCGCGAACGGGCCGCCCACGGTGCCGTGGTGTTCGGCGCTGCCGTGCCCGTGTACCAAGACCGCCTGAAGCGCGAGGAGATTCTTTTGGACCGCCGCGAGTTCGTGCTGACCGCTGCGGCGGTGGGCCTGCAGGCCTGGCGGCAGCTCAGCACCGTGGAAGACTGGCGGCAGTTGCCCCTCAGCGCGGTGGCGCCCCGGTACTTTCGCGAGATTACGGCCAAGACCGTCGAGCAGCGGGCGGGAGTCGGCGACACGGAAACTGCAAAAACGCAAAAATAGAACTTTCGGAAAATCTGCAAAATCCCTAAAGTGGCAGCCATGCGCCTTTCGCCCATGGCTCGTCGCTGGTTCCTGCGCGCCGCTTCGGCCCTCTTGGCGCTTTGCCTGGCCGCAATTCCTGCGCTTGCCGACGACAAGTACGCCGACAACAAGGCCCTGCCCGCCGAGCTGACCTCCGGCGCAGGCGCCATCGAGCGCTCCGGCGAACCCGCGCCCGAGGAAGCCGACTGGATGGGTGCCGCGGGACGCGGCGTGATCGGCCTGGTCATCGTGGCTGCCGTGGCTGTGGCCGGCATCTGGTGGATCCGGCGCAATCCTTCCATGCGGCGCTACTTCGGCGGCAGTGGTGTCATGAAGGTGCTCTCGCGCCTTTACCTTGGCAGCCGCACGCAAGTGCTGCTGCTGAAAGTGGGCGACCGCCTGCTGGTGGTGGGCACGGGCCCCGAGGGCATGCGCACCCTGGGCGAGATCAACAACCCCGACGAAGTTTCGCGGCTGGTGGCGGAAGTCGAGGGCAACAAGGACGACAGCAGCAAGGCGACCTTTCGCGAAGCCCTGAAAGAGACGCTGACCGCCGCCGAGAAGGCCACCTTGCCGCGCCGCGCCGTGGAAACACCGGTGCCGGGCGGGCCGGGCACCAAGCGGCTGGCCGAGATTCGCGCCGAGCTGGAGCGGCTGGCAGCCGGGCGGGGGGAGGCGCCATGATCGCCGCCCTGAAGAAGCTGGCCGCCTCGCGGATCGTGCGCCTGTGCGTGCCGGTGCTGATGGTGGTGGGGGCGCTGCTGCTGTTCAGCGCGCCCGCTGAGGCGCAGGCCGTGAACTTCAAGCCCTCGTTCATCGAGCGCGCCGAATCGCCCGAGGATGCCACCAGCACGATTGAGCTGATGCTGCTGCTGACCGTGCTGACCCTGGCGCCCAGCATCCTGATCATGACCACGGGCTTCACGCGCATCGTGATTGTGCTCAGCTTCCTGCGCCGCGCCCTGGGCACCAACGAGTTGCCGCCCAACCAGCTCCTGATCGGCCTGGCGCTGATCCTGACCTTCATGGTCATGCGGCCCACCTTCGGGGCCATCAAAGACGACGCCCTGCGGCCCTACCTGGACGAGGAGATCACCCAGCAGGAGGCCTTTGATCGCAGCGTGAAAGAGCTGCGCACGTTCATGTTTACCCACGTGAGTCCCAAGGACCTCAAGCTGTTCAAGGAGCTCAGCGAAGACCCCGCTTCCCCCAAAGAGTGGAAGACCTACGGCGATGTGGACACCCTGGTGCTGGTGCCGGCCTTCGTGACCAGCGAGATGAAGCGCGGCTTCTACATGGGCTTCATCCTGTATCTGCCGTTCCTGGTGATTGACCTCGTGGTGGCCACCGTGCTGATCAGCATGGGCATGCTGGTGCTGCCCCCGGTGATGATCAGCATGCCCTTCAAGATCCTGCTCTTTGTGCTGGTGGACGGCTGGAACCTGATCGTGCTCTCCACGGCGCGCAGCTTTCAAGTGGGCCCGCCCTTGTGACGACGCGCGTTGGCCAGGCCCGCGGACAGACAGCCCCGAACCGGAGTCCAACCATGGTTGACCAGCTGCAGCAGAGCATTGACGTGACCAACCAGGCCCTTGAGGTAACGCTGATCCTGGCGCTGCCGCTGCTGCTGGCGGCGCTGGTGATGGGCCTGCTGATCTCAATCTTCCAGACTGCCACCTCCATGCAGGAGCAGACCCTGGCCTTCGTGCCCAAGATACTCGCGGTGGGGGCGCTGCTGATCCTGCTCTTCCCTTGGATGTCGCGGACCCTGCTGGACTACACCGAGACCCTGTGGCGCGACACCATGCCTACCTTCATGGTGGAACGCCCGGCAGGAGGCTAGCCATGCGGTTTCCCCCCGGACGCTGGGTGTTTCTGTGTGTGCCGTGCGAACTCCCGCCTGAGGCCTCCTGGCGCGTGACAGCTACTTCAGGCCGGCAACAACCGGGCAACCAGCCGCCGCCCGGCCCGGACTGGCAGCTGCAGAGCGCCAGACCGGCGCTGTGCCCGCGCAGTGTCACCTGTGGAGGGCCTTCGCGCGACGATCGCGCGTGAAGGCAGGCATTGCCGTCGCACCGAGCGTCATGAGCGAGCCGGTCGGATCATGGAAGACTTCGCCCTCAATCCGCTGACTGTGGCCGGCGCCTGGCTGCAGACTTTCCTGCTGGTGTTCCTGCGGGTGGGCGGGGTGTTTCTGCGAGCGCCGCTGCTGGGCAGCAACCTGTTCCCGGCCAACGTGCGCATCTGGCTCTCGTTCTTCTGCGCGCTGGTCATGTTCCCGGCGCAACTGGAGCAGCATGGCAGCGTGCTGCTTACGCAAAGCACAGGCGTGTTCTTCGTGGCCTGCCTGGCCGAACTCTCGCTGGGCATCCTGATCGGCTTCTGCGCCCAGATGCTGCTGTTCGGCCTGATGATGGCGGGCCACATCGTGGACACCGAGCTGAGCTTCTCCATGGCCCAGCTCCTGGACCCCACCACGCAGGAAACGTCGTCGCTGGTCAGCCAGTTGCTCTTCCTGGGGGGTACTGTGCTGTTCCTGGCGCTGGACGGCCACCACGCGGCGCTGCACGCCCTGCGCTTCAGCTTTGACCGCATTCCCCTGTTCGCCGTGAACCTGAATGACGACGTGCTGCGCTGGGTGCTGCTGGAGCTGGCCCCGCAGGTGTTCGTCATCGGCGTTACGTTCGCGGCGCCCGTGCTGGCCGCGGTGCTGCTCAGCACCGTTGGGCTCGGGCTGGTGGCCCGCGTGGTGCCCGAGATGAACATCTTTGCGTTCGCGTTTCCCGTGCGGCTGGGCGTGGGCTTCGTGTTCCTGGAGCTCAGCGTTCGCTACATGGCGCCCGTGGCGGACCGCCTGGTGCAGGGCACGCTGGCGCACCTGGCGCAGTTGCTGGCAAGGGCGGCCTGACCATGGCTGACGACCAGGGCGAGAAGACAGAACAACCGACGCAGAAGCGCCGGCAGGACTCCCGCGAGAAGGGCCAGGTCGCCAAGAGCCCGGACCTCTCAGGCAGTGCCCTGCTGCTGCTGGGCTGCGTCGTGCTGATGCTCTTCGGCGGCTGGATGGTCGAGCGGGTGTCCGGCACGTTCATCTACCTGCTCTCGCACATGGACACCCTGGACCTCAGCCCCGAGACCGTGAACGCGCACGCCACCGCGGGCGGCATTGACCTGGCCGTCACCATGGCGCCGTTGCTGATCTCGCTGCTGGTGGGGGCGCTGGCTGTTTCAGCCGCCCAGGTGGGGTTTCACCTGTCGGGCCGGCCTTTCGAGCCGGACTTCTCGCGGCTGGACCCCATACAGGGCTTCGGGCGCATTTTCAGCCTGCGCTCGTTCATCAAGCTGGCCGGCGGCCTGGCCAAGATGCTGGTTGTGGCAGCCGTGGTGTACATGATCTTGAAGGCCGACGTGCCGGCCATGGCGGGCCTGATCAAGAACCTGAGCACCACGGGCAACACCACGGCGCCGGTGGCGGCCTTCATTGCCGAGGAAGCGCTGCTGGTGGCGGTCTTTGCCAGCTTCACGCTGCTGGTTCTGGCGCTGCTGGATTACGGCTACCAGCGCTGGCAGCACACCGAAGACCTGAAGATGACCAAGCAGGAAGTGAAAGACGAGATGCGCAACATGGAGGGCGACCCGCAGATCAAGAAGCGGCGCCTGGAGGCCCAGCGCAAGGTCGCCCAGGGGCGCATGATGCAGGAGGCCCGCACCGCCGACGTGATGGTCACCAACCCCACGCACTACACGGTGGCCATCCGCTATAAGCCCGACGACCCCGCCCCGCTGGTAGTAGCCAAAGGGGCGGAACTGCTGGCGCTCAAGTTGCGCGAAATCGCCAAAGAATGCAAAATACCCATAGTAGAACGAAAAGAGCTTGCGCGCGGCCTCTACCGTTGGGTCGAGGTCGGCGAACGCGTGCCGGAGAAATTCTGGAAGGCCGTGGCTGAAGTGCTGGCCTTCATCTGGCGCAAGGACGACCAGCGCAAGCAGCAGTTCCTGGAAGGGCTTTCGTCCGGCGGGCTTCCCACGGACAAGCTCTCCGGCGCCGGGCGGAACTAACGCATGGCAGACGCACGGGCAACCCTGGCGGCACCCTCTACCTCCATGCAGGGGGCAGGTCGCTGGCTGGCCGCGAACAAGACCCTGGTGTTCGCCATGGCCCTGTTCTGCGTGTTCGCCATCATCCTGGTGCCGCTGGCGCCGTTCCTGCTCGATTTCCTGATGATCGCCAACATCACCTTCTCGCTGCTGGTGCTGCTGGCTGCCATCTTCTCGGACAAGCCCCTCTCGCTGAACACGTTCCCCACCGTGCTGCTGGTGGCCACGTTTTTCCGGCTGGCCCTGAACATTGCCACCACCCGCGCCATCCTTTCCAACGGCGGCGCCTCGCGCAGCGGCAACATCGAAGACGTGGCCGGCGGCGTGGTGGCCACTTTCGGCGCTGTGGTCACGGGCGGCGGCGGCACCGGCGAAAGCTCGCTGGTGGGCGTGGTGGTGGGCTTTGTGATCTTCCTGATCCTCGTGCTGGTGCAGTTCCTGGTGGTCACCAAGGGCGCCACCCGCATCGCCGAGGTGGCGGCACGCTTCACCCTGGACAGCCTGCCCGGCAAGCAGCTTGCCATTGATGCCGACCTGAACGCGGGCATCATTGACGACAAAGAAGCGCGCCGCCGCCGCGAAGAAGTGGGGCAGGAGGCAGACTTCTACGGCGCCATGGACGGCGCCTCCAAGTTCGTGCGCGGCGACGCCATTGCCGCCATTGTCATCACCATCATCAACATTTGCGGCGGCCTGATTGTGGGCCTGACCATCATCACCCCGCCGCTGGCCTTCCGTGACGCCCTTGAGATGTACACCGTGCTGACCATCGGCGACGGGCTGGTCAGCCAGATCCCGGCCTTCCTCATCAGCATTGCCGCGGCCCTGGTGGTCTCGCGCAGCAGCACCCGCAACGACCTGGGCAACGAGCTTACCGGCCAGTTCATCCTGAACCCCAAGACCGTGCTGGTGGCCGCCGGTGCGCTGCTGGTGATGGGCATCGGCATGGGCGGCAGCCTGCCCCTGTTCCCGCTTGTGGTCATGTCGGGCACGCTGGTGGGGGCCTGGGCCGTCATGCGCCGCCGCGACAAGAAGCAGGTGGCCGCCGAGGTGAAGAAGGCCGAGGTCGACAAGAAACAGGCCGCGAAGGCGCCCGAGAAGGTGGAAGCGCTGCTGCACGTGGACCCCATGGAGATGCACGTGGGCTACGGCCTGATCAAGCTGGTGGATTCCGGCCAGGGCGGCGACCTGCTGGAGCGCGTGACCATGATCCGGCGCCAGATGGCCCTGGACATGGGCCTGGTGGTGCCGCCCATCCGCATCCGCGACAACATGCAGCTTGAGCCCAACGAGTACGTCTTCCGCATCAGGGGCTCCGAGATCGCGCGCGGCGTGGCCATGGCGGACAGCTTCCTGGCCATGGACAGCGGCATGGCCCAGGGCGAGCTGGACGGCATCAAGACCACCGAGCCCGCGTTTGGCCTGCCCGCCGCCTGGGTGACCGCCGCCGAGAAGCCCCGCGCCGAGGCCATGGGCTATACCGTGGTGGACGCCACCAGCGTGATCGCCACGCACCTCACCGAGACCGTCAAGCGCCACGCGCCCGAACTGCTCAGCCGCGAAGAAACCAACGCGCTGCTGGAGAACCTGAAGGGTATCTCCCCCAAGGTGGTGGAGGACTCCCTGGCGCACCTCAAGCCCGGCGAGATCCAGAAGGTGCTGCAGAACCTGCTGGCCGAGCGCGTCTCGATCCGCGACCTCGGGCGCATCCTCGAGGTGCTGTCCGACTACGGCTCGCGCACCAAGGACCCGGAAGTGCTGACCGAGTACGTGCGCAACGCAGTCTCGCGCACCATCTGCGAGCAACTGCGCGAGGCCGACGGGCGGCTGTACGTGATTACACTCAGCCCCGAGCTGGAGGACTTCATCGCGGGCGCAATCGAGCGCACCGAGGGCGGGGCCTATCTGCGGTTGTCGCCCCAGGCCATGAACGCGGTGATGAACGCCGTGGCCAAGGAACTGGAAAAGCTGGTGGGTGCCGGCCACGCGCCCGTGATTCTCTCGGGTCCCCAGGTGCGCGCCCAGGTGCGCCGCCTGGTAGAGGGCATCCAGCCGGGCATCGCCTGCCTCTCGTACAACGAGATTGCCCGCGAAGTGCAGGTGGAAAGCCTGGGCATGGTGGCCGCGCCGGCGCAGGCGTAGCAGTCGCGCGCAAGCAACGCGAAAACCGGCCCCGGGGTCATGCAGGTGCCGGCCGAAAGGCGCCCGCCCGCCCCGCGTGACACAGCCGTCTCAGCCGCTGAAGCTGCTTCGAACTGCGAGCTCTCGCAGAGACGCCGAGAACGGCAACAGCGGCTGGAGCGGCAAGTCGCCAGAGCCTGGCTCCGGTTGCGCGGCAGCCCGAAGTGTTGCGGCTGCCTACGCCTTCCGTCTGCGTTCTCCCGACTCCCGACCCTCGACGGTGGCAGTTCCCCGTTACTCGGCAGCTCCGTTTTCAAAAGCAGTTGCAGCGCTTCGCGGCAGCGGTTGCCGTGCTGCGCGCTGCCGGGCTACCACTTGTAGAAGCCCTGGCCGCTCTTCTTGCCCAGTTTGCCCTCGGCCACCATGCGGCGCATCAGCTCGGGCGCGCGGAAGACATCGCTCTTGAGCTCGGCGCACAGGTAGTCCGCGATGTTCAGCCGCACATCCAGCCCCACCAGGTCGGTCAGCTTCAGGGGCCCCATGGGGTGCGCATAGCCCAGCTCCAGCGCCTTGTCGATGTCCTGCGGCGTGGCCACGCCCTGCTCCACCATGCGGATGGCCTCCAGGCCCAGGCACACGCCCAGGCGGCTGGTGGCAAAGCCGGGAAAGTCCTTCACCACGATGCAGTCTTTGCCCAGCTTCTCGCCCACGGCCTTGCACGCCGCCAGGGTTTCGTCGCTGGTGCCGTGCGCCACCACGACCTCCAGCAGCTTCATGATGTGCACCGGGTTAAAGAAGTGCAGGCCGATGAACTTGTCCGGGCGCCTGGTGGCGGCCGCCAGCCGCGCGATGCTGAGGCTGCTGGTGTTGCTGCCGAAGATGGTCTGCGGCGGGCACAGGCTGTCCAGGGTGCGGAACAGGTCGTGCTTCAGCTCGATCTTCTCGGGGATGGCCTCGATGGTCAGTTGCGCGCCGGCGGCTGCCTCGGCCACCTGGGTGGCGCCGCGCAGGTTGGCCAGCGTGGCGGTGCGCTGTTCGGGCGTGACCTTTCCCTTCTCGACGCCTTTGTCGAGGTTGGCCTTGATGGCGGCCAGGCCCTTGTCCACGAACTCCTGCCGGATGTCGTAGAGAGCCACCTTGAAGCCGGCCTGTGCAGCTACCTGGGCAATGCCGTGGCCCATGGTGCCGGCGCCGAAAACCGCGATGTGGGTGATTTGCATGAGTTGTCCGCCGCGCCCGTGGCTGCCCCGCGCGAGCATGCAGCAGGGGCAGGCAGGAATCCAGTGGCAGCGGCCAGCCACTTTGCGGGTCCGTTTTGCCAAGGACAACGGTTGGTGGCAGTGGTCTTTGGTAACTCCGTTGCTGGTTGCATTTACGGCGAAGTGGCAACCGTTGTTGCGGCACGTTCCAGCCAAAGTCTGCAAAGCGTATGTATAAAACATACACACCATGGTGCCAGACAGTTGAAAGCAGGCCTCTTTGCTGCGTTTGGGCGTGAAACAGGTTGCCAGTGCATGATTGGCACGATGGCTGCTAATCTGGTGTCGGTGCATGGCGCATTTCTGGCAGATCGTGCGAAGGTGGCAACGCAGTTGCCAGGCGCGCAAGACCGGGCAGAAGCGTCAGGTCCGAAGCTACCGGAGGAGCTACAGATGAAGCTTCTTGTCAGCATCCGCGGCCAGGTGAGCGAGTTTGATCCCGGCGAATCGCTGGGCGTCGTGAACATCGGCCGTTCCGCCGAAAACGACGTCGTGTTGGCCGACGAAAAGGCCTGCTCGCGCAAGCACGTTTCGCTGGAGCGCACCGTGGAGGGCTGGAAGCTGGTGGACCAGATGTCCGCCAACGGCACCGAAGTCAACGGCGAGAAGGTCAACTTCGCGCACCTGAAGGATGGCGACGTCATCCGCATCGGCACCACCACCCTTACTGTAACCGGCCTCAACCCCACTCCCGGGGCGAGGGCTGCTGCACCGGCCCGGCCTGCGCGTCGGGCCGGTGGCAGCGGTCGCCAGGCCGCGGTTGCAACTGCCGCAAACACCACGGAAGGCGCGGACGGCGCAGGCGACGAACAAGCGCCGGTGCTGCCTCTTTCCCGCAAGAAGCCGGCCTGGGTGCCCATGGCCGCTGCCGCAGGCGTGATCGCTGTGCTGGGCATCGGCGGCTGGTTCGTGGCGGGGCAACTGGGCAACACCACGCAGCCGCAGCAGCAGGTATCGCAAGAGACGCCCGCCGGCCCTCGCGCCGCGGAACTGACCGACGACGAGCGCGCGGTGATGACCTTGGCGGACGAGGCCATGGCCTCTACGTCTGAGCCGCTGGACAAGCTGCGCGCCCTGGACCGCCTGGCTGAGCGCATGAAGGGCCGCCGCGGCAGCGTGGCGCTTTCGCGCGTGCAGGACTACCGCACCCAGGTGCTGCAGCAACTGGACCGGCAGGTGACCGGCCACATCGAAGACGAGCTGGCGGCCCTGGACGGCGAGGTTGCCGTGGGCCAGTTCCGCAGCGCCTTGGAGCGCATGACGCGCCTTGAGCAGTGGCTGGCTGCCGACCCCATGGTGACCACCATGGGTCGGGCCTCCAAGCAGCGCATGGACAAATCGCTCGCGGCTGCCACCGGTGGCAACGAGGAGTTTGTCAGCAACACGGCGCGCCGGGTGATGGAGCTGAAAGACCAGCACCGCTACGACGAAGCCCTGCTGGCCCTGCAGGACATGATCTCGCGGGCCGCGCTGGATGAGAGTGCCACGGCCCTCTACAAGGCCGAAGAAACCAAGCTGCTGGAGTTGAAGGCTGCCGGGCCTGGTGCTCAGCCCGCCGGGCCGGAAGTTGTCAAGAAGCCCTCGGTGCTGGACAAGGTGAAGGAGAACCAGAGCCGCCTGCCCGGCAAGAACGCGCTGCTGCCCGACGGCGCCCGCAGCGAAGAGAAGCTGATCAAGGCCCTGCACACCCGCATGGTGGCAGCCGCCAAGGCCGGCAAGCTGACCAAGAAGGAGATCACCTACAAGGGCGGCAAGGCGGTCATCAAGGGCGCCACGGACGACGCCCTGAATGTGGACGTGCAGTACTTTGACAAGAAGACCGGCGAGGAATTGCCCTACCGCACCAAGGTCAAGTTCAACGAGCTGGAGCCCGCGGACATGCTGCAGCTTTACGACCGCACGCCCGAGCTGACGGTGGAAGACGACCTGGCCATGGTGGTTTTCTGCTTCAACTACGGCTTCGCGGACGAGGCGGGTCAGCGCGCCTTCCGCCTGTACCAGCGCAAGAACGAGTGGAAAGAGAACATTGACATCCTGATCGCGTCCAAGCGCCGCATGGAGATTCCGCAGGGCGGCTTCATCGAGTTTGAGGGCGCGCTGATCGCGCCCGAAGAGCGTGAGGGCATCCAGTTCCAGCGCCGCCTGCGCGAGGTGCTGGTGCGCTTTGAGAAGAACGCCGGCTCCAAGGAGAAGCGCAAGCAGGACGAGGCTGAGAAGGCCTTCAACGAGATTGTTGAGATGGGCGAGCGCGCCGTGGGCCCGGCCATTGCCATCCTGGACACCGTGCGCACCAAAGAAATGGCCCGCGCCGAGGAATGCACCGGCCTGATGGCCAAGGACGACGGCAAGCTGCGCGCCCTGCTGACCGAGCTGGACCGCCGCCGTGCCTACGCCCTTGAGCTGATCATGGACGAGGTGAAGTACCCCTATCCCTACGGCCCCAACCAGGCCGAGGTGCAGGCCGACGTGGACCAGCGCGTGGCTGCGGTACGCGAGATCTGGAACGACCCCACCAGCTTCACCGGCCAGACCAACCCCGAGTTCGAGGCCGTGCTGGACCGCGTAAAGGTGATCTGCGAGAAGATGGCCCAGCTGGACCCGGAGCAGAATTTCTACAAGAACACGCCGGAGGAAGACCTCAAGTACATCCGCACCATTGCCAACGACAAGCTCAGCATCCGCAACTATGCGCCAGCCGAAGACAAGCAGCTCAAGTCGCTGATTGCCCTGAATCGCGAGGTGCTGGAAAGCAACGAACGCTTCCCCACCGGCGACGGCCACGCCGACGGCGACAGCCGCGCCCAGGTGCAGATCACCAACCACTACCGCATCATGTTTGCCCGCGTGGCCCTGAAGATCAACGACAAGCTGTACTGGGCCGCCAAGCACCACAGCCGCTACTGCGTGGAGCACAACGGTGGCCAGATCGCCCACGTGATTGAGGGCGAGCCCCGCGGTGCGGCGCCCGGCGACCGCATGACTTATGAGGGCTATCCCTTCGGCGGCGGCGAGAACATCCACATGAACTCGGCCGGCCCCTCGGCCCAGAGCAGCCACGACTCGTGGTGCCACAGCTCGGGCCACCATCGCAACATCCTGCACCCGGCCTGGCGCGTGCTTGGCTCGGGCAAGTGGCAGACCATCTGGACGCAGTGCTTCGGCGCCAAGGACGAGGGTGCCGGCAATGCGGAAAGCAAGGGTGGCCAGTAACAGTTGCCGGCGGGGAAGCACCCGCCGCCATGGAAGGTAGCCCGGCAGTGGTGCCCAGCACTGCTTGGCTAAAGACGGGGTGGCCCTCCCGAGCCACCCCGTCACGTTTTTTCCGGCGGCGCGTGCCTACAGTTCTACCGGCAGGACGCCCTTCAAAACCACGCCGGCCTCGCTTACCGCAAACTGCAACGGCAGCACCTGCACGCCGGCCTTCACGGCCTTGCGCAACAGGCGGCCGTACTCCGCGTCCACTTCGTCGGCGGGCCGGAAGGCCCGGGTGTCGTCGCGGCCGCAGAAGAACACCATGGCGGCGCGCGTGCCCTTGCGTACCAGGGCGGTCAGCTCCTCCAGGTGCTTCTGGCCGCGCGTCGTGACGCTGTCCGGGAAGCACGAGTGCTCGCCCGCGCGCATGCTGGTGTTCTTGACTTCCACATACAGGTCGGGGCTGCCGTCCGGGGCGCAGCGAGCCACGGGCTCGGGGTCTTTCTTGCGCTTGCGCGGCGGGGGCGTGTGGGTCAGCAGCAGGTCAATGCGGCTGGCGCCGTCGCGGCCGTATTTCACTTCGCGCCGCACAAAGCCGTAGCCGCCCAAGGTCGGCAGCGCGTCGGCCAGCACCAGTTGCTCGACGGCGGCGTTGGGCAGGGCGGTGTTCACCATCACCCAGGTTTGCGCCATTTGGATGGCCTCCCAGGTGAAGCGGTACTTGCGCTCGGCGTTGCCGCTGTCGGAAAGCAGAACGGGCCGGCCGGGTTCGCAGCAGCTCTTCATGCTGCCGGTGTTGGCGCACATGGCGGTGACCTGCCCGCCATCGGCCAGCCTGACGTCGGCCAGAAAGCGCAGGCGACGCTGCAACAGGGTGCCGGCCACGACCGGGCCGCTGAAGGGTATGCGCATAGCGGCAGGCTACTGTTACGTGCTTCAGGCGCCAGTCGGGTTGCGCAAGACAGGACAGCCGCCCCTGCTGGGGCGGCTGTCCGGCCCCCGCGCTTCTACTTCACCACCAGCGCCAGCAACTCGCCGGGCTCCAGCGTTACTGACAGCGCCGTGGAACTGGCCCCCAGGTTGGTGTTGGTCACCGGGTGATAGATGGTGCCCACCGCCGAGAGATTCAGGTTCAAGGTCTTGCTGGTCATGCCAATGTTGACGACCGCGTAGTAGGTGCCGTTGGAGGGCGTGCTGATGCGGCGCAGCACGACCTCGGGGTCGCCGCTGCTTTCCACCACGCTGGGCAGGGCGGGCAGGGCCAGGAAGTTGGCGTAGAACTTCCGGGCGTGCACAGGAAAGCCGTGGTTCCAGGTGTTGCTGCTGCAGTAGCCCAGGTAGTTGGGGTCACCCAGCGCCACGGCCCTGGCTTCCAGCAGCATCGAGTGTGCCCCGGCGTGCTCCACATCGGCGGCCAGGTAGCCCAGCTTGGTGTCCTGCCAGTTGGTTGTGGTGCCGCCCGCAAAGGCGTGGGCATCCTCGTTGAGGCAGTAGTGGCGGATCACGGCCAGGTCGTTGGCACTGCGGAACGCCGCCGTGGAGGCCTGCGTCACCGAGAACACCCGGTTCATGGTGTGGGTCAGTGCCACGCCGTCAGTGCTCGTGTAATTCTGGGGATCAGCCCAGGGCACCGAGTGCGACCATTCCGTGGGGCTGTAATCGGCCTGCGGCTGCTTCATGCCGGCCAGGTACTCGTCGGTGTTGATCACCGTCGCCTGGTCCTTGGTGAACCACCAGTGGCCCATGCCCTGCAGGCTGCTGCAGATGGGCCCCCAGGTCGCGTTGTCGTCGTTGATGATGTACTTGCTGGTGCCGGGGAAGGTCCAGCCGGGCTCGGTGTTGTCCCAGGTGTACAGCACGTCGCCCTGCGCGTTTACCTGCGCGCGCAGGTAGTCTCGCAGGCCGGTCAAGAACGCGCGGCGCTTGCCGAACCACCAGTTGCAGTACTCGGTGTACAAGGCCCCCTGGGGCGAGGCTGCCTGGGCGGTCTTGAGCGCCGCGATGGTGCACGAGCCCGCGGCCTTGCCCGTTTCCTGCTCAAACTTCGTGCGGCAGGGCTGCGAGAAACTCATGGGGATGCTGCTGGGCCGGGCGCGGAACCACAGGGCCGGGAACGCCACGTCGGTCTTGTACTTCAGCACGGTTTCGTCCAGCAGCTTCTTGGCGTCGGCGAGTGTCCCCGTCGTGCATTCGGTGATGTCGGCGCTGAAGTTCTCGCACCACGAGAAGCCGGTGTACTCGTTCTGCACCGAGCCGCCCAGGGCATCCCACTGGTACAGCGGCTCGCACTTGCGCTGCACGCCAATGCCCGTGCCGCCGCTGGGCGGGTTGCCCATCCAGCCGCCGGTGCTGCCCGCGTACTCGTAGTACGGGATCAGGTCAAAACCGTTGGTCTTGCACATGGCCACAATCTCGGCCCAGCGGTTTTCCATGTTGCTGTTGGCAGGCACCCACCAATTCGTGTCGTTAACCTTCCAGCCCTGGTTGTGGCCGAACTCCAGCAGGTCCTTGGCAAAGGTCTTCAGGCCCAGGAACTTCATCAGCCTCATCTTGTAGCTGTACCATTCTTCGTCGGTGGGGGTGCCCCAGTGCGTGCCGGGGCTGCCCGCATAGCTGACCACGCTGTCCGACATCTCCTCGCGCCAGAACACATGCCGCTTGGGCAGGCCCGCCGGCAGCGGCTGGGTGTTCAGGGCCATCGAGCCCGTGACCTCGTACAGCCGGATCTTGCCCACCGCCGCCCCCGCCGAGAGCGGCGCCTGGCGGTAGTCCAGGTGCATCACGATGAGCTGGAAGCCGTTGGCGGGGGTCTGGGTGCGGGCGTTGGTGCCGGCGGTGCCGCCGCCGCTGCCCTCAAAGTTCACGTCGCGGGGCTGCCAGAGGCCCGGGTAGCGATGGTGCAGGCTGAAGTACTGGGTCCAAGTCTTCCAGGTGCCGGAAACCGGCACCTTGATGCTCTCGGGCAGCGAGTTGACCCAGCCGCCGACCTGGTCGCCCACGGCCTGCCCGGTGCAGAAGCCGCGCGCTGTCTCGCAACCGCGGTTGAGGATGAACCACGAGCGATCGGTGTCGTCGGGGAACTCGATGGTGATCACGTACTCCTTGCCCGCCTGCAGCGACTTGCCGGACGGGAGGTTCTTGCCCATGGTGACCGTGAAGTACTTGTAGGTGTTGTTGCTGCTGTTGTTGGTCAGCACGCGGGCCTGCCTGCCCAGGATGGTCTGGACCTGGCTGGTGCCGGCTGGATAGTCCGAGAAGGCAGCCGCGGCTGGGGGCGCAGTAGCGTCAATCTCCTCCAGCAGCGTCAGGGCCGACGAGTAGTCGGCGTAGTCAGGGATGGGGCCGGGCGGACCGCCTCCGCCACCGCCGCCACCACCACCGCCACCACTCGCGATGCCTCCACCACTGCCGCCGCTGCCGCCATCACAGGCAGCCAGTACGATGACAGAAAGGGCGGCAACCACGGCTGCAGCCACGACCAGACCCGTGTTGCGCATTGCGCTCTCCACGAATGACCTGCACGCCCAGCAGGAAGTGGAGGGAGTAAACAGCACCAACGTCAGTAGATCGTCACGCAAAGGCCACTATTTGGCAAGCATTGTGGCTGCGAAATGTCACGCAACGTGGCGCCTGCGAAGGCGGGCAAGTCTTTTGCGGATTCGCTCGGCAAGTCAGCTCCGTGCCGGCAGTCGTCTTTGCGGCAACGCGACCCACGTTGGACACTCTCCTTTGCGTAGAACCTACTTCTTGGGGAGATGCCATGAAACTGAACGCGTTGCCGTTCCTTGTTGGTGTAGTACTACTGGGGGC
>JADLBZ010000221.1 GCA_020847415.1 Planctomycetota bacterium
CTACAGGCCCGTGTTGCAAAACATCCCACGGGCGCTGCTGAACCCATTGCTAAGCCACTTGGCACTGGCCGCATGACCACAAAAAGTGCAAAAGTCGAGCTCAGAGCTTGTTTGGAAACTCTGAGCGTTGGCGATTTCGGAGCGCCGAACAAGCGGAACAAGGCAGCCGAGCCGGGGTGTGGCTTGCAGCCACATGCGGCGAGGCTGCCGCCGTAACGCGAAGTTCGCCGCCCGAAAGCGCCCGCGAACGGGTTACCAAACAGGCTCTCAGCTGTGCTCAGGTCTGGGTGATCGGGTTGAACAGGATGGGCACCTTGGCCACCGCAGCTTGCTTGAGCTGCTGGATGGTCTCGTCCGTCAGGGTGGTGCCCGGGTCCAGGCGGCTGCCTTCGCGAACGGGCACTTCAGCACCCAGGACCATGCCGGGCTTGAGCTCGGAAAGCGGTGTCGCGTTCAGCACAAAGCGGCCCGTCGCTACAGCCTGGGCAATGCGCGTGTGGCGAGTCTTGCGGTCCACCGTGCGGGTGTAGGTGCGGGTCGTGTCGCCCGAATCCTGGGGCCGCTTTTCCGCGACCCGGAAGTGGAACAGCGGGTCCGCCAGGCGGTAGTACTCCTGCTTCAGTTCCTGCTTCTTGCGCCAGCGCTCCCGCGCAGCGTGCAGGCCCTCGTAGCGCTCCTGCAGCCGCGCCGCATGGTGGGAAAGCAGCACGAAATACAGCACTACAGCCAGCGTGGGCAACCCCAGCAGGGCCGTAAAGAAGAGCAGCCGATCAAAGAGCCAGGTGAAGTCCACGGCGCGGTCCGCATTCCAACGTATCTGTTCTATCGGCGGTTTGGCGAGGGGCCTTGAGTGGCGTGCTGAAAAACCGCAAGGGGCGCGCGAGTCCTCGCGCGCCCCCGCTGCGAACGGGCAACCTACTTGCCGTAGACGTTAATGACCGCCTTGCCTTCCTTCAGCTTGGTGCTGCGGTACTTGAAGGCGATGCGCTCAATGACGCGGCCTTCGCCGGGCAGGTCAATCACCCGCGAGCGGCTGCCTTCCTTGAACTCGTGGCGCACTTCGGGCGAGTGCTGCTTGCCGTTGCCGAAGGTGACGGTGAAGTCGTGCATCTCGATCTCGCCATCCTCGACTTCAATGGTGATCGAGGTGATGCGGCCGTGGGTTTCGCCCAGGACGATGACGTCCGTGTCGCGGCCGAAATCCACGGTGCGGCTGGCCAGGTGCTTGTAGCCGGGGAAGCGCTTGTCGCGCTCGGGCAGGGCGGGCTTGTCCGGGCCGGGCTTGTCGGCGCCGGGGCCCTTGCCATAGAGGTTGATGGTGGCCTTGCCGTCGCGCAGGTGGCTCTTGTACCAGAACTCGACCTTACGGATGACGCGGGCCTCGCCGGGCAGGTCAATCTGGCGCGAGCGGGTGCCTTCCTTGAACTCGAAGCGGGTGTCGGGCTTGTACACGTCGTCGTTGCCGAACACGAACTTGATGTCCCACAGGGTCAGGTCGGCGTCTTCAACTTCAATCATCACCGAGGTGAAGCGGCCTTCCTTGGCGGTCACTTCGATCTCGTCGTGGTCCGCCACAAAGTCCACCTTGCGGGCGCCAATGTGCTCGTAGTTCGGGAAGCGCTTGCCCAGATCAGGCTTGTCCGGGCCGGGCTTGTCCGGGCCGGGGCCGCCGGCCTGCTTGCCGAACAGCTTCACCTCGGCGCGGCCCTTGCGGATGCGGCTGCTGTACTTGAAGTTCACGCGCTTGATGACGCGGGCCTCGCCGGGCAGGTCAATCACCCGCGAGCGGCTGTCTTCCTTGAACTCGTGGCGGACGTCAGGCGAATAGGACTCGTCGTTGCCGAAGATCACCTTGATGTCGTACATCTCGAGGTTGCCGTCCTCGACCTTGAACTGGATGGCCACAAAGCGGCCTTCCTTGGCGGTTACTTCGATGCTGTCGCTTTCGTCCTTGAAGGCGACTTCGCGCTTGCCCAGCAGCTCCCAGTTGTCTTCAGCCACCACGGGGCTGGTCCACGAAGTGGCGGTCACAGCCAGCAGCGCAGCCAGTGCAAGCAGTGCGGTCTTTCCAGCGTTCATTCGGTCTCCTTTGGATTGAGTGCGTTGAGCGGGGCGCGATTGTAGTCTCGCACCCGGATGAGGTCTAAAGAAAACAGCACAAACGTCAAATTCAGAAAGCGTACGGAGTCCCCCCATGAAGCGCCTGATCCACAGCTTCACCGACCTGCTTCTGGCCCTGCTGGTAGGCCTGCCCGTGGGCGCCGCTGTGGCTGCCGGCGTGATCTTCGGGGTCTCGCGCGAGCAGGGCTTCCCCAAGCACATTGCCAACACCCTGGCGGGCACCATGTTCGAGCGCCTGGGCTGGCCGGTGGCCCTGGCTGCCTGCCTGGCTGCCCTGGGCTGCTTGTTTGCCGCGCACCAGCCGCCCGTGGGCGTGATTCCAGCCCGGGGCACGCGGCTGGCCTGGAAGGCGATGGGCGGGCTGGCGCTGCTGCTGCCGGCCTGTGCGCTGGCCACGCAACTGCACTTTGCACCCCTGATGCACGACCTGCGCCTGCACAGCCGCTGGGAGGACGGCGCGCTGGTGGACCCCGCAGAGCAAGCCGCGTTCTCGCGGGCCCACGGACTCAGCATGGCGGTGGGTATGCTGGGCCCGGGGGCCGCGGCGCTGCTGGTGCTGGGGCGGCGGTTGTTCGCACCCCTTCCCGTGGCGCGGGCGTGACGTTTTTGGGCTTGACCATGCCCCGGTGCCCGGTATCGTGGATCATCCCCCGACAGAACCCCTGGCGTTACGTGGCCTGTGCCACGCTTTGCCCTTGGTGGGGAGTCATATGCGCAAGTTTGCTCCAATCGTGATGCTGGCCCTGGTTGCCGTGTCGCTGACCGGCTGCTTCTCGTTTGTGGACTGGACCCACAACTTGAACCACCTGCGCGCGTGGAACGAGGACCTGGACCGGATGCACCGCACCTTTGACCGGTTCTTCTTCAACTACGACTACGATGACCCGAGCCGGGACATCGAGTACGAGTCGCCGAACACCTAAGCAGGGCGCACCATGGCTTGCGTGGCGTCCTGCCCGGCTGTTGCCGGCGCGGCCCGTTTCACGCGGCTTTGTGGCTGAAATGTCTGCACGAGAAGGCGCCCTTGGGGTGCCTTCTCTTCGTTTGCGTACCGTGTGCCTGCCATGCCAGCCGTGGTCACCACCGAGTCGGCAGGGCGCCCCGGCGACCTCGGTCGGCACTGGGCCCGATTTTCCCCATCGCGGGGCCGCTACCGCGCGTATCATGGTGCGGCAACCGCTTTGGCCGGAGAGACACCCATGACCAGACGCAAGTACCGCGCGGGCTTCACGCTGATCGAACTGATGGTGGTGATCGTGATCCTGGGGATCATCGGCACCATGGCCTTTGTCTTTGTGCTGGACAAGCCCGACAAGGCCAAGTGGACGAAGGCCCAAACCGAAATGGGCGAAATCCAGAAGGCGCTCAACGATTACGCGCTGGAGCACGACGGCGAGTATCCCGATTCGCTGGAGGCCATAGCCACCAGGTTCGGCGGCAACATGCCCAAGGATCCTTTCAGCAAGGAAGACTTCCTGTATGAGGCCTCGGGCGGCGACTTCACCCTGAAGTGCCTTGGCAAGGACCAGGCCGAAGGCGGCGCCGACGTTCCCGACCAGGACATCGTGTTCACCAAGACCGGCAACGTGACCTAAACCGGCAAGTAAGCCCATGGCGGAAGGCGGCAACAACCTCGCGGGCGGCCGAAGGGCCGCCCGTCTGCCCGCAAGGGGCATGACCCTGGTCGAGCTGACCGTGGTCATCCTGCTGCTCGCCCTCATCGTGGTCGGCACCATTACCGTCGGCTACTTTGCCATGCGCGACAAAGAAGAGCTCAAGAGCCAGGCCCGCACCCTGGCCGGCTTCCTGGAGCAGGTTCGCAGCCAGTCGGCTGTCACGGGCCGGCCCTACGCCGTCGAGTACAACCTGAAGGAGCAGATCTACTTCGCCTGGGTGCCCCGCAAGGCAGAAGAAGGCGAAGTGACCGAGGATGCCGACGACGACGGCCGCGTCGCCAGCGCCTACCACGAGATGCCCAGCCATTACAAGGCTGACCGCAGCAAGGTCTTCGGCGTGTGGATTGACCGGGTGGCCTTTGCTGACGGCAGCTCCGAGCAGGACGGCTCGGTGCGCGTCGAGTTTGCCCCCCGGGGCGGCGGCCACTGGCACTACGTGTACCTCACCAACGAGGACAACGAGTTCTACACCATCGAGGTGAACCCCTTCACCGGCGCCGCCGAGATTTACCCCGGCGAGCTGAAGCCCGAGCCGCCCGAGGAGCTGAAATGACCCGGCGCGCCCGCGGCTTTGCCATGATTGAGGCCCTGGTGGCGGTGCTGATCATCGGCATCGCCCTGCTGGCCCTTCTGCAGGTGCGCAACCAGACCCTGTTGCGCTTCGTGGAAAGCGGCGATGCCCACACCGGCGCCTGGCTGGCCGAAATGAAGATGAACGAGCTGATCAGCCAGGACCTGCCCGACCCCGAGGACGAGGAAACCTGGATCAGCAACGGAAGCGGAGACTTTGGCGACTACGACACCCGCGCCAACGCCATCAATGCCTCCGTGAACGAGGGATGGGTCGAGCGCGCCACCTTTGCCAAGTTCGAGTACGAGTGGACCAAGGAGCTGGTGCTGGTGGGCAACGAGTTCATCGGCAGCCGCGAACAACTGGAAGCATGGGAAGCTCCGCTGGACGAAAACGGCGACCCCGAACAGGTGGACGACCCCCGCGACAAGCCGCTGGCCCGCGTGGTGCGCGTGACCTTGAAGGTGAAAACGCCCCTGCGCCGCGGCCGCGATGCCGAGGGCGGCGAGGAATCCGACGAAGCCTATGAGAAGCGCCGCGAGATCAAGCTGGTGACCTATGTGGACCCGGCGGTGGTCTTCAACGCGGCCGAGGAAGACACCGAGGAAACCACCGAAAGCGCCAGCAACGGTGGCACCAACAACGGCGGCACCAACAACGGCACCAACAACGGGGGAGGCGGCAACTGATGCGCGCGCGCGCCTTTACCCTGATCGAGCTGGTCATCACCATCGCCATCACGGCCATCATCGTGACCAGCTTGGGCTACATCTTGCGCTCGACCGTGGACTCGAAGATCCAGGTGGAAAGCGAGATCCGCGCGCGCCGCCTGGGCCCCGGCCTGATGGAGATCATTGCCCGCGACCTGCGCAACGCCTGGGCCACCGGCCCCGACGAGCAGACCGAGATTGACGGCTCGTGGTTCACCGGCAAGCACAGCGGCGACGACGACCGCGGCGAGGACGAACTGTGGTTCGTCACCTCTGTGGACAGCTACATGCGCTACAACGGCATCACCAGCGACCTCACTGAGGTGGGCTACTACCTCAAGGAGAACGAAGCCGAGGAAGGCAGCCCCCTGGCCGGGCTGTACTCGCTGTACCGGCGCGAGGATTTCCTGGTGGACAAGCGGCCCAGCGAAGGCGGCCTGGGCGTGAAGCTGCACGATCGCGTGGTCAGTTTCCGGGTGCGCTACTACGACCTTCCCCGTGATGCCCTGGATGCCGAGGGCAACCTGGACCCCGCCCAGCTTGAAGAAATCGTCGAGCTTGGCGCGGGCACTGAGACCGATACCTGGGACGCCAAGGACCAGGAGCGGCTGCCCTACGCCGTGCGCATCGAGCTGATCCTGGACGCCACGCCCGCCGACGCCTACAGCCGCAAACAGAAGAAACGCTACGCGGTCTACGAGACCCTGGTGCGCCTGCCGGACTTCCCCAAGCTGGACAACAAGTTCAAGCTCTTCAATGTCCAGCCGCCCACCGCCCCCGCAGCCACCCCGCCCGCGGGCGGCGGCACCAACAACGGCGGTGGCGGCGGCGGCGGGAACTGAGCCGTGCCCGCGACACCCACTGTGCGAAGCGCCACCGAAGCCGATCTGCCGGCCATTACCGCCGTCTACAACGACGCCATCCGTACCACGACGGCCACCTTCGACACGGAGGAGAAGTCGGTGGACGACCGCCGGCGCTGGCTGTTGCAGCGCGATGCCCGCCACCCGGTGCTGGTAGCGGAGTGCGAGGGCCGCTTGGCCGGGTTTGCCGCCCTGAGTCCGTGGTCGGACCGTTGCGCTTATGCCGCCACGGCCGAGAACTCGGTGTATGTGGACGAAGCATGGCGCAGCCGCGGCATCGGGCGCGCGTTGCTGGCCGAGCTGCTGGCGGCAGCTCGCAAGGCGGGCCTGCACACGGTGATCGCCCGCAGTGCCGCGGGCAACCCGGCCAGCGAGGCCCTGCACCGGGCTGCCGGTTTTGCGCACATCGGCACCATGCGCGAGGTGGGGCTGAAATTCGGCCGGCGGCTGGACGTGCACCTGTACCAGCTGGTGCTGGCCTGACGCCTCCGCATGGACAAACCCGCGTTGGCGCGCCAACATCCCAGCCATGCTGGAGCTGATCGCAGGCTACTTCACCACCGGTTGGCAACTGGCCATCCTGCTCAGCGTGGTTTGCGTGACGGTGGCCTCGGGCCTGCTCAGTCCCATCGTGGTGGCCAACCGCATGGCGTTCTTTTCGGACGCCGTGGCCCACAGCACACTCGCCGGCGTGGCCCTGGGCATGCTGCTGGGCTGGGGCAGCCCCTTTGCTCTCATGGCCGGCAGCGGCGTACTGGTAGCCCTGCTGATTGCCACCCTGCGGCGCCGCTCGCCCCTTGGGCTGGACACCCTGCTGGGCGTGGCCATGGCGGGCACCCTGGCCGTGGGCGTGCTGCTATACGAACGCGCCCGCGGATACGCCGACCTGCACAGCTACCTGTTCGGCGGAAAACTCAGCTTCCTGGACTGGACCGACGTGGCTGTGCTGGCCGGCAACGCACTGCTGGCAGTCGGCGTGGTGTCGTTGCTGGGCAACCGCCTGGCGCTGATGGCGGTCTCGGCGCCGCTGGCCGGCGCGCGCGGCGTGTCCACGGCCCGCCACGAGTACCTGCTGATTGTGCTGCTGGGACTGATGGTCAGCCTCTCCGTGCGCGCCGTGGGCCTGCTGCTGGTGAACTCGCTGCTGGTGCTGCCTGCCGCGGCCAGCCGCAGCGTGGCGCGCTCGTACGCGGGCATGTGCTGGGGCGCCTTGCTGGTGGCCGTGGTCTCCGGGCTGGTGGGGCTGATCGGCGGCGACCTGCTGGGTGTGGCCCCGGCCCCGGCCATCGTGGTAGCGGCAGTGGCCTGCTTTGCCGTGGCGCAGGGCCTGCGCGTGCTGCGCGCCTGAGGCTTTCTGTTACCGGGTCTGGCTGTGAAGCCGCGGGGCGTTAAGTTGGAGCCTGCGGACGTGTAGCTCAGCGGTTAGAGCGCCTGCCTTACAAGCAGGATGTCGCTGGTTCGAATCCGGCCACGTCCACCAGCCTTGCCAGCCAAGCGGGGAGCGGCTTTCCAGCCACTCCCCGCCTGCGCTTGGGGCTGTGCTGCCGCGTGGCTTTCATGAGAAACTCTTCGCGCCTGCAGCCGTTTCGTTTCGCTGCCGGCATTGCGTCCGCAGCGCGGGCCTCACAGTGCGAATTGCCGCAACCCTACTTGGTCTTCTTCACGTAGACGCCGTTCCACTCCGGCGGCGGCGGGTGCGCAATCAGCGATTCGCAGCGCTCGATGTAGAGCTTGCTCGGGGTCAGCGCCTCGGCCTCCTGGTTCTGTTCCAGTGCAGCCGCGTGGCGGAAGCAGGCCAGCGCCTGTTCGAACTGCCGGTCCCGGAACAGATCCACCCCGCGCTCCCAAGGCACCAGAAGGTCCTTGATGAACTGGGGCGGGTGCGTGTCGCCCACCAGCTCAAACACCTCAGTGGGCTCGGTCTTGCCCTTGACCACCATCAGGTCAATGCGCCGCAGGGTGAACTCGCCCTTGACCAGGGCCGCCGTGCGCGGGCCGATCAGCGTCTCGGTGCCGTATTCTTTGCATTGGGGCTCCAGGCGTGCAGCCAGGTTCACGGCGTCGCCCATCACGGTGTACGCAAAGCGCTTGCTTGAGCCCATGTTGCCCACGGTGACCACACCACTGTTGATGCCCGCGCGGGCGTGCAACACTTCGCCGTTGGGCTTGATCAACTGCGGCGCGATGCC
>JADLBZ010000222.1 GCA_020847415.1 Planctomycetota bacterium
CGTCTTCTTTGCTGCGGCCTTCTTCTCTTCGCTGGTGTCGGCCTTCTTGTATTCGCCGTAGTAGCGCTTGTCTTCTTTTTCGCTGTCTTCCCAGGCCGAGCGCACGCTCTTCTTGAACTTCTCGCGCAGGGCCGCGTCCTTCAGGCCCAGCTCGTCCATGATGTCATCCAGGATGCCGTCTTTCTCGGCGCGCGGGATGGTCTCGCCGGGCTTGACGTCCTCTTCCACCGCGCCCTCGGGCATTTCCATGGCGTCGCCGGCGGCGTCCTCGCCCTTTTTCTCTTTCTTGGCGGCCTCACGCTCTTCCTTGGCTGCTTCGCGTTCTTCTTCGGCTTGTTCCTTCTCGTTGCGCCGCGCCGCTTCCTTGCGGTGCTGTTCGGCCTGCTTTTCGTTCTTCTCGGCCTCGCGCTTGATGCTGCCGCGCACGCCGCGATAGGGGTTGCCGCGCCCGCGGCCTTCCTGGGCCGAGAGCTCAACGGCGAATCCTGCCACGAGCAGGACAACGAGGGCGACTGCCAACTTGCGCATGGGAACACTCCGGGGATTTGCACCAGCTATTTCACCCGATGGGACAGCCGCGGTTGCATGAAATCCAGAAAAAGCGCCGTGGCAGCGGGTACGCCCCGTCACCACGACGCAAGTAGCTGCTACCCAATGGCTTGTGTTGTTAGCCTAGTCCTTCTTGCCGGGCTCGGCGGGCTTCAACTCAATGGCGGGCAGCGCCTTCTGGTCTTCTTCGCCGGCCTGGGCCTCGTAGCTGTTGGTCCATTGCTCGAAGGGGCAGGCGAAGTAGAGGCCGCCCTTGGTACGGACCAGCACCGTGCACGACTTGAAGTTCAGGTCCTTGATCCAGCAGCTCGTGGCATCTTTGGCCAGCTCCTGCACCATGGGCTTGCTGTAGTCGTCGTTGCCCGCCAGCCAGCCGGCAATGCCGTCCTTCACGCGCGAGGCGTGGTAGCTGGAGATCATGTTTTCGGCCCCGACGAAGAGGACTTTCTCAATTTCGTAGCTGGGGCCGAGGGCGGGCAGGGTCCACTTGAGCTTGCTGGGCTTCTTGTCGAAGAGGCGGGTGGGGGTGAAGTGCGGCAGGTGCGAGGGCAGGTAGAGGCAATCGGCGCGGGTGAGGCCGGGCACCTCCACGGAGGCGCGCAGGGTCTTGGGGACAGAGCGTTTGCCCGCGGCGTCCACAAAGAGCACCGCCACGTTGCGGATGCGGAACTCTTCTTCGTGGTCAATGACGCCCAGGGGCACGTTATCGGCGGCGATGTCGAAGCGGTGGCGGGTGGTTTCGGGCCCGTTGGCTTTGGCGAAGGCCTCGGCGTCGAAGTTCTCGGCAAAGAGCATCTCGCGCCACTTGGGGCAGGTCTCGTCAACGGAGGGAGAGACCATCCAGGCGGTGTGGAAGATGTAGACCTCGAGCTTGGCGGGCGCGGTCTCGGGCTTGTCCCAGGTGATGAGCAGGGACGAGGGGTTGATGTTGCCACTGGAGGGCGAGACGGGCAGGGGCTTGAACTCAAGCTCTTGGGCGCACAGCGGGGCAGCAAGCAGCAGCAGGGCCAGGGTCGAGCGAAGCATGGAAACCTCCATCAGGGTCAGGTCGCGGCGAGCATATCTTCTGCTCGGGCGGGCGCCTGCCGAATTGAGGCGTGACGCTTCGGCAGCCGGTTTTGGCGAGCGTGCTCACGAAGCGGCAACTATTTGCCTCAACATGCGAAAGTGGTACGATTGCTACACTTTCCGGTAGGTGACTCATGCAGAACCAGCCGCCCGCCCGCCCCGCGCAGGGGCCTGACAATCGCGCCCCCGCCAGTCAGCCGCCTGCGCCACAGAAGCGCGCGACGACGTCCTACAAGTACGACCCGCCGCCGGGTATGGGTGCCGCGGAGCCGCAGCGCCCGCAACCGACGCAGCACCAGCCACAGCAGCAACCCATGCCGCCGCAGCAACCCATGCCGGTGCAGTACCAGCAGCCGATGCAGCAGTACCCGCAGCCGGTGCAGTACCCGCAGCCGGTGCAGTACCAGCTGCAGCCCTATGGGCAGCAATCCATGGACCCGAAGTACCGGCAGCCAATGCAACCCAAGGCGACAGTTACGCCCAAGCCGATTGTGAAGGTCGGCTCGATGAATGTGGCGTCTTGGGCTTTCCTGTTCATCGGACTGCTTCTCTTTGGTGGAGGGCTTGCGGCGACATTGGACAGCTACTATGCCGCGGCGGCGAAGAAATTCGGTGGTACCTACACGATTTGGTGGGGGCCCATGTTGTTTGGCGCAATCGCGCTCTTCTTGGGCATCGGCGGCATAATCCAAGGCTTCCGCGAGAACAAGTAACGCCGCGCGAACATGCAGGCGGCGCAACCCGAGGCCCGGCTGGCGTCGGCTGAGATGCAGTCCAAGGCGCAACGTCAGACAAGCAGGAAACGCTGGGGCCGGGGTCCAAGTTGCCGCGGGGCAGCTTCAGCTTCCCAGGCGGCTTGCGAGCCATGTTTCGGTGTCACGCGCCCCGTGAACGACACCTGCCACAAACAAGTGGCTGCTTGTAGAGCGAAACAGCACCAGCGCCCGGAACCGCCGGATCAGCGCTCGCCGTGTCCGCCCACTGACGAGGCGATAGGATTCCGGGCGAGCCACAATCAGCGCCAACTGGGCCTCAACAGCCGCAATAAACTCGTTTCCCAGTCCGGGGCGAGCTGCATCCAGCATCGAAGCGAAGTGTTCCACGTCCCGGCTGAACAGCTCGTGAAAGATGACCTCACGAGTCACTTGCGCAGGCCCCGCAGGCGGCCCAGCATTTCGGTGTAGGGCACACCCTGGTTCGGGCCGGCCTCGAGTTCGTCAAGGCGGCGTTCCATCTCGGCAAGCGCTTCCTTGGTAACAGGCAAGTCCGCCTCGTCTTCGGCCAGGCTGTCCCAGATGGCAGCCATCAGCTTCAGGCGTTCTTCCACGCTGAGCTTGCGGATGGCCTCCATGTCAATCGTGCCGGACATGGCTTGATTCTAGCCCATCGGTCCTACTTCGTCATCGGGATCTTCACCGGGTGCTCGGCCTTGGCATTGAAGCGCCTGGCCTCGGCGCAGCCCGCGTCCACATGCCTCGCGATGCCCATGCCGGGGTCGTTGGTCACGCCGTGTCTTTTTGGATGCGTCGCCGCCACTGGTCATACTGGAGCGTTCGGAGCAACGCGTACTTCTCCGGGACGGCTCTTTTCAGTGGATCGGCGAAGTTGTCTTCCAAGTACTGGGAAATCTCGGTCAGTAGGTCTCCTACCCACATTGCTTTGCCACCTGCCAACTCTGCACGGCTTTCGGTAATGCGCGTTGCGAACACTGCTACGTGCTCAATGGGCTGTTCGCCAAACTGCATGCCCTTGAGAACTTCCGTGCGAATGTGCCTGCGACCTGCCTCGAACTTCTTCTCAAACCGTTTCTGTCGCTTTTGCCAGCTATCGGCGTCGGTTGATGTCTCGTAGTGGACAACTTTGCCCGTTGCGGGAAACCAAGCCACCACGTCAAGCTCGCCCTCGTAGCCTCCGCCTTGAAGCTTCTTGACACGAACATTGGTTCGAACAAATGCGTCCCGGATTTCGCACCACTCCGCGACCAGTTGCTCCAAGAAGTTCATTGGCATGCCCCCTCAGCGCGACGCAACGATTGTCAAAGCACCGGGCTCACTTCGCCATCGGGATCTTCACCGGGTGCTCGGCCTTGGCATTGAAGCGCCTGGCCTCGGCGTAGCCCGCGTCCACATGCCTCGCGATGCCCATGCCGGGGTCGTTGGTCAGCACCCGCTCCAGCCGCGCGTCGGCCTCCTTGCTGCCGTCGCACACAATCACCTGGCCCGCGTGCAGGGAGTAGCCCATGCCCACGCCGCCGCCATGATGAAAGCTGACCCAGGTGGCGCCGCCTGCCGTGTTCACCAGGGCGTTTAAGATGGGCCAGTCGGCTACCGCATCCGTGCCGTCCTTCATGGCCTCGGTTTCGCGGTTGGGGCTGGCCACGCTGCCGCAGTCCAGGTGGTCGCGGCCGATCACGATGGGCGCCTTGACCTTCTTCTCCCGCACCAGCTTGTTGAACAGCAGCCCCGCCTTGTGGCGCTCGCCATAGCCCAGCCAGCAAATGCGCGCGGGCAGGCCCTGGAACTCAAAGGCGTTGCGCGCGGTCTTCAGCCAGTTGTGCAGGTGCTTGTGGCGGGGGAACAGCTCCATCAGCGCGTCGTCAGTGGTGTAAATGTCCTGGGGGTCGCCGCTAAGGGCCACCCAACGGAAGGGGCCCTTGCCCTCGCAGAACAGGGGCCGGATGTAGGC
>JADLBZ010000223.1 GCA_020847415.1 Planctomycetota bacterium
CCGGCCCCGGGCAGATGGACACGCTGCGCTTTCATCCCCGCATGGCTTTCGTGCCGGACTACGAGCGGATTGGCCGGCTGGCACTGGAGCACGTGCTCAAGCGCCCGGAAACCGACCCGGACCGCATCGCGCTGATGGGCATCAGCTACGGCGGCTACTTCGCCACCCGCATCGCGGCGCACGAGCCGCGCGTGCGCGCCCTGATCGCCAACTCGCCCATCATCGACCTGCACGCCTACATGACCTCATTCGTCGGTTTTGACCCGTCCGACATGCCTGACGACCAGGACGTGCGCCTGGCCGACATCGATCAGATTCCGGACGCGGCCATTCCCCCGCAAACCCGCGAAATGATGCGCAGCCTGATGTTGCGCATGGGGCAGGGCAGTTTCAAGCAAACTTATCAGCGCCTGCGCGAATTTCGCGTAGACGACGACGGCCTGCGCCGCATCCGCTGCCCCGCGCTGGCCCTGGTTGGCACCGGCGAAGGCGCTGAACCGTTGGCGCAGGCCGAACGCTTCGTGCAGACCGTCGGTGGCCCGGTGACGCGACACGTCTTCACCGCCGAAGAAGGCGCCGACGGCCACTGCCAGACCGGCAACCTGGCCTACTCCGCCGCCGTGTCGATGGACTGGCTGGACGAGCTGTTCGACAAGGCATGAAGCGCGACCAAACCATGCGTCCCGGTCTGGCCCGGCTGCTTCGCCTCGCTGCCGCAGCCCTGGCCACGGCGGCCGCGGTTGCCTGCGGCGGCGGCGATGCCGCCGATGCCTCCGTGCGCCAGGCCGCCGCGCAGCTCGACACCCTGGTGCCGCAGTGGATGGCGCGCACCGGCGTGCCCGGTGTGGCCGTGTCGGTGGTGCATGGCGGGCGCACGGTCTACGCACGCGGCTTCGGCGTGCGCCGGGTGGATGAAGCAGCTCGGGTGGATGCCGACACGGCGTTCCCTCTGGCTTCCGTTTCCAAGTCGCTCGCTGCCACCGTCATGGCCGCGCGCATACCACCCGATGCGGGTTGGGACACGCCTATCCAGCAGCTTCTGCCCACATTCGGGCTGGCCTACCCCGACGCGCAGGACAACGCCCGTCTGACGCTGGGCGATCTGTTCGCCCACCGCAGCGGCCTGCCCGACCACGCGGGCGATCAGCTTGAAGACCTGGGTTATGGACGCACCGAGGTGCTGGCGCGTCTGCGCCACGCCCGCCTCAACCCCTACGGCAGCTACGCCTACACCAACTTTGGCCTGACCGCCGCCGCCGAGGCGCTGGCCCGGTCCCTGGGCACCGACTGGGCCACGCTGTCCGAACAGGCCTTGTACCAGCCACTGGGCATGACGCACACCAGCTCGCGCCACGCCGACCTGCAAGCGCGCAGCAACCGCGCCTGGGGCCATGTGCAGGCCAATCTGAGCTACGACAGCTACGGCACCCAGCCCGCCCGCTATGTCGTGCAGCAGCCCCAGCGCCAGCCGGACGCCCAGTCGCCCGCCGGCGGCGCCAGCGCCAGCGCGGCCGACATGGCGCGCTGGATGGCGCTGGTGCTGGCCGGGGGGCGCTGGCAGGGCCAGCAGTTGCTTGATCCGGTCGCGCTGCAGGCGGCCCTGGCGGCACGCCCCGGCGGCACTTACGGCTACGGCTTCAACGTCGGGCCCGACCCGCATGGCCACCCCAGCGTATCCCATTCGGGCGCCTTCCTGCTGGGGGCGCACACCGCCTTCATCCTGTGGCCCGAGGCCAACCTGGGCATCACCGTGCTCACCAACGCCCAGCCGCGCGGCCTGGCCGAGGCGATCGCCCTGGCCTTTGGCGAACTGGCCCTGGGCGACGCGGCGGACGGCGTGCTGACCGCCGACTGGCTGGCCGTGATGCAGGGCAGGATGCGCGGGTTGTACCAGCCGCTGGGTCAGTACGCCGGACAACCGCCGCCCGAAACGCCCGCACCGCCCCAGCCCCTGGCCCGCTATGCCGGGCGCTACACCAACGCGTACTACGGCAGCGCCCAGGTGACCCCCAACGCCGATGGCAAAACCCTGGACCTTGTGCTCGGGCCGGCAAAGGTGCTCCACCGGCTGCGCCACTGGAGCGGCGACTCGTTCGTGTTCGAGCTGCAGGGAGAAAACGCCCCGCCGGGCTCCGTCTCGGCCGTCCGTTTCGCGCCGGACGAACGCGCGTACATGCAGATCGAGTACTACGCCGAAGACCTGACACGCGGGCGTTTCGACCGCGACGCCGACACCCCCTGACCGAGCCCAATCGACCGACAACCCACCACGACCGACAACCCACCACGACCGTCAAACAACACAAGGAACCTCTGAAATGCCCATCTCTTCTGCCCACTGCTGTCGCCCAACCCCCGTAGCAGCCGCGCTGGCGCTGGCGCTCACCCTTGCCCTGACTGCCTGCGGCGGCGACGACGACCCCATTTCGGGCACGCCCCCACCGGGCAGTGGTGATCCCGCGGCCAACAAATCCATCGTCTGCAAGGACTATGACAACCAGGACGTGCTGGTCAAGCCCAAGACCATCACCATCCGCAACAACTCCGAAGGCCCCATTTACCCCGTGCTGGCCACCAGCATGAACCTCAAGAACGAGTGGGTCATGGCCTGCCAGCGCACCAACGAGCTGATCGCCACCGACGCGGTCTACAAGCTCTACGTCAACGACGGCCAGGGCATCCCGCCCGGCTCTGAAGTGACCTTGACGCTGCCGCTGTACAGCGAACTCTCGCCCGGCAAATACGTCACCTGGTGGAACGGCGGGCGCGTGCTGCTGGCCGACCGCAACAAGCGCCTGCGCGGCAGCGTGGACAAGCCCACCAACACGCCCCCCAGCGTGGACTGCAAGGGCACAGGCACCACCTGCAACCTCAGCACCTACACCAGCCCGGTGCAGTTCCAGGAGGACGTGTTTGCGCAGCTGTCCGAATACACCTTCGGCGACTCCATCATCCCGCCCGGGCAGAGCACTCGGCTGCTCAAGCCCGAGAACGTGGGCTACAACATCTCCTACGTCGATCACGTCTACATGCCGGTGGCCATCGGCGTGCGGGGCAACCCCTACATCGGCTACAGCGGCTCGGCCAGGAAGCTGAGCGACTTCCGCGCCACGCTGCGCAGCTTCGTCCAGCCTGGCAGCCTGGGCGAAGGCTGGCCGCTCTACAACATGAGCGAGCTGCGCCTGCCCGGCGGCTACAACATCTTTGCCCAGCGCGGTGGCTACCTGCTGGAAGACCCGGACGTGCCCGTCAAGCCCGCCGACGGCAAGAACCCGCCCGTGCTGACGGTGCTGAAATGCCTGGAAAAAGACGTCGACTGCGCCACGCCCGAGGCCCAGCGCAACATGCAATGGGGCCAGGCGGTGCAGAACATCCAGGACCTGTGGGGCTCGTGCGTCGATTGGGGCAGCGAGGACATCTCGCAGTACACCCGCAAGAAGTACCCGCAGGACTGCCCCGCGCCGCAGGCCATGCGCGAGGAGCTGGCGCTCATCAAAGACTTCTTCGCCCAGAACCACAAACAGTACCTGGCGATGTACGCCAATCAGCAGTGCGTGGGCGACCCCGAGGGCTCGCGCAAGATTCCGGCGCACGTGGCCGAGTTCAAGTACTGGGAGGCCATCAAGCACATCTACGGCTGGGTGCCCTTCAACGAAGGCTGCGGCGCAGATGCCAACCCGCTGGCCAAGACCACCGTCCACGGCCGCGACCATGCCTACGTGCAGACGCTCTACATCGAAGACCTGCAATACAACTACAGGCAGGCCGCCGTGCAGGCCAACCCCAAACTGGCCTTCAACCCCTACGTCAAGCTGATCCACGACGACCTGGGCATGAGCGCCTATGGCTTCTCGGTCGATGACGCCGTGGGCTTCATGAGCGAGCAGGGCGACGG
>JADLBZ010000224.1 GCA_020847415.1 Planctomycetota bacterium
GCGAAGAACCGAAGTGCCGCGTCAGGGCCGCAGCCGTTGCGTGGCGCGGTTGCTTTTCTTCACGTCAGCAGTTGCCGTTGCTGTGCTGCGCCCACACCGGCGAATCCACACCAAACAGCGAGGAACCTTCGTGTGTTGCCGGGTTGCACGCATGTGCGAGTGCGAGGCAGCGGCGTCCCGGGAACGCCGGTCTCCTGACCGGCAACGCGAACAGCGCCAATCAGGAGACTGGCGTGCCCGGCAATGCACCGGGACACAACACCCGGGTCAATCCCGCAGATAGTGGCAGTTGTAGCCGTCGGGGTGCTTTTGCAGGTAGTCCTGGTGGTAGTCTTCCGCCACGTAGAACTCCCCGGCTTTCACAATTTCAGTCACCACCTGGCCCTTCCACCGGCCAGCCAGGTTCACCCGCGCCTTCACGCGCTCGGCAGTCTGCCGCTGGGCGTCGCTGTGATAGAAAATGGCCGAGCGATACTGCGTGCCCACGTCGTTGTGCTGACGATTCAACGTGGTTGGGTCGTGCATGCGAAAGAACAGGTCCAGCAGCTTCTCGTAGCTGGTCTGGGCCGGGTCAAACACGATCTGCACCGCCTCGGCGTGGCCCGTGCGCCCCGTGCACACTTCGCGATAGGTGGGCTTGCCGGTGCTGCCGCCCGTGTAGCCCACGTTGGTTTCCAGCACGCCGGGGAACTTGCGCAGCAGCTCTTCCATGCCCCAGAAACAGCCGCCCGCCAGCGTGGCTGTCTCGCGCGTTGCGGCGGCCTGGCTGCTCGCGGGCAGCACCCCTGCCTTCACGAAGGTCTCCTCGTACTCGCCGTAGCCTTTGGCCTTGAGGTCTCCCGCCGGGATGAACCTGAGGGCCGCGGAGTTGATTCAGTAGCGCCGGCCGCCGAGTTCTTTGGGGCCGTCGAAAAACAGGTGCCCCAGGTGCGAGTCGCCGTGGGGGCTGCGCACCTCAATGCGCGTGTAGCCGCCCTCTTCGTCGCGATTCTCCACGAGGGTGACGCCCGGCGCGGCTTTGGCAAAGCAGGGCCAGCCGCAAGTGGACTCGAACTTGTCCACGGACAGAAACAACGGCTCGCCCGTGACCACGTCCACGTACAGGCCGGGCTCGAAGAAGTCCCAGTAGCGGTTGTCGTGGGGGCGTTCCGTGCCGTCGCGCTGGGTGACATCGTACTCCAGCTTGCTCAGGCGTTTGCGCAGTTCGTCGTCGCCGGGTTTCTGGTAGGTGCGGGCGGGCATGGTGGCTCGGTTGCTTTCCGTGGCGGGCTGGTGCACAGCCGCCGCGGTGGGGCCGCTTTCCTGGACGCGGTGGCTGCTTTCGCGGTCGCTGCTGCAGGCCGCCAGCGCAAGCAGCAGCACAAGGAGGGGTAACAGGGCTGGGCGCATGGCTTTGCTCCCGGTGTGGCGTGAGCAGGGAGTGAACAAGCTGCAATGCTGGACTATTCCACGGGCAACAGCTTGGCGAGGGAGCCGAACCCCCGCAAAGAAAACCCCGCAGTTCTCTTTGACGCCCGCGATGCCACGTGATATGACAATGGCGTGACATTCAAGTGATGCGGCGAAAACGATTGCGGGGCACCAGCCATGGCGACTGAAACGGCCCAAGATCTTCGTCCCTATGGATTTACGCCGGCCAAGCCCAAGAAACAGTCTCGCTGGGTGCTGAAAGTGGTCTTGATGACCTTGCTGGGCGCGTTCGTGGTGATCGCGTTCCTGCCCATCGCTATGAGCTGAACGCGCGACGCCCGCCGGTCGGAGGGCGAACAGATGCTGGGCTCGATGAAGGGGCAGGCCCGGGTCGCCTACGCCAAGTCCAAGCGCGCCCCGGCCCGGATCACGGGCGCATATGACGAAGGCGGTACAGCCGCAAACACGGCTGAGTTGAAGGGCCAGTATTACGAGATTGAAGACCGGGTCTTTGACCTGGGCGCGGGCAACGCGGCGTTGCTGGTCCACCCCTTGGGCGAAGAGGAGGGCTGGGGCGTGCACGTCTTCAGTTGGCAGGGCGGCGACGGGACCTTTGTGTGGCTGGAGTCCGAGGACGAAGCCCTCGAGCACATCGCCAAAGAAACCCAGGCGGCGAACAGCCCCTGATTCCTGCAGAGGATCGCCATGTCCCTCGTATCAGCAAGCAGCGTCCCCTATCGCCCCCGACATGCGCTCAAGTCCTCGAGCTTCGTCCGGGTCATTTCCAGGATCTTCGCCGAAGCCGCGCTGCTGCTGCTCGCGTTGTTCCTGCTGGCCGGCGTCGTGTCGCCGGTATTGACGTCGAGCACGCGCGACGCACGAACCTTCGATGCAGAGCATCAGATGCTCAGCCTGCGCAGCCGTGTGCTCGTTGCCCTGGAGCGCGACAAGCGGCTGCCAACCAACTTTGACAACCTGCTTGACCCCGACCGCTCCAGCGACGACCGGAAGTTGCAGGAGGGCTCCTACTTCACCATTGAGAACCGAGTCTACGACTTGGGCGGCGGCAGGGCGGCCCTGGTGGCGAGGCCTGGCTACCACTCAGACGGCTGGGGAGTGTACGTGTTTGAGTGCCGCCGCGGCACCGACCTCGGCGCCTTCATGTGGGATGACCTGCACAACGAAGTCCAAGTACGCCGGTACCTGGCCTCGCAGATGCAAAGGCAACTGCCATGAGCCTGGAACCCTCCCTGCGCGACCTGGAACTCGACCTGGAGCGAGCCCCGCGCGGCAATGCGATTGCCTTTGGCGGCCCGGTGCACCCGCACTGGGACGGCCCACTACCCTCCAAGGCCCGGCCGGCGGAGCATCTGCCCGCCCAGCCGCAGACGTCGCCCGGGTGGCTGGGGCGGCGCCTCGCCCGCTGCGGCGTGCCGGGCTTCTGGGCTTCCGTGGCTGGGCTTGCGGCAGCACCGCTGCGCCTGGCCGCCTGGGCATTGGTCCGGCCGGGCAAGGCCGCCATGGCGGCGCTGCCGGTGTTGTTCGCCGCGGCGGTGCTGCACGGCGCGGGCGCACCCAGGCGCGACGACGAGGCCATTGAAATGCTGCTGCGGGCCAGGGCCAACGTGATGGCTGTCAGCCCGGCCGATGGCGGCCCGAACTGCACGCTGCACCCGCCGCAACTGATGGGCGCGCACTATGCGCTGGACCCGCGCGTGACGCGGCGGCCCGACGGGAAGCTGACCATGGAGGCCTTACCGTATGAGGAGGGGTACCTTGGCTGCGAGATGATCTTCGCGGCGGAGCCGGGCAGCCCCGTGAGTTTCCAGTGGCGCTGACTTGAACCGGTGCAGCGCAACAACCAGCGCAGCAACTGACCCGGCAGAGGAACCAAGTGAACGCCAATTCATCCAACGCTCCCCATGGCTTCGGCGGCCCGGTACCCCGCGAGTGCAAAGCGCAAGCGGGCGCCAAGAGCGTCGGCACCCCCGACGCGTCCGGACCCGCCGAAGCCCCCGGAACC
>JADLBZ010000225.1 GCA_020847415.1 Planctomycetota bacterium
GTACGGGAGCTGCTTGTTCGCGGGAATGTCTACACCCAGAAGACGCGGCATCTTGTCTGCTCCGTGTCGGGCTCATCGCCGTGCGGCTACCCCGACCTCTGTGCTTCCTGCCCGACAGGCGCAACCACGCGCCCCGGCACCATCCACTTACCCTGCGCTGCCCGGCGCCCGGTTTAGCCCTGGCGCTGCTTGTGGCGCGCGTTCTTGCTGCAGATCACCCTCACCACGCCCTTGCGACGGATGATCTTGCAGGCTTCACACATTCTCTTGACCGAGGCTTTCACCTTCATGGCACACCTATCCTGCCCTAGCTGCGATAAACAATGCGGCCCTTCTCAAGGTCGTAAGGGCTCAGCTCCACAATGACCGCGTCGCGGGGAAGGATCCTGATGTAGTTCTTGCGCATCTTCCCCGAGATCGTGCACAGAACCTTGTGGCCGTTCTCGAGTTCCACGCGGAACATCGCGTTGGGGAGCGACTCCACCACCACCCCCTCAACCCGGATCGCTTCGTCCTTCGACATATTCCTCCGCCGGACCAGGGCACACGCCCCGGCACGCCATCGCAAGTCTTTGCAAAACGGGCACTTACATGCCCCGCACCAACCTGCGACTAACCTTCCCCGATTCAGGGGGCGGCACGGTAGCACGCACCCCCAACCATTGCAAGCGGCCGCTACAAAAAAGTCGTGTTTTCCCTTGCCTTGTGCGTCGCCGCCGTTCCAGCCGCCTAGAATGCCGCCGTCGGCAACGGCAGCGGGCGGGTTTCCCCGCCCGCTGTTGCAGCCCAAGCCATCGCCAATCAACCCTGGTCTTCTTCCTGCATTTCGCTTTCCAGAATCCCCTTGGCAGCCTCGGTCCACTGGTCTGCGGGCGTGGCGCCGGACAATTCCTTCATTTCCTTGCGGGCAGTGTCCTTCTCGGAGGCCATCCAGGCCATGTATGCCGCATAGAAACGCAGCTCGGTGGCGCGGCTGTCCGGGAACTCCTTGCGGATCTCCAGCAGCGTGGCGCGGCCGGCCTTGGCGGCCTCCGCGCGCTTGGCTTCGTCCTCTTCGTAGAAGACATTGGCCTGCACCAGCTGCAGGCCGGCTTCAACGGCGCGGTCATCCTTGGCCTTGCGCAGCGTGTCGTACATCTCCTTGGCTTCCTTGCGCACACCCTCCACATCGCCACCCATCAGCTTGACGGGCAGCAGCTTCAGGCTGGCATCGGTGCGCCGCGGGTCGTCCTTGGGCAGCTTCTCCAGCGCCACCGTGAGGTGCTCGGACGTCTTCTCCATGTCCCAGGCCTCTGCCGCGGCAAGGCCGGCCTTCAAGTGCAACTCGCCGTTCTTCGCGTGGTCAGCACCCAAGGCAGAAATAAGCTGCTCGTACACCCACACCACTTTGCCCTTGGCGCCCAGCTCCAGGTACAGTGCCACCAGCTTCTCGCCGGTCTCGATATTCGTGTGCTTGCTTTCGCCGAAGACCTTCAGCGTTTCATCAATGGCGGCCAGGCGGCCGGGGGCCGCTTCCAGCCACTTGACGGCGCTCTCCACGTCGCCCTTGAAGGGCGCGCCAACGAAGCGAATCGTCTCGGCGCCGCCGGCATCGGCGATCACCATCGTGGGCAGCGACTGGATGCTGAAGGCTTCCGCCGTCGCACTGTCCTTGTCCACGTCCACCAGCAGGGGCACAAACGACTTGGCCATGGCGGCGCCGGCCTTCTCGTCAGACCACACAGCAGCTTCCAGCTGCTTGCAGGGGCCTCACCACTCGGCCGTGAACTCGATGTAGATCTGCTTCTTGCTCTCGGTGGCCTGCTTCTTGGCCTCATCGAGCGAGCTGAGCCACTTCACGCCCTTGTTGGTGTCTTCGGCGGCGCACAGCGTCGTCGTGAGCACCATGCTGAGGGCAACCAGGCCGAACATTGAAACTGAACGCATAGGGTCTCCGTGTCTCCATACCAGGGCGCAAGGCCCGCACCGTTACTTCTTGTACGCTTCGTCCCGTCTCAAACCCACCTCAAAACGCCACCGCTAGCAGGCCGTTGAAGAAGTCGCCGTTGGCGCCTTCCTCAACGGAAAGCAACTGCCCGGCCCGTGCGGCCGCGCGGGCCGGGCAGGGTGTTGAAAAGGACTGTTTCAACACCCTGCTAGCTCTCACCCAGCATCTTCACCAGCAGGGCCTTCTGCGCGTGAAGGCGGTTTTCGGCCTGCTGGTAAATCACGCAGTCGTCGCCGTCCAGCACGCCGTCTGTCGCCACCACGTTGCGCCGGATGGGCAAGCAGTGCATGAACTTGGCACGGCTGGTGCGGGCCATCTTGGCTTCATTGACCGTCCAGCTGGGCAGGGTTTTGCGGTAGGCCAGCTCTTCGTCGGTGCGGCCATAGAACGCGCGCGAAAGCCAGCTCTTGGCGTACACCACCTCGGCGCCGCGCAGGGCCTCGTCCTGGTTGTGTGTCACCTTTACCGAGCCGCCGTTGGCCTGGGCAATCTTCGTGGCCTGCTGCACCACTTCAGGCTCCAGGTCAAACTTCTCAGGGTGGGCGATGGTCAGGTCGCACCCGCCCAGGGCCGCGGCCAGGGCAAAGCTGTGCGGTACAGCCAGCGGCAGCGGCTTGATGTGCGGCGCCCAGGTCAGCACCACCTTCTTGCGCCGAGTGTTCTGGTTGAACAGCTCGCGCAGGGTCATGAGGTCGGCCAGTCCCTGGCAGGGATGCTCCACGGCGCTTTCCAGGTTGATCAGCGGCGCGGATGCATACTTCTGGAAAGAGGCCAGGATGGGGTCCTGTCGGTCTTCTTCGTAGTTCTTCAGGCGCGGAAAGCTGCGCACGCCGATCAGGTCGCCGTAGCGCGACAGCACCTTGGCGGCGTCCTTGATGTGCTCGGGGCTGTCGCCGTCCATCACGACGCCCTCGCGCCACTCCAGGTTCCAGGTGTCCTGGCCCACGTTCAGCACCACCGGCTGCAGGCTGAGCTGGGCCGCGCCGATCTCAAAGCTGGTGCGGGTGCGCAGGCTGCTGTTGAAGAAGAGCAGGATCAGCGTCTTGCCTTTGATGCTCCAGGTGCGCTGCTCGCGCTTCATTTCAAAGGCAAGGTTGAGGATCGTGTCGATTTCCTCGGCGGTGAAGTCACTCAGGCGCACAAAGTCGCGCCCCCGGATGTCCACTGCGGCCATCAAAGTTCTCGTGGAAAGGGCCAAGTGCGGGCCTGCGACCCCGTGCTGCGCCCACGGCAGCGGCCGCAGGAATCGGGCGCGAATGATGCCCGTTTGCGCCACGAAGTAAAGCAGGAAAGAGCGCACCACTTGCGACCAGCCGGAAAACGCCTCCTCGCTGTCTCCCTTGAATGCAGCAGGGCATTTGGCCAGGACAGGCGCGCCAGGCCACAGAGGCCATTCTGAGCTGCCTGCTCTCGAAGCGATGCAAAGAAGGGCAAGCGTCTCGCCGGCGGCGTCAGATCACGAGCTGACCGTCCGGGCGACGCCCTGCTATAGTGCGGCCGACCCCGCAACTCCCCCGCACGAGGCACCCGTGCGAAACCGCCTGTTTGCCGTGATTCTGGCCCTGCTGCCGCTGCCGGCCTCTTGCACTTCCACGCCGCCCAAACCCGCCCCGGCGCCTGCCATGTCCGCCGGCGAAGCCTACGAGCGTGCCATTGCCCTGCGCGACGCCAACGACTACGAGGGCGCCCGGGGCCTGCTTCTCTACGCCGCCGGCAAGCACCACGCCGAGGCCCAGTTCGAGCTTGGCTACTGGTATCTCTCCGGCCGCGGCGGCGTGGTGGACCTGCCCCAGGCCGCCCAGTGGATTGAGCGCGCCGCCGACCAGGACCAGCCCGACGCTCTGCGCTATGTGTGGCAGCTCTACTTCTTCGGGCGGGGTGTGCCCAAGGACATTGCCAAGGCCCTGATCTGGCTCAGGCGCGGGGCCGAATCCGGTGATGCCCAGCTTGCCTTGCGGCTGGGCGTGTGGCTGTTCGACTCGGCGGGGGACCGGCAGAACGCGCTGAAGTACCTGAAGCTTGCCGCGGACCACGAGCCCCGGGCCTGCCGCTATTTGGCCCAGGCCGCCCTGGACGACGGCAACACGCGCGACGCCGTGTACTGGCTGGACAAAGGCGCCAATGGCGGCGATGCCGCCTGCCAACTGGGCCTGGGCGACTGCTACCGCGACGGCAAGGGCGTGGCCCGGAGCCGCGAGAAGGCCCGTGCCTGCTACAAGGCGGCAGCGGCAGCCCTGGGCGAGCCGGAGATCACGAAGGCCGCGCGCGAGCGCCTGCGCGAGCTGGACGCGGAGTAGTCAGCAGCCGGGTGCTACCCGATGCGCAGCACGCCCTGCACGTGCAGGTGGTCGTCGGCGAAGGTCGTGGTCAGCGTGAAGTCGCGCAAGAAGGTCAGTGCCAGCAGGTCGCGCTGCAGCTCGCCAACGTAGCGCTCGCCCTCAATGGCGCAGGTTTGCAGCCACTGTTCCTTGCGGCGCTTGTACTCGGCATCCACGCCCGGGTCGCCCAGGCTCTTGGGGTCGGCGGGGTCCAGGCCCATCTGCCTGGCAATCTCGCGCCGCACATCACCGGGGTCGCGTCCCTCAATCAGGCCGGTGTTGTACTTGTTGTCGCGCAGCACCTTGGCCAGCTCGGGGGCTCCGGCGTACTCATGAAACTGGTCCAGGTTCACGTACAGGGTGGCCCCGGCACGGCTGGCCAGCGCGTTGAACGGCGAGTTGTGCATGTTGGCCAGGGTGGCGGTGTCGCCGGTCCGGGCCACCTTCTGGGCGTGGGCAAGCAGCGGCTCCGAGTTGGTCAGCAGCAACCACTCATTCACGAGGCAGCAACGAATGGACAGGTTCAGTCGCTTCATGAAGTCGTCCTTCTCGGACTGATCCTCAAAACCCCAGGCGCGGCGCCCCTCGACCTGCAGTTCCACCACGCTGGCCCTGCCCTTGCGCGGCTCTTCACCCGGCTTGTTGCCGCGCCCACGCTGAACCTGCAGGTACTCCTCCAGCAGCACGCGGGCGACATCCTCTTTCGCGCCGGGGCAACGGAAGCCGATGGCAAAGGCCGGAATCGGGAAGTCCGTGGCGCCCAGGGGCACCACGGCACCGTTGGCATAGCTGCGGGGAGCCGCGGCGAACATCAACTCCTCGACCGGCCCGCCAAGCTGCGCCTGCACGCCCGCCCCACGCATGGCCACGATGAAATCCCCCACCAGGCTCTCGCGCTCCTTCGGCGTGAACACGCTGTCATGCAGCACATTCAGCGGCTGGCGGAAGCTCACCTGCATCATCGTGTCGGCGGGCAGCAGCGAAAGCTGGCTGGGCAGGCCGGGGGCCTGCTTCCAGGTCTCGCGCATGTGGGCGTAGTCCTGGGCGCGGATGCGATCCTCTGACGCCAGCAGCCACTCGTCAAAGCGCAGTGCCGTCGAGTCACCGGCATCCAGCCCGTAGTAGGCCGCCTCAAAGGGCCGGGTGTCCACGTTGCGGGCCACCATGGTGTTCACGGGGCCCAGGATGTCCGGGTAAATGGCCACCACGCTGTTGGGCAGGCTGCTGTATGCATCCACGGGGCTGATCTGCATGCCCTCAGGCGTAATCTCGGGCTCCAGTTGCGTGCGCAGGCGGTCCAGGTTCAGCCACAGGCCCGCCACGTGGGCCTTGCGCTGCTCGGGCGAGGCCAGGGCCAGGCTGCGTTTCAGCAGCGCGTTGCCCGCCAGCGACTTGCCGCCGCCATGGGCCGCCACCACGGCATTCAACAGGCGCGGGCTGTTGCCTGCCACCAGCACATCGCCCAGCACAGCCACCAGCGTGGTGCTGCCGGGCCGCGCGGGCTCATCGCCGCGGGGCGGGCGGGCCGGCGTGGTAATGCGCAGCACGCCGTCTTCGTAGTCCAGGGCGGGCTTGCGCGGGTCCGTGGGAAAGAACGCCTGGGCGATGTCCAGGAACTGCCAGCGAAAGCGCACCGCGCGGCTGACACGCGAAAGCGCCACGTACTCGGTGCCCTCGGCGCCAAAGTCGGCGCACAGGACCAGCTCTTCTGCCAGCAGGTCGCCGAACAGCTTCACACCGGCCTCGTTGGCGGCGCGGTCAGCTTCCAGCAGGCCCTTGGCCAGGGTCTCACGCCGGAACGACTCCAGCGACCCGCCCAGGGCAGGCGCCATTTTCTTGTGCCAGGTGGGGCTGCTTTCCAAGCGCGGCAGGCCGGGCTCGGCCAGCAGGTCGTCCAGCACGCGCTCCAGGGCCAGGCGGCCCTCCGGCACCCTGGGCACGAACACCACCATGGCGGGGTCCGCGGGCGCCAGCTCTTCCAGCGAGCCCTCCCAGGTATCGCCCGAGGCCGCATAGCGCGCCCCGACGAAGCCCGAGCCCGCCAGCACCACACACCCGGCGGACAGGCCACCCCACTTCAACAGCCGCTTCCAGTTGCTTTTCAGCCAGTTCATGTGCACCTGTCGGGCCCACTTCCTTCGTGTTTAACGAGCATACGGCAACGGGCGACGGCAGATAAGCGGGCGCGCCCCTACTGGTACAGGTCGGGGTAAAGCTGCTGCAACTGCTGCTTCAGGGCCGCGTGCATCTCGAACAGGAACAGCTCGGCATAGGCGGGCTCAATGGGCCGGCTGTAGTTCATGCGCGTTGCCAAGGCAGCGGCGGCCGCCATGGCGGCCTGCTGGCGCGCCGCGCTGGATATGGTGGAAAGCCGCGTTCCGAACTCCTCGAGCCGCACATAGTCATCGGGCGTCAGGCGGCTCATCTCGGCGTGGTTGAGCTGGAAGTAGTGCTGCGGCAGCTGGAAGTACCCGGGCACATAGGGCCGCGCCGCGGCCAGGGCCGGCGGGCGATGCAGCACCACCACCGTGCCCGCCGCCAGGTCGCCCAGGCTGCGGGTCTTGCGGTCTATGAACATGACAATGCCCAGCGACGCAAAGGGCGCGACCATCATCAGCACTTCCGTGGAGAACACGCCCGCCACCAGCAGCGCGGGCATGGGGCCGATCACCGCCA
>JADLBZ010000226.1 GCA_020847415.1 Planctomycetota bacterium
ACACGGCCAGCTTGCAGACGCACTCGCGGGGCGGCGGTTTCCACAACCGGCGAAGCAGGGCACAATGTGGCCATGCACGAGGAAGTCCTGCCTGACGTGCTGTGGCGTTCGCGCCGCGGCCTCTGCCCCAACTGCGGGGCCAGCCTGAAGCTTGCCGACTCGGGCCGCGAAGTCCGCTGCGACTTCTGCGGCGGCAGCAGCCAGGTCGAGCGCCGCCTGCGCAAGCTTGAGCCTGAGGTGGCTGAACAGCCGCTGCCCAAGCCCCAGATCAAGGGTGCCACCCGCTGGATCCGCCTGCACGGTGCCCGCGAACGCTGCACCTGCCCCGGCTGCGGCGGCGAGTTCGAGGTGGGCGAAACCCAGCAGATCGTGCGCTGCACCAACTGCGGCACCGAGAGCAAGGTGGAGGCGCGCATGCGGGCGCTGACCACCGAGACCGTGCAGGGCCCCCAGCGCCGCACCCGGGCCGACCAGCAGAACCAGCACCGCAAGCGCATTGAGTACCCCTGGGACGTCACCACCGAGATGCTGTGCTGGCGGGTGATCAACGAGCCGGACCCGGACACGCGACTGGCCCTGGCGTCGTGCTTCGAGAGCTGGGGCTTCATCAACCCCACCACGGCGCACTTCCTGCCCTGGCTGTTGCAGCAGGTGCAGCGCGACAACGATGCCGTGGCGGCGGCCATTGCCGACGCCGTGGGCAAGCTGCTGTGCAACGAGGACGAGAGCCTGTTCCTGCCCGTGCTGCAGGCCGCCGCCGAGGCGATGCTGGACCCGCAGGGCAAGCGCTGCATCATGTCGGAGGTGGGCCTGGGCCCGCCGATCGGCATCAAGCCCCTGCTGGACGCCGCCGAAGTGGCGGCTGCAAGGGGCCAGCGCGACCACGCCTGCCACGCGCTGTGGGGCGTCAACACCATGTTCGGGCGCAACTTCCCGGCCCACGAGCGCATGACCGAGGTCGTCCTGTACCGCATGTTCTACCTTACTGGGCCGGTGCTGGGCTGGGCGGTGTATTACTTGCAGGGTGGCTGTCATTGCGGTTACACCCACCCCTGGGTCAAGCTGGCGCCCATGATTGATGAGTTCGCGCAGGAGCGCCCCGGTGTGGCCAAGGAGCTGCGCCGCTGCCTGCTGGCGCTGGACGCCGGCAGCGGCGCTGAGTACCGGACACGTCTGGACCTCCTGGCCGCCATGCATACGCCCCTGGCCCGCGTGGCGGCAGCAGAGAACCTGGGCAAGCCCCCGGGCGGCGACCCGGCCCTGTGCGAGCGCGTGGTGAACCTGCTGGACCCCATGCTGGACCGGCCCGACGAAGTGGAGGGCGCCGTGGCCGGCTTGCGCGTGTTGATTCGCGACACTGAGGCCGTGCCCGACGCCGTGCTGGCGCTGGTGCGGCGCCGGGGCGAGAGCCTGCCCGAACGCGTCAAGCGCGAGTTTCGCGCGAAGCTGCCCGGAAGCGACCTGCTGGACCGCAGCAAGGTCTACTACTGGCAAAGCGAACCCAAGCCGCCCGAGGACCCCGAGGTGCGCAAGCTGATGGCCGACTGGGACGCCGGCATCCGCGCCACCGTGGACCACGAGTACAAGCTGCGCGACAGCCTGCGCCCCGTGCGCGACGCCGCCCGCGAGCGCGACGTGCCGATCTTTCTGGAGGACGAGCCGCCCACTATCCCGCTGAAGCCTGAGCCGCCACCACCCCCGCCCCGCCCGCGTCCGGTGCCGCAGCCGGCGGCTGTCCCGCGGCCCCAGCCAGGCGACGATGACCTGACCAGCCGCATCATGGCCCTGCAGCAGGAATTTGCCGAGGCCGTGATGGCGCTGTCCAAGCGGGCGCAGGACCTGACCATTACGGAGGCGCAGCGCGGCAAGATCATGGCCGAGATACAGCAACTGGGCATGAACCTGCAGGCGAAGATCGAGCGGTTGATCAAGGAGCGGTAGCGCGGCGGGTGTGCCGCAAGGGGCTACTCGCAGTGGATCTGCACAGGGCGGCAGCCGCGTAACAGCCGGGCCGCCAAAGCGCCAAAGCCTGCTTCTGGCTGGGCGGCATTCCGAAGCGTTGCAGCTACCGCTGCCGGCCGTCCGGCTTGCTTCTTCTCTCGACTCTGGACCCTCACCGCCATCGTGACACCGCCGTCCCGGCCGTGCGTCCCTGCCGCAGAGCCTTGCGTCGAAAGGCCGCGGTCGAGCTAGCCCGCAGTGAGCCTGCAAGCTCGCGCGCAGAACCAGAAGCTACAGCTTCCGGCCCAGGCCGGGCGGGAACAACTCGTCCAGCCGCCGGTTCAGCTCGGGCGTTATCGCCACCTTCAAGGCACCCAGGTTGTGCTGCAGTTGCTCCAGCCGCGTCGCCCCGGTGATGACGCTGCTGACGCCCTTCTGGGCCAGGCACCAGGCCAGGGCCAACTGGGCGCGCGAGACGCCTGCTTCGTCGGCCAGTGCTTTGAACTGCCGCACCCGCTGCCGGTTGTCAGCCGTAAGGTAGGTGTTGCGCAGGTTCTCGCTGCGCCACAGGCGCGCGCCTTCGGGCAGGCCGTCGTCGTACTTGCCGCTCAGCAGACCGCTGGCCAGCGGGCTCCAGGTCACCAGGCCCATGCCCAGTTCCTCGGCGGCCGGCTGAACGTCGGTGTGGAAGCGGTGGCGGGCGACCAGGCTGAGTTGCGGCTGTTCAACGCGGGGCGCGCAGGCATGGCCCTCGCGGGCGGCGGCAGCAGCGGCCTTGAGCTGCGCACCGCTGTGTTCGCTGGTGCCCCAGTACAGCACCTTGCCCTGGCGCACGAGGTCAGACATCGCGCCGACGGTTTCCTCGATGGGCGTGGTGGGGTCCGGACGATGGCAGAAGTAGAGGTCCACGTAGTCGGTGCCGATGCGGCGCAGGGACTTCTCGATGCTCTCGAAGATGTGCTTGCGTGAGAGGCCGGTGTCGTTCACGTCATCGGACATGGGCCAGAAGCACTTGGTGCTGATGACCAGCTCGTGCCGCGGCAGTGTGCCCAGCACGCGGCCCATGGCCTTCTCGGCTTCGCCCTTCTCGTAGATGTCGCTGATGTCGAAGAAGTTGATGCCTGCTTGATAGGCGTGGCGGATGATGCTCTCGACGGTGTCCTCGTCCTTCACGCTGGCGCCGTAGGTCGTCCAGCCGCCCAGGCCAAGGGCAGAGAGTTTCAGGCCGGATCGCCCCATGGGGCGGTAGGGCATGTCCTGGTTGAACACGGCGGCTCCTTCTTGCGGGGAAAACAAGCAGCCCACTCGCGGCATGAAGCCGCTGCCCGGCCCACAGGTTACCGGCGTTACCGCGGCAGGCCTACCCCAGTATTTCGGCGCGCGCGTCGGCGGCGCCCAGGCGCGCGTCGTGGTCCTCGCGGAAGGCGGCGATCTGGCCGCCCAGGGCGGCCTCCAGGGCGGGCAGCAGGGCGTGGGCACTCTCCACGCGGGGCAGCAGCACGTAATCGGCCCCGGCCGCGTACATGCGCTGGGCATCGGCCGAGGTCAACGCGTTCAGGATGAGCACGGCGTGCGGCGCAGATTTGCGCAGGATGCCGGCCAGCTTCAGGTTGCTGGTACCCTTCAGGATGTCGTCCGGAATCGTGCAGATCACCACCTTGGCGCCGTGGATGCCCAGGTGGTGCAGTGATTCGGTGTTCGAGAAATCGCCGTAGCGCACGGAGGCCCCCGTGGCGCGGATCTTCTCGTGCAGGGCCACGTTGAAATCAATGACCAGGGTGTGCCGGAGAACCTCGGGCCGCGACTTCTGCAATTCAAAGAACAGCGACGAAGCCACACGATGAAAGCCCAGCAGCACCACCTCGTGATGATGGTCGGACTTCAAGCTCTCGGTCAGGCCCGGCGGGTCGCGGAAACCGACGGCCCGCAGCAGCGGGCGCAGCAGGTCGTGCAGCCGGTCAGCACCCTTGAACAGGAATGGCGAGGCCAGGGCGGTAATCACGAAGGCAAAGATCACCGAGCTGACAAAGCCCGCCTCGACGTGGCCGTAGTTCAGGCCCAGGTAGGCAATCACCAGGCAGAACTCCGAGATCTGGGCCAGGCGCGTGGAGCCCACAAAGGCGCCGCGGCGCTCCATGCCCGTGAAGTACATCAGCGGAAAGAAGACCAGCAGGCGGGCCAGCACGCAGACGGCGGCAAGCGCCCCCGCCACCAGCAGCACGTCCAGGCTGTCCGGCACGGGAATCCCCATGCCCAAACCGACAAAGAACAGGGTGATGAAGAAGTCCCGCACCACGCCCACCTTCGAGACGACTTCAAAGCTGTAGGCCTTGCCTGCCAGGGTGGTGCCCGCGATGAGGGCGCCCATTTCCAGGGAGATGGACATGTCCAGGTGCAGGCCAAGGCAGCCCAGCAGGTGGCCCATGTGGTTGCCCAGCATGCCCACGCCAAAGCACCAGCCCAGCGCCAGCACCAGCATCAGCTCCGGCAAGCGTGCAATCCAGCGCGCGGCAATGGGCAGCAGCCAGCGCGCGCCCGCCCAGGCCAAGGCACCCACCACGGCGATGTCCAGGAAGGTCAGCAGGATCTTGGCCACGCCGGGGTCGGCGAAGTTGGGTTGCACAGCCAGCACCACAATGGACCAGACGTCCTGGAAGATCAGGATGCCCAGGCTGACGCGCCCCACCACGGTGTCGAGCTGCCCGGCATCCAGAAACAGTTTGACCACCAGCAGGGTGGACGACGCCGCGGTGACGAAGCCCACGTACAGCGGCACATAGCCGCCGCCCAGGGAGCCCCAGCCCGCCGCCTGCAACAGCCAGGAAGCGCCATAGCCAAAGCCCACACAGAGGGGGAACTGCAGCAGGCCCGAGAGGATCAGCGTCTTGCCGCTCTTCAGCAGCTTGCGCAAGTCCATCTCCAGGCCGATGACAAACAACAGCAGGATCAAGCCCAGGCCGGCGATGGTGTCAATGTTGGCGCGGTCGGTGACCAGCTTGCCGGCAATGGGCCCCACCAGCACGCCGCCTGCAAGGAAGGCCGCGATGGTGGGCACCTTGAGCCGGGCAAAGACCACGGAAAGCAGGCAGGCGATGACAAGGCAGAAGCCGATGTCGCCGATCAGGGTAGGTACGCCGGCAGAGCCGAGCATCATCATGGTGCAGGTCTTGTCAGGTGTAGGCCATGACCACGATCAACTCCGTGGTCCAGGCCAGGACGCCAATGATGTTCGCGCTGATCAGCACCTTGTCGCGCTGCAGCACGCCGTAAGTAAGCCAGCAGCAAAGCACCGCCGTGAACAGCAGAATAGAAAGCACACTCAGGTCCTCGGCGCGGCCGGTGCTGATGATCTTCTCGACCTGCACCAGGGGAATCAGGTTGCCGCCAATGGCCGGGATGTACATGAAACGCGAGAACCAGCGCCGGAAGGCGGAGTTCTCTTGGATTGCGGGTGGGCTGCTCATGTGGCTCGCGACCGCCGAAATGGCGCGGGACGTATAGCATTCCCGGCGGCAGCGGGGTAGACGCCCCCAGCCGCGCCGCGCAAACTGTCCCCATGGCTGGACTGGATCCCGCGTTACAGGACCACGGCTGGGCGCACAAGGCGCCGGCCCACGACGACCTTGAGTTGCGCGTCTCGCCCAGCGGCGGCGCGGGCGTGTTTGCGCGCCGGGCCTTTGCGCGCGGCGAGTTCGTCGTGGAGCTCACCGGCATTGTCCTGCCCGAGGCGCAAGTAGGGCCGCAGTATTACGCAGTCAAGGTGGGCGACGACGCGTGGCTGTGCTCGACAGGCGAAACCGTGGACGACTTCCTGAACCACTCCTGCGCGCCCAACCTGGGCTTTGCAGCCGGCGTGGCCCGCTTGCACGCCCTGCGCGAGATAGCCGCCGGCGAGGAACTGGCCTGGGACTACTCCACCGCCATGGCCTTCACCGCCTGGAGCATGGAGTGCCGCTGTGGAGCATCGGCCTGCCGTGGCCGCGTGACGCCCTTTGACGAGCTTGCGCCGGGCGCCCGCGAGCAACTGCTGCCCTGGGCGCTTGAGTACATCCGGCGGCGTTACGGCGGGCCGCACCAGTCCGCCTGACAGCCGTGACGGCAGGCTGTTGAAATCAACCCACCGTTAGAGCTTCACGACCTCCGGCTCAAAGGCGCCCTCGGGCATCGCCACCGTGAAGGGCCGGTCCGCCATCCCCTCGCCCTGCAGCCGGTACAGCCGGTCCGGGTGTGCTTCAAAGGCGATCGCCCCGGTACTGACGCGCGTGCAGGGCACTTCGGCCCAGGCGCCGGCGGCAAACACCAGCACTTTGTACTCGGCCTCGGCCTTGAACTCGCCCAGGGCGCAGGACTTGCCGAACTGTGCTTTAAAGGTGCCCCCGGCGGGCATTTCGCCCGCTGCCAGCTCCAGCATTTCGCCGCCCTTGCGCACCAGCAGCAGCTTCTCTTGCGCGCCTTCGGCCTGCACGTTGAAGACGAAGTCGCGGCTGCAGCCCACCTTTTCGAAGGCGGCCACGCCGTCCTTGAGGTCGGCGCGGGCAACAACGCGCCATTCGTCGTGGTTCCACACGCGCAGGGCGGCCTTGGGCGCGGTGGCGCCGGGCATGGCAACGGAAAACGAGGTGACCTTGGTGTTCTTGTCGGTGATGTCGTCCAGGCCGTCCCAGTGCTTCAAGTACACCTTGGCGGCGCCGGCGCCATCTCCGTTGCGGCCGCCGTCCAGGCTGGGAATCACCGTCCAGGCGTGGTTGCCGTTGCTGTGGGCCCACCAGGGCGTGAAGGCCTGGGCAGCGGGCAGGCCCAGGGCGCGCTTGAAGCAGTTTTCGACGTTGCTGCAGTCCTCGCAGCGGCCTTCGTGCACGGCGAGCGCACTGAGCATGCCGAAGTCTTCCCAGGTGGTGTCGCCCTCGTACTGGTAGAAGTCATAGGCGCAGTTGCCGGCAAACTCGGCTGCCGTGGCGGCGTCTTCGGCCTTGAACTCGGCCAGTTCCGGCGCCATGGCCTCAAAGAAATGGCGGCGCCAGCGCTGCAGGGGCTCGCCCGTGCCGCGGGGCGAAAGCACATGCTGCAGGAAGTCGTGGTCGCTGCAGGGCGCACCCCAGGGCAGCTCGCGGCGCGCTTTCACGGCGTAGAGCACGTTTTCATAGAAGCAGCGGGCATCCATGGCTTGCAGGTCGCCGATGTCGCCCTTGCCCTCCTCGCGCCGGAAGGTCATGGCGTCCAGCCGCGACACCAGCCACACGCCCGCCCACTGGGCCTCGACGGCGTGGGGCGTTGCCTTGAGTGCCAGCAGCCCGGCTGCCAGCTCGCGCCCGCCGTTTGCGGCGGCCTTGAGGTTGGCCCGGGCGCGCTCGAGGGTCTTGTCGTCCAGGGTGCGTTCCTTGCCGGCCTGCACCTGCGCAATGGCGGCCTCCAGCACCGTCGCCGCGTACAGGTCGGCGCGTGCCGCGGCCTCGCGCAGGGCGGCATCCGGCTGGGCCGTGAAGGCCGCGTCTGAGTACAGGCGGCGCAATACGCGCTCGCGGGCGGGTGTCAGCTCGCGCGTGTTGCGCAGTTTCTCGGCGCGATAGTGCAGGGCGCGGGTCTTGCCGTCGGCGCCACGCAGCAGGAAGAACAGCTTGTCGGCGGCAAAGCGCTCCAGCTGGCCCTTCTCCCACTCGTTGGCCTCAATGTGGGCGCGCAGTGAGGCGGGCAGCTCAAGCAATGTAATCGCCCCCGCCAGCGCCTCGTCGCCGGGGTCGGTCCCGTCAAAGTACTTCGTCACGACCTCGGCGCGCACGGCGGCAGGCAGAACGCCCTTGGCGGGCGCCTGCTGGGCCTTGGCGTTATCAACGTGCAGAACCAACGGCAGAAGCAGAAATGCCAGCAACGGCGCAGTACGCATCAGGCTCCCCGGCAGGCCGCCCACTCGCGGCAAGTCATAATAACCCCGTTTATCAGGGCTATTGCCACTACGTACAGTACGGCTCTGCCCGGTGGTAATAAGATCTGCGGGATAATCCCGGCTGTCGGAAGGTCGCGAACGCCAGAACCGTTAAGCTCGGCCCATGCGCATTGCCTTTGCCCACCACGAGCCCATTGAACCCGGCAGAGCCCGCTGGGTGGCCATGGTGCGCACCGTGGCAGCCGTGGCTGAACACGCGCCGGTGACGTGGTATACCCCCGACAGCGAGGCCCGGGTGCGCGAGTTTGCCGCGGGCGAGCTTGGGCTTGCCCTGCCGCCGGGGCTTCACGTGGTCACCCTGCGCAGCCTGCACCGACGCTTCGGACTGACCCTGAACAGCGTCTTCTTCCGCGCCTGCGCCCGTGCGGTGGCTGAGCTGCAGCCGCAGGCGCTGTGGTTGCGCAGCGACAAGCTGGCGGCCCATATTGCACGCGCCCCCCAGTGCCCACCGCTGGTCTACGAGGCGCACCTGGTGGGTGAGTTGTGGACCCAGGACCGTGGTGGAGGCGAGCGCAAAGCCCGGCGCCTGCACGAGCTGGAGTCGCGCATCTACGCCCGCGCCGGCGGCGTGGCCGCCATTACGCGGGGCCTGCTGGACGAAATCCAGCGGCTGTTTGGCTATCGCGGGCCCGCGGCGGTAGTGCCTAGCGCCGTGGATACCGGCCTGTTTCAGCCCCTGTGGCAGGGCGGCGACAGCCGCACGGTGGCCTATGCCGGGACGCTGCAGTTCTGGAAGGGCCTGGACACCTTGCTGCACGCACTGGCCCTGGCGCCCGGCTTGCGCCTGCGGGTGGTGGGCGGCGGCAAGCCCGACGAAGAGGCCGCCCTGCGCAAGCTGGCGCGTGAGCTGGGCATTGAAGGGCGCCTGGAGTTGCGCGGCCGCGTGCCCCAGCGCGAACTGCCTGCCCTGCTGGCGGGCTGCGCCTGCGCGGTGCACCCCCTGCCGGCCGGCCACGCGATCTCGGAGCGCTACACTTCGCCGCTGAAACTGTTCGAGTACATGGCCCTTGGCATGCCCATCGTGGCGCCGGACCTGCCCAGCGTGCGCGAGGTGCTGCGCGACAGCCACAGCGCGCGGCTGTACGGTGCGGGCGACCCGGCGGCCCTGGCGCGCGCCCTGCAGGAAGTGTGCGGCGATGTAGCTCTTGCGCGCAGCCTAGGTGCCGCCGCCCTGCGCGATGCCCAGGGCTACACCTACGGTGCCAGGGCCGAGCGGTTGCTGGAGCTGTTTGGCCGGGCAGCGCAGCCGGCCCAGGGCCTCTTGGCGTAGTCGCCAGCGCCACGAACGGCGGCGGGGGTTTCCCATCAGGGCGCAAAGGCGGCAAAGTACGACGACCAAACACCCTGTTTGCCGTTCTCCATTCCTTCGTATTTACGCCCGCAGGGGCTGTTCTCTGCGTCCCTGCGAGAGCATGCCGTTGAACGGCAAAGGCAGTGCGGGCCTCAGAGACCCGCATGCAGTGGGCTGGTGCACGGGGCACCCGAGTGCGGGCGAGGGCGCCGGCATCACGAACAGCAACGGCGCGGTCAGGCTTTACGCAGCTTCTTCATCTCGGCCAGGATCGCGTCGCACTCCTCCTTGGTGTTAAAGAAGTGCGGGCTGACGCGAATGCCGCCGCCGGGCCGGTAGTCAACCACGTAGCCGCGCCGGATCAGATCGTGGTGCGCTTCCTCGGCGTTGGCAAAGTCAATGCACACCGTGCCGCCGCGGCGATTGGGGTCCGCAGGCGAGTTGACCTTGAAGCCCGCCTCGCCGGCCTTCTCGAACAGGTGCGTGGTCAGGCGCACGCTCTTCTCGCGGATCTTGTCCAGCCCGACCTGCCGGATGATCTCGTAGCCCGGCCGCACCGAGTACAGCGCCACGACGGGCGGCGTGCCGGTGCTGATGCGCCAGGCGTCGGCCGCTGGCTCGAACTCCATCTCGAACTTAAAGGGCCTGGCGTGGCTGATCCAGCCCGTCAGCGCCGGCTTGTAGCCGGGCATGAGGTCCGGGCGCACGTACAGGTAGCAGACATTTGGCCCGCCGCAGACCCACTTCACGCTGCCGCCCACGGCGTAGTCCACGTTCAGGTCGGTCACATTAAAGGGCACCGTGCCGATGCTCTGGTAGACATCCAGCAGCACCTTGGCGCCCACCTTGTGGGCCTTCTCGATGATGGGCTTCACGTCCTGCAGGTAGGCGCTGCGGAAGTAGACGTGGCTGATGGGCACAATGGCGGTGCGGTCGTCAATGGCATCCACCAGTTTCTGCACGTCGACGCCGATGCGGTCGTCGGACTTCACGATGGTCAGCTCGGCGCCGTAGCGCGTCCACTGCTGGCACACGTAGTGCGGGCTGGTGAACTGCATGTCGTCGTAGACGATGCGGTTGCGCCGGCCGCTGAAGTTGATGCTGGACAGCACCTGGGCGGTCAGGGTGGCCACATTCAGGTGCAGCATGACGCTGCCCCTGGGTGCGCCCATCACGCTGCCGATCAGGCCCGCCACCTCTTCGCACTCGTGCAGCCAGTTGTCTTCCGGCGGGTCGTGCCAGGCCACCACGCCGCGGTCGTTCCACATGTCGGCGAAGTGTTTCAGGCCGTCGTACACCCGGCGCGGCATGGGCCCCAGGCTGTTGTTGATGAGATAGGTCTTGCGGCTGAGGATGGGGAATTCCTCGCGCCACTTCAGAAGCGGGTCGGCGGCCATGGCTGCTCCTGTTTGAAGAAAAGGGGGCGAGCCTGTGGCGCCCGCCCCCGCGCAGTGTAGTGCCGCGACGCCCGCGCGCTACTTGTTCTTGTCAGCGTTGTACTTGTCCAGCCGCTCCATGTAGAGCGCCGTGAAGGGGTCTTCATCGCCCAGCTCGAACTCCGACCAGTCGCCGTGGGCGCGGGTCAGCCGCTCCTGGTCTTCCTTGGTCAGCACGCGGCTGATGTTTTCCTTGTTTTTGGCCTTGGATTGCTCAATTGCCTGCAAGTAGGTGCGGCCCTGGGCGTCGCCGGCCACGGGCGTCTTGGAAATCTCGAAGAACAGCTTGGCAATGTCGGCTTGGGTGGCCTCGCCGGCCTGCGTCTTGATGAAGGCGTCTATCAACTCATCGGCAAACACGCGGCCTTCGGCGGTGGGCGTCTCCAGCAGCGCAAGCTGCTCTTTCTTGCACTCCAGGATGCTCTGCTTGACGGCGTCTTTCTCGGCGTCGCTGATGCCAAGCCGTTCCAGGGCCTCGGACAGCGCCTTGGTGGGCGCGTTGGCAGCCTGCTCTTCGGCCAGCTTCTTGGCCATCAGCTCGGCTACCTTGGCTTCGCCCATGGCGGGGCCGCCAGGAGTGCCGCCCTTCGCGGCCTCAAGGCGGGCGGCCTCCACGGCGTCGGCCTTCACTGTGTCCAGGCGCTTTTCCAGCTCAGCCAGCCGGGCATCCGGCGCCGGGGTGCTTTCCACTTTCTCGACGCGCTCGTTCAGGGCCTTCAGGGTCTCCGCCAGCGGCGCCGTCGGCGAGCCGTCGGCAGCGACGGGCAGAGGCCCAAGCTGGGCGCGCAAGTCATTGATCTGCCGCTGCAGGTCGCTCTTCTCTGTGCTCCAGCGATCCTCCGCATCGTCAAAGCGCTTCTGCTGTGCCACCACGTCGCCGCGCAGCTTCTGGACTTCCGCCGAGTTGTCCTGGCAACCAGCCAGCAGTCCGGCTGTGCAAACGCCAATCAGCGCAATGTGTCGCATGGCAGGTCCTCCGGCTGTGTTTGCGTTTTCCCGGTCGCGGATTTCGTGGAGCTTGCCTGGTAACCGGAGCGGGCCCTACAGGTCTGATTCTAGACAACCTCCCGGCTCGACTCCTGCACTTTTCGGCGTCCAGCGGCGAGTGCCGACACAGTCAGGCACCGCAGGCTCTCAGGCGAGCCGGGCGGTTGCCCGGCCTGAGCAAGGCGCCTGCTTCCACCGCCACGCAATGCAGCTAACCTGCCCGCCATGCCCCGCCGCCTGACAATCCGCGACATCCACGAGGCTGCCCGCAGCCGCAAGCTCTCTATGGTGACCGCCTACGACGCGTTCTCGGCGCGGCTGGTGGACGAGTCCGGCGTGGACATGGCCCTGGTGGGCGACAGCCTGGGCACCACGGTGCAGGGTCGCCCCGACACGCTGGGCGTGACCATGGCCGACATGCTGTATCACACCGGCATCGTGGCGCGCTGCAGCAGCCGTGCCTTGGTGGTGGGCGACATGCCGTTTGGCAGCTACCAGGCCTCGCGCGCCCGCGCCATGGAAAACGCCATGGCCTTTCTGCGGGCGGGCGCGCAGGCGGTGAAGCTGGAAGGCGGCAAGCGCGTGCTGCCCCTGGTGAAGCGGATGGTAGAGGCCGGTGTGCCGGTGATGGGGCACCTGGGCTTCACGCCCCAGAGCACCAACCAGACGGGCGGACCGCGCGTGAACAAGGCCCGCGACACGCTGCTGAAAGAAGCCCTGGCGCTGGAGAAGGCCGGGGTGTTTGCCCTGGTGCTGGAGATGGTGCCGGCGGAAATCACCAAGGAGATCAGCAAGGCACTCACGGTGCCTACCATCGGCATCGGCGCCGGCCCCCACGCGGACGGCCAGGTGCTGGTGTTCTACGACATGCTGGGCTTCAGCCCGGAATTCACCCCGCGCTTCCTGAAGCGCTACTTTGACTTTCACAACGGCGCGCTGGGGGCGCTCAAGGCCTACAAGGCCGATGTTGAGGCGGGGAGCTACCCCGGCCCCGAGCATTCGTACTAAAGGCAGACAGCGGACAGCGGCTGGATGACCCAAGCGGCAGCGCTGCCGGGGTTGTCCTGTTTTCGCGGCGCGGCGTGATTGCTACAACCGCCCCAACAGGAGGCTCGCCATGCCCCAGATCACCGTTGTTTCCGCCCGCGAAGTGCTGGACAGCCGCGGCAACCCCACCGTCGAGGTCGAAGTCGAGACGCTTTCCGGCGCCACCGGCCGCGCCATTGTGCCCAGCGGCGCCAGCACCGGCGCCCACGAGGCACTGGAACTGCGCGACCAGGACGCCCGCTACCTGGGCAAGGGTGTGCTGCAGGCGGTTCGCCATGTGGAGGCCATGATTGACCCCGAGGTCTCGGGCCTTGAAGTGACGGCCCAGGCCGACATTGACCAGACTATGCTGGAAGTGGACGGCACCGAGAACAAGTCCAAGCTGGGCGCCAACGCCATCCTGGGTGTCTCGCTGGCCTGTGCCCGCGCCGCCGCCAGCCTGCGCCGCGAAAGCCTGTACCGCTACTTGGGCGGCCTGCACGCCGTGACCCTGCCCGTGCCCCTGATGAACGTGCTGAACGGCGGCGCCCACGCCGACAACAACCTGGACATTCAGGAGTTCATGCTGGTGCCCCACGGCCTGCCCAGCTTCTCCGAGGCCCTGCGCGCCGGGGCGGAAGTCTTTCACAACCTCAAGAAGATCCTGAAGAAGCGGAAGCTCAGCACCGCGGTGGGCGACGAAGGCGGCTTTGCCCCCGACCTGCCCAGCGACGCTGAGGGCCTGAGCCTGCTCATGGAGGCCATTGAGGCCGCGGGCTACAAGCCCCGCAAGCAGATCAGCCTGGCGCTGGATGTGGCAGCCACCGAGTTCTTCAAGGACGGCAAGTACGACTTCGGCGGCGAGAAGAAGACCAGCGCCCAGCTGATTGACTACTACGCCGGCCTGTGCGAGCAGTTCCCCATTGTCAGCATCGAGGACGGCCTCGCCGAGGATGACTGGGACGGCTGGGTGAAGCTGCACAAGAAGCTGGGGGCCGCGGTGCAACTGGTGGGCGACGACCTGTTCGTTACCAACACGAAGCGCCTGCAACAGGGCATCGAGCAGAAGGCCGCCAACGCCATCCTGATCAAGCTGAACCAGATCGGCACCCTGACTGAGACTCTGGGCTGCATCCGGCTGGCCCAGGAGCACGGGCTGGGCACCATCATCAGCCATCGCAGCGGCGAAAGCGAAGACACCTTCATTGCCGACCTGGCGGTCGCCACCAACGCGGGCCAGATCAAGACGGGCAGCCTGTGCCGCACGGACCGCGTGGCCAAGTACAACCAGTTGCTGCGCATTGAGGGCGAACTGGCCGAGCGCGCCGTGTATGCGGGCCGCAACGGCCGCTTCGCGCGATAGCCGCAACCTGGCGCCGCATGTAATAGCGACACGCCGGGCCGCGGGTTCTCGCGGCCCGCTGTCTTGCTGCGCGCTGTCTGACCCGGAAAGGACCTGCCATGCCCTACATCAAACCTGCCGAGCGGCGCCCCCTGGACCCTCTGGTTGACGCCCTGTTTGCGGCACTCCCAGAGCGCGACGTGGCGGGCAGCCTGAACTATGTGGTCTCACGTCTGTGTGCCCGTGTGCTGGAGCGCGAGAAGCGCTACGCGCGCATCAACGAGCTGGTGGGGGCGCTGGAGTGCGCCAAGCTGGAGCTGTACCGGCGCGTGGCAGGCCCCTACGAGGACGAGAAGGCCCGCGAGAACGGCGACGTGTACAGCGCCTGAGCGCCAGGGCAGAGAGACGGGAGTCTGGAGTCGGGAGTCGAGAGGAGAAGCGTATCGCTCTGAAGGACGCAGGCGGCGACTTCTGCAAGCCGATCAACCGGAACCTGGATTTGGCGCCTCGGCTGTCTGGCTCTCCTGCTGTTGCAGTTCTCCGTTACCCCGCAATTCCGTTTTCAATCCAGCAGGTACCTTTCTCTGCGGCTCTGCATCTCTGCGAGAGAATGCAGTCTAGAACGGCTTCTGCGGCCGGGACGGCCACGCCGCGCGGGGCTGCGCCGGCCTATTTGCGTGTTAACGCGATCTCCAGCGGCTGGGCAACACCGTCGGCCTTGGCCTTGATGCGCGAGGCGGCAATGGCTGCCACGGAGGGCACGTCGGCGGAAACCTCCGCGTTCCAGGCCGCCAGCGGCTCGGCGGCATCCGCGTGCAGCAGCTCGAAGCGGTACTCCCAGCGCTCTTTCAGGGGCAGGGTGGCGCCCGTGGCCGAGAGGTTGTGACGGAAGACGAACTTCACCAGCGCGTCCTCCACCTTGAGCGTGTCCAGGCCGGGCATGGTGCCGCCGTTCAGCGCCACGCGGCCCACTTCCTGCCAGCCGGGAGGGATGCGTTCCTTCTCCACCACGCGGCGCAGGTCGGTGTCCAGGGCGGTCAGGTTCAGCTCGCGGGAGCCGCGTCGCACCACGCGCAGGTGGCACTGGGCCGGGTCGAGCCCCTCATGCAGCAGGAACGACGACTCCATGCGCACGTCGCCGGTCAGCACGTCCTGCCCGGCAGCTTTGCGGTGCGTGGCGCTGCCGCTGAGCGACGGCGAAAACTCGAACATGGGGGGAGCTTGCACCGTGACCCAGTGGCTGAAAGCCGGCTGGCGCACGGTTTCGCCCTTGCTGTTCGTGTAGCTGACCACCAGGCGGTAGCGATTCAGGCCCGGGCGGGCGCCGCGCAGGCGCATGGATTCCCAGGGCTCGCCGGCGTCGGGGGCAGCGGCGTCAAAGGTTGCCAGCAGCGTCTCGGCAGTACCCCTCAGGTGCAGGTGCTCGATCTGCACTTTCAGGCCGGGCAGGCGGGCGGGCAGGGTTTTCACGTCAAACGAGAGGTCCACATAGTGGCCGTCGCGGGTGTTCCAGGTTGAGTAGGCAAGTTCGCGGTCGCAGCCCTCAGGCCGGAACGCGGCGTAAACGACGGGGATTTCCGTGCGCTGGTCTTCAAACTCAAGGGAAATGCCGTCCTCGGGCTTGCCTTGGGCGTCGAAGTAGAGGCGCAGGCGGGAAAGCGCGACCCCCTGGTCCTCCATTTCGCGGCGCAGTTTCTCGGGCAGGGCAGGTCGCACGGGCTGGCCAAACGTGGTGGCGGCAGCGCGGGGAGCCTCCTGGGCAACGATGCAACCAGCGCACAGTACCAATGAAAGAAATGCGGCAGTCAGGTGTCGCACGGCGAGGCTCCGGGGATGTCCTGTCTTTGTAACGACCCGCCGGACAACTTGCCGAAGGAAACCCGGCGCGTAAAGTTGAATCATGCACCCGTCCGAGGGCTCGATCCGGCCAACCCGCAAGCTGAACCTTGCGCAAGGCATGCGCGACGACTTTCGCACCATCCTGCGGCGTAATCCGCTGCGGGCCCGCGAAGCCGACGCGCTGCTGGACCAGGTGCTGGCGGCAAGGGGCTTCGGCCTGGAGCACCGCAAGCTGCGCGTCTGGCAGGCCCCCGTGATCCTGGACTCGGGCCTTGTGCGCGAGCTGACCCGCTCGGTGCGCACCCTCAGTGCCCTGCTGGAGCAGACCACCCAGCTCGCCCTGGGCAGCGTCGCCTTTATGGAACAGCTTGGCATTTCGCCTAATGTGGAAGAGCTGGCCCTGCACGACGCCCCCAGCCGCCTGGCCATCGAGTTCGCCCGTTACGACTTCCTGCCCTCGCCGCACGGCCCGCGCTTTCTTGAGTTCAACGTGGACAGCCCGGCCGGGGCGCTGCTGTCGAACACCCTGGACACCGAGTTCCAGAAGCTGGAAAGCGCCCGTGAGGCCGGCCTGCACACGCTGTTCCCCAGCTCGCCGCCCGCCGACCTGTATGAAGACGCCATGCTGGCGGCCTACGGCGAGCACGCCTTTGCCGTCGCCGAGTCGCCCAACGTGGCCATCGTGGACTTTGCGGGCGTGAACACCCGCCCCGAGCAGGAGATGCTGGCCCAGGCGGTGCGCGCCCGCGGCCTGAAGGCCGAACTGCTGGACCCGCGCGAGTTCGAGTTCCGTCGTGCCGACCGCGGCCTTTACGCCAAGGACACCCGCTGGCACCTGGTAGTGCGGCGCGTGCTGGCGCCCGAGCTGGCCCGCCGCCGCGTGCTGGTTTCGCAGTTCCTGCATGGCCTGCGCCACGGCGAAGTCGTCACCGTGAACCCCCTGCGCTCGCGCCTGGCCGGCAACAAGGGCGTGCTCGAGATCCTGACCAGCCAGGCCTTTGACCGCTTCTTCACCATGGCTGAGAACGAACAGAAGGCCCGCCTGCTGCCCTGGACGCGCCGCATGTTCGAGCGCAAGACCGACTACCTGGACAGCGAGATTGACCTGGTGCCCTTTGTGACCGAGAAGCGCGACCGCTTCGTGTTGAAGCCCGGCGGGGCCTCCGGCGGCGACGACGTGGTGATCGGCGCCTTCACCGATGCCGAGACCTGGCGCCGCCGCATTGAGGAATGCCTGAACCAGGACGCCGTGGTGCAGGAATACGTACCGCCCGTGGAACACCCCGTGCCCCTGTTGGAGGGCAACGAAGTGGTCGAGCAGTCACGCTTCCTGGTGCTGGGGGCCTTTGCCATCCGCGGCGAGTACGGCGGGTGCATCGCGCGCATCAACAGCGACCCGGTGGTGAACGTGCGCCGGGGCGGCGGCATTGTGCCGGTGCTGGAGGCAGGCGGCCGCAGCAAGACCGGCCCCATTGAGGCCTCGCGGCCCCGCCGCCGCCGCACCACGGGACAGACCGGGTGAAGCCCCTTGCCGTCCTGAAGCTGGTGCGCCTGTCCGCGCTGCCGTCGGCGCTGGCCGACATCTTTGGCGGCACTGCCGTGGCCCTGGCCTGCGGTGCGACATTGACCCACGGCCGGCTGCCCTGGTTGCTTGTGGCTACAGCCGGCATCTACCTGGGCGGCATGGGCGCCAACGACCTGCTGCACCTGCGCAAGGACCGCCTGCTGGGCAAGCGGCGCCCCCTGGTGACCGGCGAAGTCAGCTTTGGCTTGGCTTCCGCCGTGACCGTCGGCCTGTATGCGCTGGGGCTGGCGGGTGCTGCGCTGGCGGGCGTGGCACTGCCGGCCCTGCTGCTGGCCGGCCTGACCGTGCTGTACAACGTGCTGGCTGCAGGCCGTGTGCAGGGCGTGCGCGTGACGCACCCGCGCCTGCAAAGCGCCGCCGGCGTGGCTGTCATCGCCTGCTGCCGGGCCCTGAACGTGTGCCTGCCCGCGCTGGCCCTGCTGCCGCACCCGTGGTCGTGCGCCCTGTTGTCCTGGGCCGCCGGCAGCGTGTTTGCCTACTTCTGCGTGGTGACCTCCCTCAGCCTCCTTGAAGACGCGGGCGGCGGTTGGCCCTTCCTGCGCCCCGCCCAGCTTGTGCTTCTGCCCATCGTGCTGGCCTTGCCGGTGAACCGACTCTTCCAGCCGGGCGCTGCCGCCAGCCCGGTGCTTGGCACGCTGGCGCCCATGCTGGTGGCGGCCGCCCTGCTGCTGCAACTGTGGCGAGTACTGGATGCCGCCCGCGCCGAGCCCACGCCCCAGCGCTTGGGGGCCTGCGTGGCAACGGGCATCCGGGGCGAAAGCCTGCTGATGGCGGCGTTTGCGCTGGCCTGCGCGCCGCAGCACCCGTGGCTGGGGCTGGCTGCCCTGGCCTGCTACCCGGCGGGGCGCTTGCTCTCGCGCTGGATCAGCCCCACGTAGGGGCGCATGGCCCCAGCCACGGGCTCAGCCTCCCTCCGCACCGGAGCAGCGGGCAGCTTGTGGACATGACGGCCAATGAACCCTGTAATCCGCACCAGGACCGTGCGGTGGTGAAGACCGCAGTAACCCGCGACTTCACACGTCCATGTTGCCCGCAAAGGAGACGACCATGATCGACAAACAGACCATCCTGGACTCGATGCTGAAGGAGTTTGCCTGCATTGAGCACCTGGCCGCCAAGGTGCAGCCGGGCACCGAGAACTGGCGACCCTCGCCGGGCCAGCGCAGCACGCTGGAGCTGCTGCGCTACCTCACCGTGTGCGGGGTCGGGCCCATCAAGGCCGGCGCGAAAGGCGACTGGGAGATCGGCAAGAAGATGCATGACGCCAGCGAGAAGCTCGCCCTGCAGGAAATCCCGGCCGCCCTGAAGCGCGCCGCCGCGGACCTGAAGGCGGTAATGGCCGAGATCCCCTCGGGGGATTTCCAGGGAAAGACCGTCAAGCGCCCCAACGGCGATGTGATGAGCCTGGGGCGGCTGTTGCTGGACACGGCCTTCAAGTACCTGCCTGCCTACAAGATGCAGCTCTTCCTGTACCTGAAGCAGAACGGGCATGCCAACCTGAACACCTTCAATGTGTGGCGCGGCCAGGAACCGCCTGCCAAGTAGCTCGCGGCACGAACGAGACCGGGGTCGGGCATTAGCCCGACCCCGGTTGTTTGTGCAGGTGTGTACCCCAATGGAGGGACTACCGGGCCGCGCCGGCCAGTTCGCGGCGGGTGGGGCCGGCCAGGGCCGGGTCGCTGTAGCAGCCTTCGTGGTAGTCGGGCAGCGAGTCGCCGCCTTCGTCTCCCCCGCCCTCGTCGCCGCCATCCTCCAGCCTGCCTTCGTCGGCGCCGCGGCCCACGTCTTCCGGCTTCAGCGCCAGGGTGAACTCCACGAAGGCCTTCTCCATGGCATCCCAGTCCTTGTCCGTCTTGATGCCGAACACTTCCTTGAAAGCCTTGATGCCGGGCTCGGGGTTCACGCCCTCGTGGGTGATCTCGCCCGTGTAGTCCTTGCGCAAGTAGGTCCACCACTTGTCACGGTAGACGTACTTGCCGCCTTCCTTGTACTCGTTGAAGAAGTAGCTGGCCTGGCAGCCGGCGGCGTAGTACAGGCCCAGGCAGAAGCCGCCCAGTTGCATGGCGTGTTCCTGGGACCGCGGGCGGGCAATACCCAGGGACGCCAGCCGTTGCACGCCCACCTGCTGGCACTGGCCGTAGTGGGTGCACTGGATCATGTCCTGGATGCGGTAGATGTTCTTCTTGCCCACCTGCTCGTAGATGCTCTGCCAGCTCTTCAGGCGCAGGTGGTTCTGCTTCAGGAACTCGTACTTCGCGTTGCGACCTTCCCCGGTGCGGCGGAAGCCCGACATGGAGTCGGTGATGCCCTCCTGCACCAGCACGTTGGCGTAGCGGGTCTTCTCCATCATCTCTTCCAGCTCGAACATGGGGTTGGCGGCGTAGTGGTCCGAGAGCAGGTGAAAGGTCTCGTGAATCAGCACCGACTCGTTGAACCACAGCATGTCCGGGGGTACTTCGCCGGTGTCGTCATAGGTGATCACTTTCTCGTCCAGGGGCGAATAGAAGGCGCGGGCGCCGGGGTTGGGTTGCCCGTTCACGTCCTCGAAGTACTGGTCAAAGGTCGCCTTGTCCTTGAGCACCATGATCTCCATGGGCCAGCCTTCGCGCTCGGCCACCTCGGCATTGAACTGGGGCTTCTGGCGCTTGAGGCTGAAGGCGTCTATGAAATTCTCCTTGAACCACTCATGCTCCTGCTGCAGCAGGGCCGACTTGCTTTCCAATGTCTCCTTGAACTGGGCCGAGAGCTCGCCCTGCTCCTGGTCAACAGGCAGCTCCACGTAGACCATGAAGGGCTTCCAGTAGGTGTAGGTCCAGATGTCCCGGATGGTCTTGGCGGTGCCGTCGCGCTTCTGTTCGCCCTTGCGGCCCATGGCCTCCAGGGACCACGAGCGCTGGCGCTTCTTGCGGTTCACCTTGCCGCCGGCGTTGGCCTCGCAGAAGCGCCCAAAGGCCAGCCGGGCGTTCTTGGCAAACCCGTCCTTGGCATGGGCGTCATCCAGCGCCTTGCCCGCAGTCACCGCGGCCTCTTCCAGACTGACCAGCGCCGTGATCTTCTCGGGCGGCATCATGTTGACTTTGCGGTAGATCTCCTCGATGTCCATGTAGGCGTTTTCGTAGGCCTTGACCTCGGGCAGGTCAAAGGTGCCCCAGGCGTCCATGGTTTCCGGACGCTTGTAAGGCTTCCAGCCGAGGCGCTGCACGACCTTGACGAAGATCTCGTCCGGCTCCTCGGCCGTGTAGGTCTCGCCGTTGGGGCGGCGCTTCTGCACGGGGCGGGTGGCGCTGTCTTCCATGGCCACCGAGGCCTTCTTGAGCATGGCCTTGCCGGCGGGGTAGCCGTCGTCGTCCAGCATCAGGGCCAGCGTGGCCAGACGCTTGCCGGGCTCGCCCTCGGCGCGCTTGGCCAGCTCGTCGGCCCACTGGTCCATGTACTGCTTGAAATCGGGCTTGGCTTTGCGCTCGCGGCACTGCTTGTAATAGTCCTCAATCTCGTTGGTCTTGAGGCTGTCCTTGTTGTTGTAGCGGGACTTGATCTCGGCCAGCAGGATCTCGTCGGCCGACTTCTGGGGCGCCGCGTTGGCCGCAGGGCCGCCGCCGGCCGTGCTGCCGCCGCCGCCCTGCCCGCCGCCCGCGTTGTCAGGACCGCTGCCGATGATGATGGCTACAATGACGATCAGGCCCAGCACGCCGCCGCCGATGCCCAGGAACAGCGGCGTCTTGGACTTGCCCTTGGGAGCCGGCACACCGGGACCGGCGGGACGCCCAGCCGGGGCTGGTGCCCTGCTGACCGGCGCCGGGCCGGCGCGACCGGGCGCGCGCGCCGGGCCCGCCTGCACCGGCTGCTGGCCAAAAACGGTCTCGTTCTTGCGCATCACCGATGCGCCGCCCTTCATGTCCACTTCAGCGTCGGCCGGGGCGGGGGCCGCCGCCATGGCTGCCGGGCCCTGCACGGGGGCATGAGCCGCCGAGACGCCGGGGTCGATATCGGCGCGCCGGATGGTGCGCGTGCCGCCGATGATGGTGGGGTTGGCCACCTCCGGCGTGGGCACGGTGACCGTCGCTCCGCACTTCTTGCAGGTGGTCTTCTTGCCGGCGTGTTGCGGCCCGACGTTGTACTTGGTGCCGCACGCGGGGCACGGGAAGACGATGGTGTCTGACATGGCCTGCTCCCTCTGCCGGTCCCGGGGACCGGACTCATTACTGTACGTCGGCTTCGCTTCTTCCGACAGGCGGGACGACGCCGAACCCAACCCCCGCGCGTGCTCTCCCGCAGCCTGCAGCACGCGCCGGTCTACCTCAGGCGGCGGTGTGGGCCCGCGGAAACGGTTGTGCAGGTCTTCCTCGTTCATGGCCTACTCCTGCATTCCGCCAAGAGCTTCGTGAAGCTTCTCGAGTGCCAGGCGGTGGCGCGATTCCACGGTCTTCAGGTTCTCGCCGGTCACCTCCGCCACCTCGCCGAACTTCAGCCCGCCATAAATCCGCAGCAGCACCACTTCGCGCTGCTCGGCGGGCAGGCCCGCCAGGGCGGCATTCAGGGTCTCGGCGTCATCCGCCGGGATCCCCGTGTGCCGGGGCTTCACCAGCGCCAGTTGCCGGGTCGCTGCCCGCTCGCGCTGCCGGCGCCGCAGCTCATCCACCAGCCGGTTGCGCACGCTGCGGTACAGGTACGCGCGCAGGTTCTCGACCCCTGCCAGCCGTTCTGCCTGCTGCACCAGCGCCAGCCAGGTTTCCTGCACGGCATCAGCCGCAGCCCCTGCATCCAGCGCCAGCGACAGGGCGTAGCCGTACAACCCGCCGCGGTGGCGCAGGTAAAGGCATTCAAACGCGGCTGTGTCGCCCTCGCAGAAGCGCGACAGCAAAGCTGCGTCGGCAAGCTCCATAGTGTCCTGGCCCACGCCCATGTGAGACGCACAAGGCGCCCGAAAACCTCAACGGAAGTGAAGAAAAAAACCGGGCGCTAGCCAGCAGAAACCGGTTTCCTTGCGGCCCGTTGTGGAGCCGGCAACGGCGGAAATGCGATTCACCGCGGAGTCGCGGAGTCGCGGAGGCGCGGAAAACGGCAGAAGGCGCCGGCATACAGAGCCGGAAGCGACTTGCCCTGTACGGGAGGCCAACCGGCACACTTCTGCGGGCAGGTTCATGCCCTGGCTGAACAGGGCCGGCTGTGGCCAAGTCCGGTAGTGGCTGAAGAATGCCGCGCGGCCCGGTACGTTGCGTCAGGTGCCGTTCCCTTTGTCGCG
>JADLBZ010000227.1 GCA_020847415.1 Planctomycetota bacterium
CGGCGCCGCAAGGCCTAGACAGCTCCCTGCAATCAACCAACCGGCCCCCATCAGGGGGCCGGTTCACCAGAACACCAGAACGCTCAGGATGCTCGAAAAGGAACTGCCCGCCATGACGGATTACTCAGCCGTGAAAAGACGCATGAACATGAACCATGTCTTGCAAGAGTGGCTGGTCCGCTGCCGGCGCGAACTCGAGTCCCATCCCGATCACCTTCTGTCCTTTGCGACGCGTCGGGCCATGCTGCTCAAGCTGGGCCCTCTGATGCCGGACGCGCGCGGCTTCGGGCGAGAACTGGGAGTGGGCAAACGGCGGCGGCTGGAGCTGGCCTGGTGGTGTGCGTCGCAAGTTGTTCCGGTTTGGGAAAGCACCTTTGGTGATCGGGCGCCATGCGACCTTCTGCACCTTGTCCGCGGGTATCTTGACGGAGGCGTGACTCTCGAGGCGGTAAAGGCCGCGACCGATGCGCAACAGGGCCGGCTCGGCAACTCGCCGCAGGGCAAGGACGCAGCCTATCTGGCGTGTCGTGCCATGGTCGCCTGTGGATGGGTGGCTGTCGGGGATGAGCTGCTGGTGCCCGATGCCGGTGTTTCGGATGAAGAGTTGAAGGAGTCCCAGGACCCGGATCTTTGGGACCCGGCCTTTCTGGCAGCGGCGGCTCTGGCAGGCGGCATTCCCGGCACGCCACACTTCTCGCGCAACCGGATGCTGGAGTTCTGGACCTGGTACCTGGACATTGCCGTGCCGGGAGTCTGCCGGCTGGTTCGATGAAGACGGTCGCGGGCACTTGCTGATCCGCCTCGTGCGACGTGCCGACAGCGCGCTCTGTTCCAAATACGTGACACCCTGACAGGTGTGCCCCGGTCGCGACGCGCCACTGCCTGTGCATTTCTCTCTCGCCATGCCGGGCTGCTATCAGGGTGTGCAGCAGGTTCGCCTGCGCTACTGGTGCGGGTTGTCTGCAGCATCCCGCAAACGGAAGCGTTCAGCAGCCTGCAGTACTGGCCCGCGAGGCCACGGCTTGGGGACCGGCATTACTCGTCACGGAGACCTGGATGCATATGAAACCTTTCCTATCCACAATCGCAGCAATGGTGCTGCTGGCAGGGGCGGTCCATGGCCAGCCCCTGTCCGAGCACTTCGACTCCTCGGCAAGTCTGCCAGCGGGCTGGAGCGAGACCTCTTCGCCCACCGGAGCCAATTGGGCAGTAACCGGTGTGGTCTCGCACAGCCCAACCCGATCCGCTCACGCAGCCCCCCCGAACACCTCTGCCTACCAGACGTTCCTCACGACCCCCTCCATCAGCGTGCCCGCGGGCCAGTATCAGCTTCAGTTCTGGAAGCACCACCAGCTGGACAACAGCGGCCAGTTCCCCGAAGTGCTGGCTGTGCAGCTCAGCATCAACGGCGGCTCTTTTGCAGACCTGACCACTGCGGGTGCAGCCAACGCCATCAACCCCTACAGCCACGTGGCGTCCGCGGGATCCGACTCCGGCTGGACCGGCACCACGGCGGCGTTCGAGTTCTGCACCATCCGCCTGCCGGTGCAGACCTCGGCGTATTCACTCAGGGCGCGTTTCTTCGCCCGGTTCAACAACCAGACTTCTGCGGTGCTGCCTTCCATGGGCGTGTGGATCGACGACGTGGAAGTGGTGACAGGAACGCCCGCCATTGCCGCGGAGTCGCCTGCCGGGATAGCCCTGGCGCACGGCGGCACCTACACGGCCGCAAGCAAGATCGTCGGCGCCTCCACGCAGGAGATGTTCAAGGTGCTGAACCGGGGCGCCGGCGACCTGCACGTGTCGGCCGCAACCGTCACGGGCCTGGTCAACTGCACAGCGTCGGCAACCGCGCCCTCCGGCGCGATTGCCCCGGACTGGTTTGGATTGCTGCCGGTGCAGATTACCCCGAGTGCAGCCGGCAACTGGAGTTTCACGGTGCGCGTGTCCAGTGACGCCACGGACTACCCGGCGTTCGACATTGTGGTGCAGGGAGCCGCGTCTGTGGCTGCCGAGCCGGATGTGGAGCTGTATCGCCGGGAAAGCCTGTACCCCCTGGTTGAAAAGAATGCACCCCATCTTTCAACGTGGTCCTATCCCACGCCGGTGTCTGCGGGCATTGCTCAGACGCTGTACCTGCGGGTGCGCAACCTGGGACAGCAGGACCTCAGCCTGGTAGGCGCAACACCCTACACGGCAAGCGCTGCCTCGAACTGCGCCGTTACGCAGATTGCCCGCCCGGCACCGGTGGTTTCCACTCTTACGGCCGTTGGGGGTTATGAGGACATCAGCGTCACGTTTCATGCCCTTGCGGCCGGGTCGTTTCAATTCACGTTTCAGATGACCACGGACGACCCCAACGAGAACCCCTACAGCTTCGTCGTCAACGGTGTCTGCCCGGCTGCATCAAGCCCTGACATCGAGGTGCGCGACGAGGGCGGGGCGGTGGTTGCCAACAACGGGACAGCCGCCATCAGCGGCAGCAGCGCGGGCATTGTCCGCCTGGTTAGTCTGCCCGTGGCCAACACCGGCGCCTCTACCCTGTACTTTACCTCGTTCAGCGTCACGACAGCGTCCAACTGCACCGCTGTGGCCACAGCCGTGGTCAGCTACTTGCTGCCCGGCGCCTCGGCGCTGGCGGGCATGAGCGTCACGCCCGTTGCCCCGGGGCCGTGGTCCATGACCCTGGTTGCCGCCAGCAACGACCCTGACGAGAGCCCCTTTACCTTGAACGTGGCCGGCACGGCAACGGCTGGGACCAGCCAGGAGATCGAAGTGCGTAACGCGAGCGGCGGCACCGTAGCCAGCGGCGGCACGGTTTCGCTGGCCGGCTTGGTGGCGGGAACGGCCGGAAGCACCCAGCTGCGCATCCACAACACCGGCAGCGGGCCGCTGTCGCTGGTCAGCCCTGTGGTCACGGTCAGCGGCGCCTCCAACTGCACCTGCATCCCCACGGCACCCGCTGCCGGCCCCGTGGCTGCATTGAGCTCGGTGGCGCTGCCGGTCAGCATTACGGCGGGCGCCATGGGCACGTTCAGCGTCACCCTGACCATCCACAGCGACGACGCGGACGAGAGTGCCTACGTTGTGGTACTTCAGGGCACTGCAGCCGCCCTTGGTGGCGGTGGTGGCGGAGGTGGTGGTGGTGGTGGCCCTCTGCTAACTTCCGGCGGCGGTGGCGGCGGCGGATGTGCGGCACAGGCAGACATGCGGCCCCTGGGCCTGCTGGCGACACTGGCAGCCCTGGCGGCGGGCGCGTTTTGCCTGCGGCGCCGCACCCGCGCCTGAAGCATGGGCAACACCGGGCCTTCGCACCCCGATTGAACTGCAAGGGCTGCCGAGCACGGCAGCCCTTGTCATGTTGTGGATCCAGCCGGCTACTCGGTCGGCTTGCGTTCTTCAGCGGGGGCCATGCCCAGAGATTCGCGCACGGTGCGGTCCAGGGTGCGGCGCATGTCCTCGTGCTCGGCCAGGAACTGCTTGGCGTTCTCCTTGCCCTGTCCCAGCTTGGTTTCGCCCCAGGTCCACCAGGCGCCCGAGCGCTTCACCACGCCGGTTTGCGCGCCAAGCTCCAGCAGGTCGCCCAGCTTGCTGACGCCTTCGTTGAAGATGATCTCGAGGGTTGTCTTCTTGAAGGGCGGCGCCATCTTGTTCTTCACCACCTTCACGTTCACCTCGTGGCCGACCATCTCTTCACCGACACTGATGGGTTTGCCCTTGCGCACCTCGATGCGCTGGCTGGCCGCGAACTTCAGCGCGTTGCCGCCGGTGGTAGTTTCGGGGTTGCCGAACACGATGCCGATCTTCATGCGGATCTGGTTGATGAAGATCAGCGAGGTCTTGGCGCGCGCCACGGCAGCCGTGAGCTTGCGCATGGCCTGGCTCATCAGGCGCGCCTGGCTGCCCATCTGGGCGTCGCCCATGTCGCCTTCCAGCTCGGCGCGGGGCACCAGGGCCGCCACGCTGTCCACGACGATCACGTCAAAGGCATTGCTGCGGATCAGCGTCTCGGTGATGTCCAGGGCTTGCTCGCCGCTGTCGGGCTGGCTGACGTACAGGTTCTTCACGTCTACGCCAAGTTTCTCGGCATAGCCGGGGTCCAGGGCGTGCTCGGCGTCAATGAAAGCCGCCAAGCCGCCGCGCCGCTGGGCTTCCGCCACCACGGTGAGCGCGATGGTGGTCTTGCCGCTGCTCTCCGGCCCGTAGATCTCGATGATGCGCCCGCGGGGTATGCCGCGGCCGCCCAGCGCCAGGTCAAACGAGATCGAGCCGGTGGTGATGCAGGGAATGTCCACCGCCGCTGAGTCGCCCAGCTTCATCAGGGCGCCCTTGCCGTGGTTCTTCTCAATCTGCGCCAGCGCCATCTCCACCGCTTCGCTGCGCTTGTCCTGCACGGTTGCCGGTCGGGCCATGGTGTTCTCCGGGTTGGGGCCGCCATGTTGCGGCTGGGGGGCGGGGCTGGCAAGCAAAATGGGGGTAACGGAACCGGGCATGCCCACACGGCATGCCCGGCGGTGCATGCGGCGTCGGCGGCTATTCGGTCATGCGCCAGACGTGCAGGACGAAGCTGGAATCGAGGGTGGCGACCCAGCGGCCATCGGGGCTGAGCTGCAGGGCCTGCAGGCTGCTGGTGTGGGCCTTGAGGTGATCCACCACCTTGCCGGTGGCAATCTCGACGCGGTACAGGGTCTTGTCCGAGTTGCCGACAGCCGGGGCCACCAGCACGGTCTTGCCTCCGGGCTCGACGGCGAACGTCTTGCCGGATACTTCGCTGCCCGTGGCTGCCTCGAAGCTGACCACGCCCAGCAACTCGCCTTTGGCAACATCCATGCGGTAGATACCGCTATGCAGTCCCATGCCGACCGCCCAGAGCTCCTTGCTGTCCGGGCTGAAGCGCAGGCCTGCATTGTTCATGAACTCGTGGGGCGTCTTGATCCAGCTCGCCACGCCGGTGGCGACCTCAACCACTCGGTAGCCGTTCCAGCAGCAACAGGCAACGTATTTGCCGTCGGGCGAGATGGCCGGGGAGCCCATCAGGTACTTGTAGGGCACGCCCTGCAGCGGCTCCGGGCGCAGGCGCACGGGCTGGTAGTCCTCGGTGGCGCGCCAGACCAGCAGCTCGGTCCAGCTGTCGCCGTCCCTGGCAGGCTCACTGGTAATCGCCAGCACCGAGCCCTCGTCGGTCGCAGCCATCAGGTTGCCGGTCTTCTCCAACCCCTCCGGCCAAGCCAGGCGGCGGCGTTCGTCACCTGTGGTAGGGTCCACCAGCACCGGCTCACAGGTGGCTTCGTCCACGCACACCAGCAGATTCGCGCCCTCAACCAAGGCGCCCCCACCAGCCAGCACCAGGCCCTTGCGGCGCCAGGCCACCATGCGGTCGGCGTGGCGCCAGGCCAGCAATTCGCCCGCCATGTGGAAGTACACCAGAGAGCCGTCTGCCGCGATCTCGATGTCGGCGTTATCCGGCTTCAGGCTCACTTGCGCGTCCAGGGCAACGGCGTCGCCGGCCCGCAGGCGCACGATGCGATCCTTGTCGTTGCAGTAGATACGCTCACCGGCGGCGTCAAAGGCAAGCGCGCCAACCTGGTAAGGCGCCGAGACAGCCCGGCGGGACCAGTTGCCCGTGTGCA
>JADLBZ010000228.1 GCA_020847415.1 Planctomycetota bacterium
CAACCTGGCTCTGCTCGCCCTGGAGAACGCCGCGCCCGATGCCGCCCTCCAGTACATCAACACCGCGGAGCAGAAACTCGGCGAGCGGGCCGTGCCCGAACTGCAGGCGCTGCTGCACACCACGCGCGCCGAGGTGCACAGCGCCAGCGGCGACGAGGTGCTGGCCTTGGCCGCCAATCAGCTCGCCGCCGAGGTTTCCCGGCGGGCCGACCTGCGCCAGGAATACGTGACCTCCGAACTCGGCTGCGCAGAGAGCCACCTGCGCATGCATGACCCAGCTGAGGCCTTGCGCTGCATTGAGGCCGCGTTGCAGGCCCCTTGGTGCCTCGTGGCCACCCTGCGCCCCGAGTGTGTCGAGGCGCTCACGCTTCGCGCCCGCGCGCTGCTCATGAGCGGCCGCGCCGACGAGGCCCGCGAGTCGGCAGCGGAAGCCCTGGAACTGGCGGAAGATCTGCCCATGCTCAACCAGACCACCGGGCGGCGCGTGCGCAAGCTCGCCGGCGAATTGCGCCTGCTGCGCGACGCCCTGGGCATCTGATCCCGCTACGCTCGTTCGCGCAGGACGCGGGCGTCAAAGGCATCCGGGAAATGCTCGGCGCGGGTCGGGTTGCCTTCGCCGTCGAGATACACGCCCACCACGTCAAACCGCAGCACGTCGTGATAGCCCTTGCGCCGCAACAGCCGCCGCGCCGTCTGAACCACTTGCCGCTGTTTGCGTGCGTCCACGGCCTCGCGCGGCGTGATCAGGCCGCCTGTCTTGCGGGCTCGCACCTCTACCACCACCAGGCCTTCCAGGCCTTTCATGCGACCCACCAGGTCCAGTTCGCCGTCTTCGTCATGCAGGTTGCGCTCCAGCACGCGGAAGCCCAGCTGCTTCAGGTGCGCCAGGGCAAACTCCTCGGCGCGGTCGCCCACCGCACGGGTTGCCGACGCGCCACGCCCATCTTCGCCGCGCCTGCGCAGGCGGGCCCAGAGTGAGCCGATCAGTTCAAGGATGAACATGGCCCCCCCGCCGGCGTCCGCACAAAGAATACCCGCGCCGGTCCGGAAATGCGCAGGCCCGCCGCAACGCGACGGGCCTGATGGATTCACTGGCAGCCTGGGCTACTTCTTCTCTTCGGCCTTTTCTGCGGCCTTCTCTGCGGCCTTTTCTGCGGGAGCAGCGGCCTTGGCGCCCTTGGCGTTACGGTGCTCGTCAAGCTTGCCCACATAGCGCGCGTTCACGCGCTCCTTGATGCGGGCGCCCTTGCCCTCACGACCGCGCATGTAGTACAGCTTGGCGCGGCGCACAACGCCCGAGCGGGTCACCACAATCTGCGTGACGTTTGGGCTGTGCAGGGGGAACACGCGCTCCACACCCTCGCCCTCCACGATGCGGCGCACGGTGAAGGTCTCGCGCAGGCCGGTTCCCTTGCGGGCAATGCAGATGCCCGAGAAAATCTGCACGCGCTCTTTCTCGCCTTCCTTGATGCGCACGTGAACATCCACCGAGTCACCAACCCGGAATACAGGCAGGTTCGTCTTCTTCAGCTCGTTGCGCTCCAGCTCGTAGGCAAATCCACTCATGGCTCTTCTCCGCTGCCGCAGCCGGGTTTCCGGATGCCTGTCAGTCTTGTCTGCGTTCTTGGCCCCCAGGCCCTTACAGCCTGCTCGGCCTGTCAGTCCTTACCCTCTTTCGGCCGCTCTGCGCCGCCCGGCGGCAGCAGGTCCGGCCTGCGTTCCCGCGTGCGCTGCACTGCCTGCGCCACGCGCCACTTCTCGATCTCGCCGTGGTGCCCGGAAAGCAGCACGTCCGGCACCCTCATCCCCTCAAACTCCACCGGCCGCGTGTACTGCGGGTACTCCAGCAGCCTGCCGTGCCTGCCCAGCGCAAAACTCTCAATCTCCGCGCTGGCCTCCTTGTTCAGCACCCCCGGCAGCAGCCGCACCACGGCATCCACCACGCTGAGAGCCGCCAGCTCGCCGCCGGACAGGACGTAATCGCCGATGCTGATCTCGTCCCAGGCGAACCCCTGCCGGATGCGCTCATCAAACCCCTCGTAGCGCCCGCACAGAAACAGCAGTCGCTCCTTGGCAGCCAGCTCGCGCGCCACATCCTGGTTGAAGCGGCGCCCGGCGGGCGTCAGCAGAACCAGGTGAGGCGACCGCTGGTCCCGTGCCGTCACGTCGCGCAGGGCCATGTAAATCGGCCTGCACATCAGCACCATGCCGGCGCCGCCGCCATAGGGGCGGTCGTCCACGCTCTGGTGCACGCCCTCCGCGAAATCGCGGAAGTTGGCCAGATGATACTCCACGGCGCCCTTTTCGGCCGCGATGCGCGGGATGCTTTCAGACAGCACCGCCTGCACCATGGCCGGGAAAAGGGTAAGGATGTCAATGCGCAACGGCATTGCCGTCGCGCTACTCGCTCTTGGTCCAGGTTGCAGCCGTCAACTCAAAGATCACCTGGCTGGCGTTGTCGCCGACACGACGACGCGCCAAACGCAGGATGCGGGTGTAGCCGCCCTTGCGCTCGGGACGGTCGTCCTTGGCGAGGTAACGGGGCCCCAGGTCCTTGAACAGCTTCTGCAGCGTGGTCCGGGCGATGGTGCGGGTCTTCTTGACCTGGTCCTTGCCTTCGCCGCTCACCTCGGTCACCGTCACCGGGTTTTCCAGCGACCGGCTTCCCACCAGGGTGCGCACGCGACGCACGTTGTTCAGGGAGCCGCTCTTGGCAAGGTTCAGCACCTTCTCGGCCAGCGGCTGATACTGCTTGGCCTTCTCCCACGTGGTCACGATGCGCTCATGGTCAATGAGCGCCTGCACCATGTTCTTGCCCAGCGCACGGCGGTGCGAGGAGGAAACACCAAGCTTGCGGCCCTTCTTGCGGTGACGCATGACTCCATCCTTCTCAAACGCTAGTTACCGGACGACGAACCAGCCAGCGAACCGGCCTCGACTGCACCCTGGTTGACCCCGTAATCGGCGAGGTTCACGCCAAAGCGCAGCCCCATGTCCTCAATCTTCTTCTTGATTTCCTTGAGCGTGGTCTTGCCCAGGTTGCGGATCTCGAGCAGGTCGTCCTCGGTGCGGGCCACCAGGTCGCCGATCGTGTTGATCCGCTCAGCGCGCATGCAGTTGTTGGCACGCACGTTCAGGTCCAGCTCGGTAATCGGGCGCATCAGCAGCTGGCGGGTGCGCTCGACCTCGTCGCTCTTGCGTCCGGCGTCGCCCACCTTGGCGCCCTCGGCCACAAACTGGTCCTTGAGCTCGTAGTACTGCACAAACGGGTTCAGGTGCTTGCGCATGATCTTGGCGGACTCGACCAGGCAGAACTCGGGGTCCTTCGTGCCGTTGGTCCAGATCTCCAGGACCAGGCGGTCGTAGTTGGTCAGCTTGCCCACGCGGGTGTACTCGGTCTTGAAGCGCACACGCGTAACCGGGCTGAAGTTAGCGTCCAGCCAGATTAGGCCCAGATCAGCGCTCCCCTGGCTGAGTTCCTCAGCCGTCTGGTAACCGCGGCCACGGCGCACGGTCACTTCCAGCTCAAAGTCCTGCGCGGCAGTCAGGGTGCACAGCACCAGGTCGGGGTTCATCACCTCGGCCTCGGCATCCTGGGCGAAGTCGGCAGCCGTAACGGGCCCCTTCTTGCCCACTTTCAGGCGCAGGGTCTTGGGCTGATCAGTGGCCAGCGCCACCTGCAGCTTCTTGACGGCCAGCACGATGTGCGGCACGTCTTCCAGCACACCCTTGGGGCTCTCGAATTCGTGCGAGACGCCCTTGATACGAAGGTTAACCGGCGCCGTGCCTTCCAGGCTGGAAAGCAGGATGCGCCGCAGGCTGTTGCCGATGGTGGTGCCGAAGCCGCGTTCAAACGGCTCGACCGTGAACCTGCCGAAACTCTGGGTCTGGGAGTCCTTGTCGCACAGCAGACGGTTCGGCAGCTCCAACCCACGCCAGCGGATTCTCATGCGCCTTATCTCCTCGTCCTGCAGGCTTACTGCCGGGGTTCCCGGTGCGCCGCGCACCCTTATGTTTCCCGGCCATGCGTTGTCGCTTGCGGCGGCCTGCGACAGTCTGCATTCATCCCACGACTGCGCCCGTCAGCGCTATACGCGCCGCTTCTTCTTGGGGCGGCAGCCGTTGTGCGGCAAAGGCGTGATGTCCTCAATGGACTTCACCTCAATGCCGCGGCCCTGCATCGAGCGCACCGCGGACTCGCGGCCGGCGCCGGGGCCCTGCACGAGCACTTCCACCTCGCGCACGCCCATCTTCTTGATCTTCTCCGCCACGTTCTCACCGGCGCGCTGCGCGGCAAAGGGCGTACCCTTGCGCGAGCCCTTGAAGCCCATGCTGCCGGCCGAGTCCCAGGCGATGGTATCGCCGTTCAGGTCGGTCACCGTGACAATGGTGTTGTTGAAGGTGCTCTTCACGTACACCACGGCGCGCGGCACGTTACGCTTGATCTTGCGCGCCGCCTTCTTCTCTTTGGAGCCGGCGGAACCAGATCCGCCCTCCTTGGAGCCACCCTCTTTGGCACCGCCCTCTTTTGCCACGGGGGCCGGGGCCGCCGCTGCCGGGGCCTGCTCTGTGGTTGCCGCGCCTGCTGCCTGCTTGGCCATTGCTCTTGCTCCTGCGGGCTCGTCCCTGCTCCGGGCAGGTCCCCCGCGTCAGCGGCACACGCCGGGCCGCAAGGCCCTGTGCGCGTACCTGGTCTATCCCTTACTTGGTGACCTTCTTCTTGCCCGCGATGGTCTTCTTGGGGCCCTTGCGCGTACGCGCGTTGGTGCGCGTGCGCTGCCCGCGCGCGGGCAGGTTTGCCCGGTGGCGCTGGCCGCGGTAGCACTTGATGTCGCGCAGGCGGTTCACGTTCTGGGTGCGCTGGCGGCGCAGGTTACCCTCCACCACAAAGCCCTTCTCGACGAAGGCCGTGATGCGGGTGATCTCGTCTTCTGTCAGCGTGTGCGCCTTGCGCAACGGGTCCAGGCTCAGGCCCTCGCAGATCTTGCGGGCCACTGCCTTGCCAATCCCGTAGATGTACTGGAACGCGTACGGGAGCTGCTTGTTCGCGGGAATGTCTACACCCAGAAGACGCGGCATCTTGTCTGCTCCGTGTCGGGCTCATCGCCGTGCGGCTACCCCGACCTCTGTGCTTCCTGCCCGACAGGCGCAACCA
>JADLBZ010000229.1 GCA_020847415.1 Planctomycetota bacterium
CGTAGAAAACGGCTTGGGGGCCGGTCTTCCGACCCATACAGAGCAGCAAGCGTGCCAATTCGCAGAAGTTGTAAGCCATTGCAAAACAGATGCTTACAGAAGTGCCCTGATCGCACCCAAAAAGTGGCTTAGTGTAAAAACTGCTCAGGTGGCGATTTTGCTGCCATTCTGGTTACCAATTGCCACCCGCCTACTACCCGCCCAGAACGATCTCCACCAAGTGCGTCTGCCCGTCGCGCTCGTAGGCCAGCCGGATCTTCTCCCCCGGCTGCAGGGCCTTCAGGGCCCCGGCCAAGTCATCAAAGGCGCTGATGGCGGTGTCGTTCACCCGCACGATCAGGTCTCCCGCGCGCAGGCCGGCTTTGTCGGCGGCTGTGCCGTAGATGACGTCGCGGATCACGGCACCCTTGCGGCTTTCGGGGCGAAAACCGCCGGTCTCGACGCGCACACCAAGAAACGAGCTTTGCAGGTTGCGTGGAACCGAGCTGATCTTGTCGTCCTTGCGGCGGTCGTCGCTCGCCACGATGGCCTCGTACACGCGCCGGGCCACGTTGATGGGAATGGCAAAGCCGATGCCGTCGGTGCTGGTGTCAGAGTCCTGGTCGTTCAGTTTCCAGGTGTTGATGCCGATCACGCGGCCGGTCAGGTCCACCAGCGGCCCGCCGCTGTTGCCGGGGTTGATCGCCGCCGAGGTCTGCAGGAAGTTGCGCACCACGGTGTTGGAGGCGTCGCTGCGGCGCCCCACGTAACTGACGATGCCCTCCGTGGCGGTGTGGAACAGCCCATAGGGGCTGCCGATGGCGACAACCACGTCGCCCTGTTCGGCTTTCTCGCTGTCGCCCAGCGAGGCCGGCACCAGGCCCTTGGTGTTCACCTTGATGACCGCCAGGTCGTACTCGGGCCGATGCCCCACGAAGCGCGCCTCGTAGATGTTGTCGCCCAGCACCACCGACAGGGTCTTCACGTTGGCGGGGATGACGTGGCTGTTGGTCAACACGTAGCCGTCTTCGCTGACCACGATGCCGCTGCCGATGTGGCTCTGGCCGGGGATGCGCCCTTCGCCGTAATAGCCGCGCACAGTGCGGTCCGGCGTCTCAGCCACGATGCCCACGGTGAAGCGCTTGGCCCACTCGATGGCCCGCGCGTACTCTTTGGGCTTCTGCTGAGTAAGGGCGGGGTCCTCCACCACCGGCTCGCCGTGGATGCGGTCCAGCCACCCGGCGCTGAAGGCAAGAAACAGCAGGCCCGAGCCCAGGAACCCGCCCAGGAACAGGTAGACCAGCGAGCGGCGGGCCAGCATGCGCGAGGTGTCCAGGTGCCCGCGCTGGTAGCCCTCATAGAAGGCAACTTCCTGCGGCTGGTCGGGCTCGACTTTGTGCAGTCCGGACATGGGTACTCCTTGCGGCGTCCTTTCCACTATACGAACAAGATGTTCCGGGCAGGTAATCCGGGCAGCGCGGGGGCCGGCTATACTTGCCCCTGTGGACGCCGAGCTCGCCTATCTGTTCCGGCACGCTGATCCGCAGCGCGGCCTACGAATTGCAGTTGCCCAGCGAGCGTGCCCGCCTGCACCGGCTGGTGCTGGAGCTGTGCGAGGCGCTGCTGGGGCAACCGGGCAAGCCGGAATCCCTGGACCCCTTTGCCCTGGAGCTTGCCGATCACGCCCGCCTGGCCCAGGCCGCCCTGCTGCAGGTCGCGAACAGCAGCACGCGCCGGCAGGACGAGATCCTGCTGGGCCGCAAGGAAGCCTGCTACCTGGAGCGCGCGGGCCTCTGGGCGCGCCGCAACCACCGCCCGGTTGAGCGGCGCCTGTGCCAGACCCGGTTGATCGAGCATGCGGCTGCCACGCCCACCCAGAAGGCCAACGCCCTGCTGGAACTGGCGGAGGCCTTGCGGGATCTGGGCGAGGGGCGCACCGCGCTGGAACTGGTTCGCCGCGCCCTGCGCGAGGGCGTGAAGCTGGGCCTGGACGAGACAGCCGGGCGCTCGTTGCCGGCGCTGGCCATCCTGTCGGAGGGCAGGGGTCAGCTTGCCAAGGCCCGGCGCCTTTACGCCCGCGCCAAGAACCGCTTGGAACGCTGCGGTTACACCCGGGGCCTGGCACTGGCGATCACTTATTGCGCTGAGCTGAAGAACCGCATGGGGCAAGTGGCCGAGTGCGAGGCGGACATAGCACGGGCGCTGGAACTGGCAGCAAGCTGCGACCCCGCCGTGCGCGCCGGTGTGTTGTTGCAGCTCGCCCTGATTCGCGGCACCCAGGGTCGCAGCGCAGAGGCGGAAGAACTTTACCGCGCCCTGCTGGCGCTGGCGGCCGGCAGCGGCGAAGTGACGTCGGGTGCCCTGGTGAACTACGCTTCGCTGCTGGCGGACATGGGCAGGCCGGTTGAGGCAGGCGGGCTGCTGGAACAATCGCTGGCGGCGGCGCTGGCCGTGGGCGACCGGGTCCGGGAGTCCTCGGTTCGTGGCGAGTACGCGCGTCACCTGCAGAACCAGGGGCAGTTGGATGCCGCCGAGGCGCAGTATCACCTGGCGCTGGACGTGGCACAGGAGATTGGCAACGAGGCCGGCGAATCCACCCTGCGCCAGAACCTGGCCAGCCTTCACATGGATCGCGGCCGGGTGCTGGAGTCAGAGCGCGAGTACCGCGCCGCGCTGGTGCTGCATACGCGCCTGGGCAAGGTCTCCGGGCAGGGATTCTGCTTGTGCTGCATTGCCTTGTGCCGCCAGCAGGTGGGAGATTTTGCTGAAGCAGAGCGGCTCTATCACCAGGGCCTGGCCCTGATTCGCAGCGTGGCAGCCGGGCGCTACGAAGGGATGTTCCTGGGTTATCTGGGCGACCTTTACGCGGAGACCAGCCGCCCGCAGCAGGCGTTGCAGGCCTACGAGCAGGCACTCGCGCTGCACCGGGCTGCGGGCTACCTGCGCTACGAGGCGGTGGTGCTGGGCAACCTGGGGCGTCTGCGCTTCCGGCAGGGCGAGGTTCAGGCAGGTGTGGCCCTGCTGGAACAGTCGGTGGCCCGGGCTGAGCAGGGCCACGAACTCGTGGTGGAGGGTGCCGCTCGCGGCGAGCTGGCGGCCTGCCTGTTGCTGCTGGGCAAGGGTGACGACGCGTGCCGCCTCGCGCGCGCGGCCGAGAGCGCCCTGCGCGAGGCGGGCTGCGCGGGGACCGCCCTGGAGTGCGCGGCGGTAGTGTTGCGTTGCCGGCTGGACGAAGGAGCCGACGTAATGCCCGAGCTTGAGAGTCTTGAGGCGCAGGCCGGCGCCCTGAGCGACCCGGCCCCCGCAGCGCGGCTGGCCGAGGTGCGAAGCTGCCTGCAAGCGGCCCGGCGCGGGGAGGGGCTCTTCCGGGGCCACCTGCGGGCCGAGCTTTCGCCGGCCTTGCTGGCGGCGTTGGGGCAGCCGTAGTTCGCGCGCTGTGTGATCAGGCGCGGGCGATGCGAATGCGGATGTCGCTGTCGCGCAGCACGTCCGGCGTGGCCTTCATCTCTTGTATCAGCAGGTGCAGGGTGTCACCCAGCGAAGACGGCAGTTTGGACGTGGGCCGGCGCGTGGAGGCGTCGCCTTGCACGGAATAGAGCCAGTGTTCGCCGTCCGCCGCGACCGCCACGCGAACGCGCCCCGCCAGGTCCTGTGCGCCGGCCACCACCAGCGGCCCGACCACCCCCAGCATGTGCAGCAGAGCCCCGTCAATGTGTGTGGGGCAGGGCGTGCCGGGGACATCCAGCGTCACGCGGCAGTTGCGCAGGCGCCGCGTGTGCTCCAGCAGGTTCCAGGCGGCCTTCAGCTCGGCGGCGAGGTCGCCGTTGAGCCGCGGGTCCAGGTTAGGGCGCGAGAGCATGGCCAGCAACTCGGTGTTGCGGGCCATGCGTTCCGCCACGGTCTTCACCCGCGGCAGGGTGGCCTCCGACGGCTGCGAGACGCCCGCCAACAGGTAGAGCTGGCTGAGGCTGTTGTTGATCTCGTGGGCGACGCTGGAAACCAGCGAGGCCAGCAGGGCGCGGTATTCAGCGTGTAACAGGCGCCTGGTCGGGCTGAGGGTGAGCGGGGCGGTAGACACGGGTGCTTTCTCGAGTTGCTGTGCCGGGCGTTGCTGCTTTGCGGCGGCATTATGCGATACCCGCGAAGGCGAATCCAACCACGAGTCTGTCACGCTGCCGGGCCAATCAGCGCAATCCGCCGCAGCCACTGCGTTCAGCGCCAACAGCCACAGCAGCGGTCGCCCGCTGCCACGCTGCCTCAGCATCCGCCGGGGTCACCGCTTCTACGGCGCCACGGGCAGTTCCAGCGCAATCTCCGACAGGTGGTCTATCTGCACGTCAGCAACCAGCGCTGTCTCCGCGTTCCAGGCGTCTTCGCCGGTGTGGCTGTTGCGCTCAAAGCGTGGCGAGTTGCCGCCGGTCAGCAGCAGCTTCAGTTTGTGGCCCTTGACCCAGGTGTAGGCGTGGGGGGCAAAGCGCAGCGTCAGCTCGACGGTCTTGCCGGGCTCCAGCAGCTGCGCGCTCTTGCCGTCGCGCCACTTGGCCCGCTGGATGGTCTCACTCACCAGGAAGCACTTGCCTTCCGGCGTGCAGTCCAGCAGGCGCGCGTGCAGGTCGCAGTCCTTGCGGTTGCAGGACAGGCGCACCTTCAGCACCACTTCGCCGCGTATGCCGAGCGGCTCTTCCAGAGCCGGCGTGGCATAGACCAGCACGTCTTTGCGCTTTTCCAGCTCGCTGCATTCCTTGGGGCCGTGGGTCAGGGGCGGCAGGTTCTGGCCGCCGATAGTGGGACTGGCGTTCTTGGGGTCATAGCGGAACTGCACCATGGGCACCGGCGCCTCGGCGGGGTGCTGCTCAGGGGTGGCGCGAATCACCAGATCCGAGTGCAGGTAGCGCGTCGCACCCTTGCCGCACAGCGCCAGCCAGCTTGCGCCGGTCTTCCAGCCCTCGCCGCACTGGAAGGCGTGCACGCGGGCCAGCTTGTCGTAGCCGTTGTCCTTCTGGTCGCGCAGGAAGTAGTCAAAGAACTTCAGCGTAATCTGCGTGCTGTAGCTCTCGGCATCCTTGAACACCAGGTCGCCCTGTTCAGGCATGTCAATCGCCGTGTGCGACCAGGGGCCCATGACCAGCCGCGAGTGCTGTTTGGCGGCACTGCCGCCCTCCTTGATGATGTCCTCGTATTGGGCAATGACGTCGCGGGGGTAGTTGTCCCACCAGCCGCTGATCATCAGGCAGGGCACCTGGATGCGGCTGGGTGTGTAGCCCATGTTGCGGGCGATGCGCCAGATGGGCCGGTCCGGCCCGCGGGCGGCCAGCACGGCCTCGCCCACGCCAAAGCCCAGGCGATCCAGGGCCTTGATGTGCGCTTCCAGGGGCACGGCACCCTCGTAGTAGGACTCGTAGCGGCTGCCCTGGTAGGCAATCAGGGGCGCGCAGCAGATGAGGTGGGGCGGCTGTTCGGCGGCGGTGTCGAACTGCTGCTTGCCCAGGGCGGATCCGCCCCAGGTGCCCACCTTGCCGTCGCACCAGGCCTGGGCGGCGCACCATTCCACGCAATCGTAGCCGTCCTGGCCGCGCTTCCACTGGCGCTTGTTCACGCCTTCCATGGCGCGGCGGCTGGCAAAGAAGCCGCGCCAGTCCACGAAACAGTAGGCGTAGTGCTCGCGGTCGAACTGGGACCACGCCTTGGCGCTGCCCCGCGCGGCGTCGGTGGCTTTCTCGACGTCGCCCATTTCGCGGCCGGCCTTGTCTTTGTTGTAAGGGGTCTGCACCAGCACGCAGGGGTACTTGCCGGGCTTGGCGGGAAGCAGCACGTTGGCGGCCAGGGCCTTGCCGTCGCGCATGGGAATTGCCACGTCGCGCAGCTCAGCGTTCCAGGGCGGGGCCTCGGCGGGCGGATTGGCCGGTTCCGGCGCTGGCTGGGCGTGCACCAGCGCGACCAGCCATATCACCACCGCTGCCCCTGCCAGCATGCGCTTGACCATATACCCTCCAGCCATGACACCCCGGCTGTTGTTGCGGGTTGCGCGCGGGCTATTCCAGGTCCTGCCACCACATCAGCCGGTACTCGGCAGCCTGCGGCCAGATGCTGCTGCCATTGTCTTCGGCCTTGCGCTTTGCCAGCGCCTCGTAGGCGGCCTTGGCCTCGGCGCGCTTGTCAGCCTGCGACTCCAGGGACCGCGCTTCCCGCATGGCGGCTTCGCGTTCGCGCTCGCGCCGCACCGGGGCGAAGTCGCCCTCAAATCGGGCCAGCAGCTCCAGGTAGCCCTTCTTGGCGACCCAGGTTTCGGCGGGCCAGGCCTCGCAGATGGCACGCACGCGCTTGACGTGGCCGGGTCGGGGCAGATTCTCGTCCTTCAGGTTCTGTTGCAGGGCTTTCTCGAGGCGGGCCAGCTCGGCCTTGGCGGCCTTTTCCATTTCCTTGGGGACCTTCTTGGCTCCGGCCTTCTCAGCGGCCTTCAGTTTCTTGTCCTTGGCGATTTCCTCGACCCGCGCCAGGGCGTCCTTCCAGCGGTCCTCGTTGCACAGCTTCTGGAGTTCCAGTACCAGGGCGTCCGTGCTGGCCTCAAAGGTGACGGCTTCCGGGGCCTCCTGGGCGGTGCCATAGGGCAGCCGGCCGGGGCCGCCCAGGTC
>JADLBZ010000230.1 GCA_020847415.1 Planctomycetota bacterium
GCCAGGTTGCGCTGCGTGCCGCCCTGCAGCACGAACTTGCGCCCCAGCTTGGCCAGGTTGGGCTCCTGCACCACGTACAACCAGATGTTCTTGGGCAGCACGTGGGCCAGGCCCGCCATGATCTCGTTGGGCTGCCAGCCGAGCTGCTGGAAGTTTACGATGTCCGATTCCATGAACACCGCACAGCCGTAGCTGAAGACGGGCAGGCCCTTGGCCGAGAAGGCGATGTCGGCGAATTGCTCGACCGGGTTGCCGAACTTGCCGGCGGTGCTCTGCAGGAAGTAGCCGTTGCCGGCGCTGCACTGGGTGTTCAGGCGGAAGTCGGACACGCGCCCGTTCTTCAGCATGATGACCTTGATGTCCTGTCCGCCGACGTCCACGATGACGTCCACGTCCTTGTAGAAGTGCAGCGCGGCCTGCGTGTGGGCCACGGTCTCAACGAGGGCCACGTCGGCGCCGATGGTGTCTTTCAGGATGTCCTTGGCGTAGCCGGTCGTGCCGACGCCCATCACCTTCAGGACGGCCCCGTTCTTCTCGACCTGGGCCTTCAGGCCGGCCACGACTTCCTTGGTGTCCTGCAGGGGGTTGCCCTTGGAAAGCTGGTAGAAGGCGGCGATCAGCCGGGCGTCCTTGTCCAGCAGCACGGCCTTGGTGCTGGTGCTGCCGCCGTCCACGCCCACCCAGCCCTCCACGACCTGGCCGGGCGCGAACTCGGGGAACTCGTGGCGGGGCACGCTGTACTGGCGCTTGAAGGCCTCCAGCTCTTCGTCGCTGCCGGAAAGGCCGGGTCCGCCTGCTGCGCTGCGCGTGGAATCGCGCCCGCGGGACAGGAGGGCTGCGATGGACTCGATGCCCGTGTAACCGCCGATGTGCTCGTCTTCGGTCTTGCCGTACAGCACGGCGCCGATGGCCGCGTAGTACTGAGCATTCTGGGGCACCACCACCAGGTCCGCGGGGTTTACGCCCTCGGGCAGGGGGAATTTGCGCTCGGCCCACAGCTTGGCAATGTTGTGCTTCCAGGCCTGCTGCATGGCCGGGATGAAGGTGTTGGGGCCGCCCAGCAGCAGCACCTTGGGGCGCAGCGTGTTGCCGCGCGTGAGCACCGAGAGGTTCTGCTGCACGATGGCCTCGAAGAGGCTGGCCATCAGTTCCTGGGCGGGCACGCCCTGCTTCTGCAGGCCGTTGATGTCGGTCTCGGCAAAGACGCCGCACTTGCCGGCCACCGGGTGCAGCTTGACGCCGTTGTAGTTCAGGGCGCGAAGCTGCTCGCCGGGCAGCTTGAGCTTGGCGTTGATCTTGTCAATCACGGCGCCGGTGCCGCCGGCGCACTTGTCGTTCATGCTGGGGATCTTGCGGCGCGTGCCGTTGCCGTCTTCCTTCCAGATAATGATCTTGGCGTCCTGGCCGCCCAGCTCAATCACGCTGCCGGCATCCGGGAACAGCTTCTCCACCGCCAGCGAGACGGCATTGACCTCCTGCACGAACTTGGCACCCACCAGCGGGGCAATGCTGTTGCCGCCCGAGCCGGTGATGAAGATGCGGTACGAGGCGCGGGGCAGCTTGAAGGCGGCCTCGATCTCGGTGAGGAACTCGTGCACCTTCTCCGGCTGGCGGGTCTCGTGACGGCGGTAGTCCGACCACAGGATCTCGTCGTTGACCGGGTCCATCACCACGGCCTTGACGGTCGTGCTGCCGACGTCGAGGCCGATCACTACCTTCTTGGGCACCCTGGTGGGAGTCGCGGACATGGGGGTTCCTCTCAGCTCCGGTTCGCGGCGTCAGCCAGTTCAAGACTCGGGAAGGAAGGCAACTCGGCGCCCGCAGCCAGCTCCGCCAGGCTCAGGCGATCCAGATAGCCGGCAAAGCTGCGCGCAAACGAACGCAACACCTGCCGGAAGGCGCAGGCCCCCTGCAATTCGCACTCGCAACCGTCATCCACACAGCGGAAGATGCAGATTTCACGGTCTGCCGCTGCCAGCACGCTGGCCACGCTGATCTGGTCGGCCTCGCGGGCCAAGCTGTAGCCGCCAAAGGGCCCCGCCTGGCTGCGCACGATGCCTGCCAGAACCAGCCGGCGCATGACCTGTGCCGCGACGGGCTCGGGGATGTGCTGGGAATCGCAGATCTCGCGCAGGCGCGCGCGACCTTCGCTGCGCGCGAGGTGCAGCACGGCGCGCAGGCCATAGTCGGACTTCAAGGTCAGGATCATCTGCGGTCCCCGGCGGACAGACTGGAAGGGTCTACGTTGACCCAATGGGTCAGAAACGGTCGGGAAAAGTATTACGTGCGTATGGAACTCGCAAGCCCGATCTGGGCCGAGGTTTCTGACAAACCCCGGACTCTCGATAGAGTAGTAGACCGAAACAGTCCACATTGGTTGCGAGGGCAAGAGCCCGGCGCGGACAAAACCGCTGCCGGGGTGCGACTTGCGCCACCTGCCCAGAACGCCCACGGCCGTCGCCCGCGCTTTCATAACGGCATTATATATAATGCCGTTATGTTTATGTCGAGCCGAAAAAACTTTTCCAGCCAACGCGTTGGGCCCGGGAGGCCGCCACCCCCCGGGCCCACTCGACGTGCGCAAGGCACGTACCGCGGCTACTTGTCGGCTACATACACCACCTGGTGGCGAAGGTCGTCGGCCTGCACGGCACTGCGCAAGCGGGGCAGGAACTCGGGACCGTAGAAGTCCAGGTAGTGCAGCAGGCTCATTACCTCCTGCTGCGGGCGGCCTTCCGGAAGCAGGTGCTGCACGATCTTTACCGCCTGGGCGCGCTGGGTTTCACCCTCGCGGGTGGCCTCGGCCACCGCGCGGGGGCGCAGGCGGTCAGCCCCCAGGTCAAAGCCGTTCAGGGCGTTGCGGATCTCGGCGGCGGGGCGGAAGCCCAAGTCGTTCAGGGCCAGCTCAAAGCGCAGGAGCTGCGACAGCACCCGCTCCTTGAACGCAGCCACGCCGTTGCCCGCATCCTCCGGCATAGCGCGCCGGGCCACGTCGTCTGGACGGGCGTTGCCGGAGAGCACGTCTTCCGCCGTCAGGCCAAGGCGCTGCAGCCACGCCTCCACCTTGCCCTCCACGATGGTGCTGCTCATGGCTGGGAAGGGTACGGGTTCGCCGGGCGGGATGCCGGCCGTGGGCAGGCCCTGCCCCACCACGGCCAGCAGGGGCAGTTTCTCGAACATCCGCCGCAGGCTGGTGTTGGCGTCCTGGCCCTCGGCAGGCGGCAACAGGGTCACGCCCTCGTCGTCCAGCCAGCGCAGCAGCAGGCGAGCCTTGAACAGGTTGGCGTCCGGGTCGGCGGCGCGGGTCAACTGGTCCAGCAGCAGGGCAGAGAAGCCGGTGCCGGGCAGGTCACTGCGAAGCTGGCGCAGGTAGCGCTCGGTGTCGCCGCCGACAAATCCGATATCCTGCAGCACGCCCGAGCGCAGGTAGATGGCCGAGATGCCGCTTTCACCGGCTTCGCCCACGGGGATCATGGGCCACGCCACCACCGAGACACGTCCCAACTTGCGGGCGCGCAGCTCGCGGGCCAGCTCAATGCCCGTGACCAGGCGCAGCACTTCGTCCATGCGCGGGGCTGCCACGCCGCGCAGCAGAGGCACCACCACGGCAAAGCCGTCGTTGCGGGTCAGGGTGCGCAGGGCGTCGAAGTGCCGCTTGCCGCCGCCCGCCGCCTTCAGGAATTCGCAGGCCCGGCCCTCCAGGTCGGCGTCCAGCCGGAATGTGTTGCGGGCCAGGCGACGGGACAGAAGCTGGAAGTTGGTGTAAGCGCTCTTGGGCAGGCGGGTGCGGCGCGAGGGCAGACGCGCTAAAGTGCCACTGCGGCCACGGTACTCGTGGGCGGTTGTCAGGGGCAGTTTCTCGACGCGGTACAACATGGCTCGCTCACCCGCAATTCTAACAGTGAGCTAGTACGGGCCAGACGGGGCGACGGGGCCAGACGGCCCGCGTTTTGCGCCTAACTGGCGCCGCCAAAGTGGGTTAGACAGACAAAAAAATCGGGCCGGATTCGGAAATGGTGATTCTGGGCGATTGGCGGCCGCGGCCCGTGCATTGGCACGTAAGTATTTGAGGTGCAAGTAGTTGCACGTCTGCACGGGACGGGGCGCGCGAACTACCCTTGGGCGGCTTTTCCTTGTCCGGGGCGGCCTTCTGTCGTTTCATTCCCGTACACAGAGGAAATCGGCTATGCCTGTCACGCTGACTCGCTTGATGTTGCTGGTGCTGGCCCTTGTCGCGACGCCGGTCTGGGCCACCAGTGTGCTGAAGCTGGACGCCGACACGTTGGCCGGCAAGGCCGAGCGCGTGGTGCGTGCCAAGGTGAGCTCCAGCGAGGCACGCTGGGACGCAGCCCGCACGGGCATCTGGACCCACCACACCATTACCGTGTCGGAGACCCTGAAGGGCGACGCCGCCGCAGCCACCGAGGTGGTTACACGCGGGGGGGTCGTGGGCGAAATCGGCCAGCATGTGGCCGGCGCCGGCAGCCTCGAGGTCGGCAGTGAATACGTCTTCTTCCTGTGGAAGGACACGGACAGCCGCTGGCAGTTGCTGGGCATGGCCCAGGGCGCACTGGCGATTACCCAGAAGGACGGCGCCGACTGGGCCGAGAACAGCCTGGCGGGCCTGACTGTGCTGGACCCCAACACCTTGCAACCTACCGCCAACGAGGCTGACCGGCAGCCGGTAAGCCTGAAGTACGCCGACCTGAAAGCCAAGGTGGCAGCCAACGTCGCCGCCAACCTCGCCGCGGGGGGCAAGTAATGCGGCGCGCCCTGCTGTTGCTGCTGCCTGCGGTTGCCCTTCTGCTGGCCCTTTCGGGCGGTCAGGCGCGGGCCTACATGAGTATCCGCGTGCCCGTGGGCGGTGCCGGCCAGGCCTTGCCGGTGCGCTGGGATCTGACCAACTCGGCGGCGCGCCCCAATGTGGCCAATCGGCGCGTGCTGTACGAGATAGCCGATGCCGGCTGTGCCGACCGGGCGGGTTTCCTGGGGCCAGTCAACGAGTTTGAGGCCATCCAGAACAGCTTCTCGCGCTGGCGCGACGTGCACGAGAGCGAACTGGATTTCGAGTTCGCCGGCGCCACCACCAATGCGGTCACGAATGCCAACGACGCCCGCAACGTGGTGCGCTGGGTTGATGCCAACATCTCGACGGGCGTCTTTGCCGTCACCATCACGACGTTTGACACCGCCACGGCGCGCATCCTGGACGCCGACATGGAGCTGAACGACCGCGACTTCACCTGGGATACCCTGGGCCCCACGGGCACCCAGGGGCGCGTGGGCCGCGCCATGATCGAGAACATCGTGACCCACGAAATCGGCCATCTGGCCGGCTTTGACCACCCGGCCAACGCCCAGAGCACGCTCTTTGCGTCGTCCAGCCCGGGCATCATCAACGCCGTTTCCCTGGAAGCCGACGACCGCGCCGTGCTGATGGAGGGCTACGCCCACCCCACGCTCACGGACGACACGCTGGGCACCGTCACCGGCATGGTGGACAACGGCACCACGGCCCAGTTTGGCGCAGGCGTGCTGCTGGTAAACATCTCCACGGGCCGCAACGTGATTGGCCATGTCAGCGAAGGCACGCCGGGGCCCTACACCCTGGGCAGCTACGAGATCAACAACGTGCCGCCGGGCAACTACCTTGCGCTGGCCCTGCCTGTGAAGAAGTCCAACCTGGGTGCGTACTACCAAAGCGCGTTCACCAGCTTCTATCCGCTGGTGCGGGGCGTGGCCGTGGGCACGGTGGGAGCACCCACGCTGGTTCAGGTCACGCCGGGCGGCACCGTCAGCGGCGTCAACTTCTCGCTGCCGGGTGCCAGCCAGAACCCCCACGAGCCGGATGGCACCGCAGGCACCGCCCTGGCCTTGGCCAGCGGGCAGGCGGGCGTCTCAAGCATTTCGCCCGCCACGGAGGAAGACTGGTACAGCTTCACCACCACCCAGGCCAACCAGCGGGTGCGCATCCGCGTGCTGGCGGACACCTTCGGCACGGGGCTGAACCCCACCCTCACGCTGTACTCCAACAACGGCGCCACCGTGCTGGCCAGCCCGGACTTTGCCAGCCCCGTCTACATGCCCAGCGCCAACGACGTGGACAGCGCGGCCTTTGACGACAGCGGCGTGAACTTCGACGCCGAGATTGACCGCGTCATGGCCACCGCCGGGACCTATCACTTCAAGGTGGCCAGCCGCGTCGGCGCCACCAGCGGACAGTACGTGGTCATGCTGGAGGTAGAAGGGGCCGATGTGGCGGCTGACGCTAACTCCGGCGCCATCAGCGCCAGCGTGCCGGGCATCGCGGTCTCAGGTGGCAACTTCACAGTCACGGTTACGCCCCGCAATGTATTCGGGCGCGATCTCGAATCACCCAACGTGTTCACCGTTGAGTTGCTGGATGTTTCGGGCGGTACGCCCGTGACCCTGCAGACCATCACCAACGGCAGCATGCCGTTCACGTTTACCGTGCCGGCCCTTGCAGCGGGCGCCCTGAAGACCTACGGCGCGCGCATTGGCGGCACGCAGATTGCCGCCACGGTTGAGGTCAGCCATTACGCCACGCTCTCCGGCGCGAACAGCCGCATCACCGTGCTGGAGAAGACCCTCAACGCCAACGGCTACGATCGCGCGCCCATTCTCATTGAACTGCGCGACACCGGCAACCTGCCCTATCACGCCTCGACCGCGGTGGTCACCGTCAGCACCACGGCGGGCACGTTGGACAACGGCACCACCACGGGTACGTCAGCGGTGCCGGCCGTGCGGGATGCCGCCACGGGCCTGTGGAGCATCACCCTGGTGGCGCCCACCAGCACGGGAACTGCCACGATCACAGCGCTCGCGGACTCGCAGGCCGTGGGCACGTCACAGGCGATTACCATTCTGGCCCGCGCCACGGGCACGGGCGGCGGCAGCGGCGGTGGCGGCGGCGATGCCGGCGACGACGATGATGATGGCGGTGGCGGCTGCACGTCCGTGACGGGCGCCGGGCTGGCCCTGCCGGCGGCCCTGCTTGCTCTGCTGGCCCTGCGGCGGAGGCGGCGCCTTGTCTGCTGATACCACGCAGCACGCGCAGCGGATGGACCGGATGTACCGCTTCGCGCGCCTGACCTACGACGTCACGCGTCGCTTCTTCTTGTTCGGGCGCGATGCCCTGCTGCGGCGGCTGCAGAAGCGGGCCCCGGCCTCGGTCCTTGAAGTCGGCTGCGGCACGGGCCGCAACCTGATCCGGCTGGCGCGCCTGCTGCCCGATGCGCGGCTGTACGGGCTGGATCTCTCGGCGTCCATGCTGGATGCCGCGCGCGCCAAGCTTGCCGCCCGCGGCCTGCAGTCGCGCGTGCAACTGGCCCAGGCCCCCGCCGAGCAGCTGGCCCCGGCACTGTTTGCGCCCGCCCCCGGCCCGTTTGACGCGGTCTTTTTCAGTTACAGCCTCACCATGATTCCCGGCTGGTCGGCGGCGCTGGACGCGGCGCTGGCGGTGCTGGCGCCGGGGGGCAGCCTGCTAGTCGTGGACTTCTGGGACCGGCAGTCGTGGCCGCGCTGGTTTCAGCGCTGGATGGCGCGACGACTGGCGCGCTTTGGAGTCGAGCCGCGCGAGGAGGCGCTGGAGAAGCTGCGTGCTTTGGCCGTGAACGGCGCGAAGCTGGAGCTGGAATCGGTTCGCGGGCGCTACGCCTTTCTGGCGCACTTCACCAGCGCACCGGCATCCACGCCCCCGGCCGGATAAGCCGGCGGGCCGTGCCGGGAACGCCCATCGCGTGATTGGCGCAGTTCGGGGCAACCGACGGGGGCGGCCTGAACCGCCCCCGTCCAGGTGCCGTCAACCGACTACTTCACATCCACTTTGCGGGGCCCCTTGCCCTTGGAACCGGGGATGCGCACGGTCAGCAAGCCGTCTTTCAGTTCGGCGGTTACGCCTTCTTCAGCGGGGCTGCCCGGCAGGGCAATGCGGCGCGAGACCGCGCCCCAGCGGCGTTCCTTGCGATAGAACTTCTCGTCCTTGGTTTCCTTCTCCTCGCGGCTCTCGGCCTTGATGTCCAGGACGCCGTTGTGGACGCTGACTTGCACGTCGTCCTTCTTGAAGCCCGGCAGCGAGGCGCGCACCACCAGCTCGCCTTCCTTGCCCTCAGAGATGTCTACAGCCAAGGCACCCTCTTCAAGATGGGGCGCAAGTTCAAAATTGGGCTCGTCAAAGAAGCCGCGAAAGAGGTTGCGCAGGCCGGTGAAAGCAAACGGATCACGAATTCGCAGGTCACCCATGGCTTGTCTCCTTTGTTCTGGGGCATTCGCCCGTCCGCACAGGCAAAAGCACCGGCCGTGCCAAAACCGAGCAACGCCGGCCTGACGGCGTTTCCTGCGGCAGCTCTGTGATTTGCGACGGGGCGTTGCCACGGCACGCTTGCCGGCATGCCAGACTTGCAGGTCCGAAATGCGCCCACGGGGTGCCACTGCCATCACGGCAGGGCCACTGGCGCCCGCGCGCGGACCGTGCCACCATGCGGCCGAATCACGCAGGAGACGGTCATGCCCGAGCGAACGATCCGCCTTGAGATCACGATTCACGCCCCAACCCGCGAGGTCTGGGCGGTGCTGACTGAAGCCGACCACATCCTGACCTGGTGGGAAGGCGTCGCGGCTGTCTCGCTGACGTCGCCCAAGCCGGGCGGCGTGTACACGCTGACCTACGACCGCGGCAAGCCCGACAGCTGCGAGATCCTGAAGGCCGAGCCCGGCACGATGCTGCGCTATCGCTGGAAGTCGTCCGAGCCTGAGCCCACCAACGTGGAGTACCGCCTGATTGCCGAGGGCAACAGCACGCGCCTGTCCCTGGTCAACAGCGGCTATGGCGAAGGCCTGAAGTGGGACAAGGCCTATGACGCCAACGTGGTGGGCTGGGCCAAGATGTTCCTGGGCCTGCGCCGCCTGCTGGAAACCACGCGGCACAAGACCCGCGGCAACGACTAAGACCCGAAGCGAAGGCCCCGCGCCATGCCGGACCGCTACCTCATCTCGTTTGACACCGCGCACCTCAGCCACGAGGTGGTGGACGTGCTGGTCATTGGCACGGGCGTGGCGGGCCTGACCGCCGCCATCACAGCCGCGCGCAAGGGCGCTGAAACGCTGGTCGTGAACAAGGCCGAGCTGCTGGAAAGCAACACCGCCTACGCCAAGGGCGGCATCGCGGCGGTCATGGGCCGCAACGACACCGTGGACAGCCACGTGCAGGACACGCTGGTGGCCGGCGACGGGCTGTGCGACGAGGCCGCCGTGCGCGCCATCGTGGGGGCCAGCGCCCATGCCATTGAGTTCGTGCGCTCCTGCGGCGCGAAGTTCGACCTCGCCCCCGACGGCGAGCTGGACCTGGGGCGCGAAGGCGGCCACACACACCACCGCATCCTGCATGCCGGCGGCGACGCCACCGGGGCCGAGATGGCCCGCGCCCTGCTGGCCGCGGCCCAGAAGGAAAGCCTGCTGCGGGCCTACCGCAACGCGTTTGTGCTGGACCTGCTGACCGACGGCGGCGTGTGTGTGGGCGCCATCATGGTGCGCCACAACGAGCCCCATGTGGTGTTCGCGCGCACCACCATTTTGTGCTCGGGCGGCGCCGGGCAGCTCTATCGCGAGTCCAGCAACCCTGCCGTGGCCACCGCCGACGGCCACGCCATGGCCATCCGCGCCGGGTGTGCCATGCGCGACATGGAGATGGTGCAGTTTCATCCCACCCTGCTGTACGTGGCGGGCCTGGATCGCCGCCTGATTACCGAGGCTTTGCGCGGCCACGGCGCCTACCTGCGCAACTCCGCGGGCCAGCGCTTCATGGTGGGCCAGCACGAACTGGCCGAGCTGGCGCCCCGCGACGTGGTCTCGCGCGCCATTAACCGCGAGCTGCGCAAGACCGGCGACGCCGCGGCCTTCCTGGACGTAACGCACCTGAACCCAGCTGAGCTGCGCCGCAAGTTCCCCAGCTTCATGGAGGCCTGCGACGAGGCCGACATTGACGTCACCCACTCCTGGGTGCCCGTGCGCCCCGGCCCGCACTACATGATTGGCGGCGTGCAGGCGGGCGTGCGAGGCGAGACCGGCCTCCCCGGCCTGCTGGCTGCCGGCGAGGCCACCAGCAGCGGCCTGCACGGCGCCAACCGCCTGGCCAGCAACAGCCTGCTGGAGGGTCTCGTTTGCGGCGAGCTGGCCGGCCTGGATGCCGCCGCACGGGGCAGCTTCAGCAGCAAGCCGCCGCGCATTGCGCACGAGCGGCCCATGCGCAGCACCCGCCGCGTGGACATCCAGGACCTCACCAACTCGGTCAAGGGCGCCATGTGGCGCTACATGGGCGTCGAGCGCGAGGAACGCGGCATGCAGGAGCTGCTGCGTCAGCTTCGCGGCTGGCAGCGCATGGTGCACGAGCAGGAACGGCGCTTTCCCAGTGAGTGGCAGCTCGAGAACATGCTGGTGACCGGCATGGCCATGGCGGAAAGCGCCCTGGCCCGGCGCGAGTCACGCGGCGTGCACTTTCGCACGGACTGCCCCGAGCGTGTGCCGGCCATGGCCCAGCAGCACACCATGTACCGCCACGGCACACCCGTTACGTTGGCCTGATTCGCGGCTGAAGCACCGCGTGATTCCAAACCGCACGAACATGCTCTATTCGCCCGTCCAGCGGCCCAGGCCCGCGGCCTTGGCCTGCTTCTCCAGCTCGGTGAAGCGCTTGGCATGCTTCGTGTTGGGCGCGATCTTCATGGTCCGGGCCCAGCCCTGCTGCAGCAGCAGCTCGTTCAGCATCTCGCCGCCCGGCAGGTACACATAGGCCAGCGTACGGCCGTATTTGTCCTTGCGCTCGTCGTCAAACACCAGCCGCACCTGCGCGTCGGGCTCCAGCAGCTCAAACACGTACAGGGTTGCCTTCCAGCCGGCGCCGGCCGGCTGAACGCGGTCTTCGCCCAGCTCATCGGTGTCCACGCCGATCAGCCGCACGCGCTCCTCGCCCTCAAGCTCAAGCGTGTCGCCGTCAATGACGCGCTGCACGGCACGGTAGCCGCTGCGCTGGCGCTGCGGCGCGGGCAGGTACAACTTTGGGCGCTCGATGGTGGCGTCGGTGGCCGGGGCATTGGCGGGCGCATTCGTGCCCGAGTAGATGCCGTCGGAGCGCAGCCGGAACGGGAACCACCCTTGTCCCCAAGCCCAGAAGCCCAGCACGGCAACGACAGCACCCAGCAGGGCCAGCTTGGTGCCGGTGTGCATGCTTCCTCTTTGACCTGTGCGCCCCATGCCGCGAGTATATCCGACCATGCGACGCTGGGACGAAGCGATTTCACGCCCCCTGCACAGCCTGCGCGGCGGCCCCTGGGACTACGCGCTGGCCCTGCCCGGCGTGATGTTCGGCAGCTACGGCATGCCCGGCACAGTGCTGGCCTTGGGCCTGTGGTTGGGCGCGGGCTTTGCCGTGCTGGTGGTGGCGGGGGCGCTGGCCACGGTGGCGGTTACCGGCCCCCTGAAGGTGCTGCTGAACCGCCCCCGCCCCGAGCCCCTGCTTGAGCGCCGGGTGCGCCTGCGCAGCCTGGTGAGCAACCCGGCCTTTCCGTCCGGCGACAGCGCCCAGGCGGCCATGGTGACCACCCTGCTGGTGCTGGAGGGGCCCTTTGATGACGGACGCCGCTGGCTATTCGCGCCCCTGGTGCCCCTGTGCATGTTCAGCCGCGTCTACTACGCCGCGCATTGGGTGGGCGACACCGTGGCGGGGGCAGCCATTGGAATCGGCGTGGGTGTTTTGTACGCGCACTGGCTGGGGGCCTTGGCGTAGGCTGTGTGGGTGGAATGACCGGGAGGTTCACATGTACGGATGGCTGGGTGGTTATCTGCATGCGGAGGCGGTGGCGGCGAACCGCGAACTGAAGCAGCTCAGCAACGACGTGCGCCACGAGTTGGCGCTGGCCAATGTGCAGGAGCAACTGGAGCGCCAGGCCCTGGTGATCCGATCGCTGCTGGAGGTGTGCGCGCGCAAGGGCCTGTTCACGGACCCGGAGTTCCGGCAGGTGCTGGACGAAGTGGACCTGTCCGACGGGCGCCGCGACGGCAAACTCAAGCCGCAGGGCGGCCCCCGCGTCTGCCCCAACTGCGGCAAGACGAACAGCCGCCGCGCGGTGGGCTGCATGTACTGCGGCGAGCCCTTGCAGGACCGCGAACTGCTGTAGTGCGCGGTATGGGTGGGGGGCTACTTGTCCTTCTTGGGCAGGCGGATGCGGCCAAAGGGCACCCATTCGTCATCGTTGTCGCCATAGCCGTCGTAGTGCACCAGATGCATGCCCAGGCGGTTCTGCATCACTTTGGCTTTGTACCACTTGCCGTCCCACTCCACTTCCACCTCGGTGCCGCCCTCGTACACCTGCGGCTTGTGGGGACGCAGGTCCTTGGGCTCCACCCAGCAGTCCCACTTGCGGTCCCATCCCAGCCAGGTCACGAACAGCTTGCCGTCCTTCTCTTCCAGAATGCGCGCCTTGTACCACGTGCCCTCGGAAAGGCCCTCGCACCTCTCGCCCACGCGCCCGGTGCGTTTGCCGGAGGCTGTTGCCATCACGGTATCGCGGTTGAACTTGCCCGCGCAGGCGCTGCACGAGAGCTGCTGCTCGGCAAAAGCCATCTCCTGCTCGGCATAGGCGGCTGTCTCGCCAAAGGTGATTTGCCCGTTGTTGTCAGAGTCCAGCAGCGGGCTGCCGTTGAACATGTCCACCAGGCATTGGGTAAAGGTCCAGTTGCCCGTGCTGCGCGAGCTGGCATGCGAGCTGGTCAGGACGCCCGTGCGGAACTTGGTGCGGCTGGCGGCAGCATCGGCAAACGCCCCCGAGTGGCAGCAGTCGGCGGTGAGCAGCACGTTCGCGCCCTTGAACCCCTTCTCAATGCGGTCCAGCACGTCGGTGATCGCCCACAGGCCCTTGGCGTCGTAGCAGACCAGGCTGGCGGGGCGGTTGACGTCCTGCCAGTCACGTGCGCCGTGGCCGGCGTAGTAGAAGAGCAGCGTGTCGCCCTCGGCGGTCTTTTTCAGCAACTCGTCCAGCTTGGTAGTCAGGGCCTCGTGGGTGGCCTCGGAGTTCTTCACGAACACGATCTGCCCCTCGGGCACGCCGCGCTTCTTGAGGGCCTCGATCATCACGGCGTCCACGCGGCCTTCGTCGGGCCAGGTGCCCAGCTTCTTGTTGGCGAAGTTCAGGATGCCTGCGGCAAAGACCCAGGTCTTCTCCGGCTGCCAGGCTTCCTCGGCGGCGATGCAGGCGGGCAGCAACAGGCACAGCGACAGGGTCAGGGCGCGCATGGGTTCTCCGGTGTGTGCGGGTGCGCAGGATAGCGCCGGCTGGATTTGCGGGAAGGGTCACAGCCTGCCCGCGGTTAAGAGCCTGTTCAGGATGCCTGAGCCTTGCTAATGCGCTGCGCCGGGCAAGCGGGGCAAGGCAGCCGAGCCTCACATGGCTGGAAGCCATGTGAGGCGAGGCGAACGCCGGCCCGCGATGCCCGCCGCAAGCAGTAGCTGGCGAACGACTTCTTGAACAGGCTCTAGAATGCGACACCCTACGAATGGAGCGAAGCATGAAGATCGGCGTGCTGGGTACGGGCGATGTGGGCAAGGCCCTGGGCAATGCGTTCATCAAGCTGGGCCACGAAGTGCGCATGGGCAGCCGCGAGGCCAAGAACCCCAAGGCCCTGGAGTGGGCCAAGACCGCGGGCGCCAAGGCAAGCACCGGTACATTGGCAGACGCCGCCAAGTTCGGCGAGCTGGTGGTGCTGGCCACACTCGGCGGCGCCACCGAGGCGGTGGCCAAGTCCATTACCGATGCCTGCAAGGGCAAGACCGTGTGGGATGCCGCTAACCCGCTGGAGTTCGGGCCCACCGGCCCGCATCTCAGCATTGCGGGCAACGACAGCCTGGGCGAGCGCGTGCAGAAAGCCATGCCCGGTGCCCATGTGGTGAAGTGCTTCAACACCGTGGGGCACGGGCTGATGTTCCAGCCCAAGGTGGCGGGCGGCCCGCCCACGATGTTCATTGCCGGTAACGCCGACGCGGCCAAGAAACAGACCACCGAGTTGCTGAAGCAGTTCGGCTGGGAAACCGCCGACGTGGGCGGCATTGAGGGGTCGCGCTACCTGGAGGCCATGTGCCTGGTGTGGGTGGGGTACGCCCTGCGCACGGGCACCTGGACCCACGCCTTCAAGCTGCTGAAGTAGCCGGCACCGGCGACCCAGCCAGAACCCGGACTGGAAGCAGAAGACCCGCGGAGTGATCTCCGCGGGTCTTCTTTCGTGTGCCGCCTGAGGGGGCGGGTCTCACACAGATCAGGCCGTCCGGCGACGACGCCAGGCCGCCGCACCAAGGCCCAGCAGCACAACCAGCAGGGCATAGCCCGCGCTGCCGCTGCTGCAGCCCGCTCCGCCGCCGCCCGCGCCGGCGCCGGTCAGCGGCGCGGCGGGGACAATGCCGTTCAGGTTCACGTGCACGGTCACGATGTCGGTGTCCGTCAGGGCCGCGGCGTCCGTGACCGTGAGCTGGAAGGTCAGGGTGGCTGCCGTGGCAGGCGCGGTGAAGGTGGGCGTTGCCGTGTTGGGGCCGGTCAGGGTGACCGAGGCGCCGCCCGTCTGCACCCAGGCGTAGGTCAGGGCCGAGCCTTCAGGGTCGCTGCTGGCGGTGCCGTCGAGCTGCACGCTGGAGCTGTAGGTGGCGCCGATGTCCACGCCGGCGTTGGCCACGGGCGGCTGGTTGGCCGGGTTCACCGTGATGACAACATCGTCGGTGTCGGTGCCGCCCTTGCCGTCGCTGACCGTGACGCGGAAGGTGAAGGTCTTCTGCACGCTGGCGCTGGGAGCCGTAAAGGTGGCTGTCACGGTGTTGGCGCCGTTCAGGGTCACAGTGGGCGAACCGGAGACCTGAGACCAGGCATAAGTCATCGGGTCGCCGTCGGGATCGGTGCTGCCCGAGGCGCTCAGGGTGACGGTGACGCCGGGGTTCACGGTCTGGTCAACGCCCGCGTTGGCGTTGGGCGGGTTGTTGCCGCCGCCGCCTCCACCGCCGCCGCCGCCCGAGGCTGCGATCCAGCCGGTGATCAGGGCCTGGGTAA
>JADLBZ010000231.1 GCA_020847415.1 Planctomycetota bacterium
CGTTTCAACACCCTGCCCGGCCCGCGCGGCTGCACGGGCCGGCCGGCGAGCGGCTTCACGCCGCAAGCCGGGCAGTTGCTTTCCGTTGAGGAAGGCGCCAACGGCAACTTTCTCAACGGCCTGCTAGCGGGTGGCACCATCTTTTGCTTGCGGTGTTGTCCGCGAGAGCGAGTGACAGAAGCCCGGAGGGCGCGTGTCGCGAGCGCCCGTCGCGGCCGAACGCGGAAACGGGACGGGACGGAACGGACCCCCCCTCAATGTGGATGCAGCGGCAGCACCCCTTGGTGGATAGTTTGGCCGGCCTCTGCTACGCTGCGCCCCCGCCCGGCAGAAGGGCGACAAGGACACGAGACCAGGCATGTTCGACAATATCGCAAACCGTTTCACCGACGTGTGGCGCAAGATTTCGGGTACCGCCAACATCTCGGAAGACAACATCAAGGACGCCCTGCGCGCCATCCGCACGGCGCTGCTGGAGGCCGACGTCAGCCTCCAGGTGGTGAAGAACTTCACCGACAGCGTCAAGGAAAAGGCGCTGGGCGAAGAAGTGCTCAAGGGTGTGCGCCCCGGCGAACAATTCATCAAGATCGTGCACGACGAGCTGGTGCGCATGATGAGCGAGCCCGGCACGCTCGACGAGCAGGGCCGCGCCAAGCTGAAGTTCCGGGGCGACCGCCCCACGGTCATCATGATGGCCGGCCTGCAGGGCTCGGGCAAAACCACTACCTGCGGCAAACTGGCCCAGTACCTGAAGCGCCGCTACAAGAAGCACCCCCTGCTGGTGGCCGCCGACCTTCAGCGCCCCGCTGCCGTGGACCAGCTTGAGGTGGTGGGCAAGTCCATCGGCGTGCCGGTGTTTGCCGACCGCGCCTCGACCCCGCCCGAAGTCTGCGCCCGCGCCCTTGAACACGCCCGCAAGGGCGGCAACGACGTGGTCATCCTGGACACCGCCGGCCGCCTGCACGTGGACGAAGACCTGATGCGCGAGGTGCAGGAAATTGCCCGGCGCACCCAGCCCGACGAAGTATTCTTCGTTTGCGACGGCATGACCGGCCAGGACGCCGTGAAGTCGGCCAAGGCCTTCGACGAGAAGCTGCCGCTGACCGGCGCCATCCTGACCAAGCTGGACGGCGATTCACGCGGCGGCGCGGTCATGACTGTGCGCACCATCACCGGAAAGCCGATTCGCTTTGTCGGTACCAGCGAGAAGATGGACGGCCTGGATGTGTTCCACGCCGACCGCATCGCCGGCCGCATCCTGGGCATGGGCGACGTGGTCACCCTGGTCGAGAAAGCCCAGACCGCCATTGACGAAGAGAAGGCCCTGGAGCTTGAGCGCAAGCTGCTTGAGGATGAGTTTACGCTGGAGGACTTCCTGGGGCAGATCAAGTCCATCAAGAAGATGGGCCCCATGCAGGACCTGCTCAAAATGATCCCGGGCGCCAGCCAGCTTCCCCTGGACCAGATCAACGAAAAGGGCCTGGACCACGTGGAGGCCATCATCCACTCCATGACGCCAAAGGAGCGGCGCCTGCCCGAGCAGCTCAACCCCTCGCGCAAGCGCCGTATCGCGGCTGGTGCCGGCCGCAGCATTGAAGAGGTGAACCGCCTGCTGAAGGCCTTTGAGCAAATGCGCGAGATGGTGCAGGGCCTCAAGAACCAGGGCCTGATGGGCCGGGCAGCCGCATGGAAGCTTGGCCGCGACAAGAAGAAGATGATCTCGGACCAGCAGAAGGCGCTGAATGTGGCCAAGAAGCGGGCCAAGGCCAACGTGCGCCGGGCTGCCTCGGACATGGCCGACTTCCGCAAGCAGTTCGGCATTGACTAGCAGGCCGTTGAAGAAGTCGCCTTTGGCGCCTTCCTCAACGGTAAGCAACTGCCCGGCTCGCGGCGTAAAGCCGCTCGCCAGCCGGCCCGTGCAGGCGCGCGGGCCCGCTGGGCCATCTTGCGCGAACAGCCGCAAGGCGCGCTGCTTTACGCCGCCTGCCTGCTGCAGGGCCACGAGTGCCAGGCGGACCCCGCGGCTGCCCTGGAGCTGCTGCTGACCGCGACGGAATCCCACGCCGCCAACTACCTCATAGCGCGCCAGTGGCAGCTGCAGGGCAAGGACCACGCGGGGATGGAGGCTGTTTACCGGGCAGCGGCGCGCGCGGGCTCGGCGTGTTCAGCCCTGCGCCTTGGCGAGCTGGCCCGTGAAGCCGGCAACGCCGACGACGCGCGCAAGTGGTTTAGCCAGGCAGCCGAGGCCTCGTGCATTCCAGCCATGATGGCGCTCGCTGCCATGCAAGAAGCCGGCGAGGGTGCTGCGGCCGACAAGGACGCGGCGCTGGGTTGGTACCGCAAGGCAGCCGCCGCTGGCAACAAGGACGCCGAGGCCAAAGTGCGACAGTTGGAGAAGTAGGGATGGAGTGGAGGGCAAGGTGGCCAGAAGCTCAGGCGTTTGGGGCTGCTGTGGCACACATCGTACGAGTCCAGCTCGGCGGACGGAGCGCGACAGCGCCTCCAGCGCGAGGCCACATTGTTCGCAACAGTAGACAGGGCGACACGTACTTTACTGCGGAAGTTCGCAAGGATAGTACACAGTATGGGACGACGGCTTGCTTATGCGCGCCGCCCGTGCTATGGGTGACAGCTTGCAAAGGGGCCACATTGCCTGCTGAGAATGCAGTGGGGGCGTTCCGTGAAGAACCTGAAACTATGGTTGGGAATCTTGGTTGTAGTACTGGCTGTATGCGTGGGTATTGCCCTATTCGTTCGCGATCGGGATCGCAAGGTCAATCTGGAAGACGCGCGGCTTCGAGCCTTGGCTTTTCAGAAGCACCGTATGGAAGGTACAGCCCAGATTCTCTGGGTTCTCCACAATAACCGTGGCAACGGCAAAGAAGTCGCGCAGGGAATCTCAGAAGCTGCTGTTGCAC
>JADLBZ010000232.1 GCA_020847415.1 Planctomycetota bacterium
CCGGCCCGCAGGCGCACGATGCGATCCTTGTCGTTGCAGTAGATACGCTCACCGGCGGCGTCAAAGGCAAGCGCGCCAACCTGGTAAGGCGCCGAGACAGCCCGGCGGGACCAGTTGCCCGTGTGCAGAACCTGGACCGTGTTGCGATCCCATAAGGCCAGGCTTTCGCCGTCGCGGCTGAAGGCAGCCGGCATGTTCTCGCGGCCGAGTTCGCCCAGGCTGACGCGATGAATGAGACGACCGCCCTGCAGGTCTATGGCGGCCATGAAGACCTCCGGCTTGCCGGTTGCCCCGGCCGCCATGCGCGCCTTGACGTAATCCGCGTAGGCGGCCTTGAGCTTCTCATCGAGGTTGAGGTAGTGAAGGGCGGCGCGAAACTCGTCTTCGCTCTGGATGTAGTTGCCGGGTTCCACGGCATCCACAAAGGCCCATTGGCCATTGCCGGAAATCACCGCGCGGGTGCCCAGCAGGACACCGAGCGCCTTGCCGGAAAAGACCACCGGCTCGGCAGGCTTGGCCATCTCCCACCGGCAGAAGGCCGCAGCGTCGCTGTAACAGCCGCTGAAGTCTGACGTGATGCGCCCACTATCTCCGGGCAGAAGCGCGCCCGTGACCGAGCCGCCGTCGCTGCCGAAGGCGACCTGCCGGAAGGCTGGCGGATCGCGCGGGTCAAGTCTTGGGAAGTTCTCGGGAAGCACAAGCCGGGCAACCTGGGTGCTGTCTGCCACCGACCGCACCTCGACACCGTCCATCTGCCCCCCGGCCAGCAGTGCGCCGTCGGGCGAGAACCCCACACTGAAGACATAGCTCGAGAACGCGATGCTCCCCTCGCGCCCGCCGGTTCTTGCATCGACCAGCGGCACATGTTTGGTGAAGGTAGCCAGCGCGAGGCGGCTGCCGTCGGGGCTCAGCGCCATGGATTGGATTTCGTCGCCGTGAACTCGCACTGCCCACTGTCGTTCGCCGGTGTCGGCGTTCCAGCGCGCCACGACGTGCTCGCCGGCGGTGTACAAGCAGGTGCCGTCAGGGCCGGGCACAATGACGCGCGCAGGTTCATCCGCCACCCAGCGCGTGGCCAGGCCCAGGCTGGCCACTACGCGCCGGTCCAACTCTGTCGCTGAGTCCAGAACCGTTTCCGGGGCGTCATCTTCGGGCGAGTTCTCGCCGCCAGCGCGGCGCTCGGCTTCGCGTGCCGCGGCGTCAGCTTCACGCACGGTGCGTTCGGGCTGCGGAGCAACTTCCGGCTGTGTGGCGGTGGCAACGGGTTCGGCAGGCTTGCCCGTGCCGCTTGTGGCTGGCGCGTTGCCGGCGGTCGCGAGGGGAACCGCGCGGTTGTCGGCGGCGGCAGCGCCGGTGGGCTTCTCGGCCTCGGCCATGGCGGGCAGATTCGAGCGCGGTCCGTTGCGTTCCGGTTGCGGATGAGGCGCGCCTATAACGGCAGCGCTCACAGCCAGCATCACAATCACGGCGGCGGCCAGGGCCACCACCAGCAGGCTCTTCTTCACGAGTATTCCTCCCAAGGTCACGTAGTGCGCGGCCAATGTCTGCGGCAGCGTTGCCACCTTGCCCTGCACAAAGGCGTGCAGGGTTGCCGGCGGCTCGAACGTGGGAAGGAATGGAACACAGCCCAGCAGCGCGGCATCCGAAGCGCCCAGCCGGCGGCGCAGGGTGGCGAGGCCCCGCGATATCCGGTGGTTGAAAGTACCCAGGGGCACCCCAAGTTGCTCGCTGGCCTGCCGGTACGTCAGCCCGCCCAGTTGCGTCAGCACCAGGGCTTCCTGTTCGTCTGCCGGCAACAGATCCAGTTCGCGCCAGAGGCGGCTGGCCAGCTCGGCGTGCTCGACGGCGTGGTCCGGCCCCTTCTGCGGGTGCTGAGGTTGCATGGGCGACTCTTCGCTGTGGATGGACACGGCTGCCCGCCTGGCCCGGCGCCTGCGCAGGTTTGCGGCCTCGTGGGCAATAACTGCCGCAAACCAGGGCCAGGGGTCGTCGTGCGGAACCCGGTGGGCCTTGCGGGTGGCTGCCAGCAGGGCCTGCTGGACAGCGTCCTGGGCGTCATCTTGGTTGCGCAGCAACGCCATGGCCAGCCGCCACCCGCGCGTGGTGCACTCGCGGGCACAGCGTTCCAGGGCACTTCGAGCCAGTGTGGCTGCCGTTTCCATCGCCTTCCCAAGGCTAACCGTCGCGACTCGGGCGGGCCAATCACGAATTCCGGCAAAATTCGGATCGTCGCTGTTCGTGGTGGAGGCAGAGCCGCCCAGCGTGCGGCGTTTCGGCGAGTGCCCTGCCGTCGCTTTCGCGCTGTGCCCTGTTGAATCCACAGGACACAGCGAAGAACCAGAGCTACCCGCCCTGAATGACCACTTCCGTGGTCTCGCCGCCGCGCACGTCAAACTCGCGGCAGTATTTCTCGGGCGCGTTGCGCCAGGGCACTGCTCGATAGCGCCCCGGCGGCAACAGCAGCTCGGTGTACCGGAACTCCGGCTTGCCTCCCGTCGTGGAGACCGCATCCGGGCCGGGTATCGCCACCGCGCGCGGCGCCCCCGGCAACCCTTGGTCCAGCGCATACAAGGCGTACAGCCGCGGCCCCTGCCCGTGCGCACCCATCCACCAGGGGTCCACGGGATTACCCGGATCGCCCCGCCCGCGGCAGGTGATGTTCAGGGTGCCGGCCGGCTCATACTTCAGGGTGTCCAGGGCCACGGTCGCGCCGTCGGCGCCCAGGGTCAGGCTGTGGCGGGCGTAAAAGGGCCCGGTGCGGTTGTCCTGGTCGTCGTACCGGTACATCTCCACGAAGAGCGTGATTGGCCCGGGCGGCATGGAGTTGCAGGGGCCAATACCCAGGTCACTGGCTTCTCCGTTCGAGGCAATGCCGAAGATCTCCTCGAAGTCGCCCTCGTAGTCCTCGGGGCAGGTCAGGTTCAGGTCCGCGGACGGAGCAGTCCCATCCGCCACAAAATCCGCCGCCCGCAAGGTGCGCTTGCCGGCAAGAGTCACCACACCCTGCCACTCGCCCGTGTTGTGATAGACCCCAAGACTGTAGGTGCCGGGCGGGGCAATGAACAACCAGCGCTTCTGGGTGCTCAGGTGGAACTCGTTGATTTCCGGCTGTGGCAGCGGCACGCCTTCCAGGTCGGTGTCGTGAACCGGTACTCCGTTCTCGTCCAAGACCCTGCGAACCGGGACACGCTTGTCTGCGGCATAGAGCGTTTCAAGGTCCGCCTCCGCCGGGTTCTCCGGGTCGTCGTCGGGGTAGTGCAGCTCGAACACGGCCAGGCCCGGCAGGTTGCCCAGCGTGAAGTGCACGCGAGAGCTGCCCGGCGGCACCTGCAGCCTGCCGTGCAGGGACTGCTCGTTGCCGTGCAGCGCCCACTGGTACTCGCCGGGGGGCAGCCACCAGTTGCTGTTCTGGCCCGGGGTCAGGCGGTCGTACCCTTCGTCCTGGGCGTGCAGCACGGCCCCCAAGGCCTCCAGGAACCTCGTGTCCTCCCACACATCCACGCCGATCAGGTCCAGGGTCACCTCGGGCCCCAGCTCCGTGCTTTCGCCGTTCAGCAGGGCCGCCAACTCGGCGTCTATGCTGAACGTGGCTGTGGAGGCCGGGATGTCGAACACATCTTCGCGTGTTTCGCCCGGCTGCAGGGTGAAGCGCAGCGGCTGCAGGCCCGGCACCCAGGCTGTGTACTCGCCCGCGCCCAGGTTAACTGCGGGCGGCTGGTCGTCCTCCCACACCAGATCAAGACACTGGGGGCCGCTGTCTGTGCCGCCGCGCAGATAGATGCAACCGCCGGGCACGACCTGGCCGCCAAAGCGCAACAGCGGCTTCCACACCGCCAGGGCCTTCTCGCCCACGGGCACCTCCAGGCGGGTGATGCGCCCGGCCTGGATCTCCACGATGTATCCGTGGCCGCCCCAGTCGTCGTTCACGCCTGCGTACCACAGGCCGGGCTCAAGGTGGCCGATGACCAGTGGTTTGGCGGCACCACCTTCGGCGATCTCGAAGTCAAACCCGGCGCATCCGCCAATCGGCACTGAGGGTGCCCCTTCCGGGCCGGCCTTCACCACGTTGACGTTGCACCAGCCGGTGGGTTGGCCCCCTTCGCACTGGCGAAGCACGATCTCCAGGCTGCCTAACGGCGAGGCACCCAGCACCAGGTCGCAGCGCGCGCGTGTTCCTGCCAGCCTTGCGGTCACTAATTCAGGCCGGTGCACGGGGGAGTAAGCCAGCACCAGCCACTTGCCCGAGATGAGGTTCGGCAGGCTGTAGTTGCCTGCGGCGTCGGCGTAGGTCTCGTGGTATGCCAAGAAGCCGCTCTCATAGAGATACGAGCTCTCTGAGATGTCGATCTCGTGTTCACAGGACGGGAACTGGCAAATCCAGTTCTGATCGTCCACCGTTTCGCCCACTTGTATTCGACACACGCCTTCCACGAAGTCCGGCGCTTCATTCATCGGTGGTGTGTCCGTCCAGTAGACTTCCAGCGTCGCGCGATAGGGAGCCGAGCGCAGGATGGTCCAGGCGAACGTGCTCTCTGTAGGCAGAACAGGAAAGGCCGCCACTCGCGCCCCGGCGATGGGCTGGCCGCTGACGTCCGTTACCGTGCCACAGAGCGAAGGCGCGGGGCGTACCCGCACGTCCAGGGCATGGCCCAGCGGCTTCTCGCGCAACTCGGCAACCTGCGCAGCCAGCTCGTGGGGCGGTGTGACCGGCTCAAAGCCCTCCGGCACCGGGTAGACCAGGCCGACTTTCTCGGGCGGAAAGTCCACGTCGAAGCCCGACAGGTGCCGCGTCTCGCCCTCGTACGATGGACGCAGACGCAGGAGCTCTGCCATGTCCAGCGCTGCCACGGTTGCAGACAGCTTCAGCAGGCCCCGCTCATCGGTGTCCGCCACCCTCAGGGGCAGCACGATGCGGCCACTGTCGTCGGGGTACTCGCCTTGGCCATCGAACTTGGCATAGCCGTCCGCCTGCCTCGACAGCAGGCCCCAGAGGTTGCAGGTCGTGCGCGCCAGCGGCTGGTTGGTGCTTGCGTCCAGCACGCGCAGCCAGACCTCGCCCTTGGCGGGGTCGTTGGTCACTTCGGGTGGGGGCGGCGGCGGGGCAATAACCAGCGGCTGGGCGGCATTTGCGGCGGGCTCGGGGCCGGCTGTGCCGGGCTGCGGCAGCTCAAGCGGCGCGGGCGAGTTGTCAGCCGAGGCAACGGGCCCCCCATTGGCGGGTGACACGGGCCGCTGGTCGCTTTGCAACCACAGCCACGCAGCCACAAAGGCAAGCAGGGGCACCAGTGCCAGCAACGGAAGGACCCGGCGGGTGCTCATGATGTGCCACGCTGGAACAGGGGCTCTTCGGGGACCCGGGGCACCTGTTAACGTACCAACTGCCGCAGGGATCACCAAGCCGGCGATTGGTCCATGACCGTTGAAACAAGGGCGTCTCATCCGCTCCGCCGCAGCGTCAGGCCGCGACGGACGCGCTCGACACGCGCCACCCGGGCTTCTGTCGCCCGCTGTCGCGGAAACGACCGCAAGCGCGGCATCGAACCCATGAGTTCAACTGTCGCAAAGCACTATTCCGCCGGGAGCAACTGGCCGCGCTGGTCAAAGACGATGTCGCGGTTCTCGCCATCGCCGCCCTCTTCGCCGTCCTTGCCCAGGAAGGTCAGCCGGTAGCCTTCGTCAGTCAGTTCGTAGCCATAGGGCTCCTTGCGGAAGGGGTCCGTGGGCACCCGCCCGCCGGGAAACTGTGCTGCGATCTCGTCCAGCGACACGGGATAATCGCCCCCGCGCTGCAAGGCCCATTGCTGCAGCGCCTGGTGCACCTGGTTCATCTCGGTTCGGGCGCTTTCCCAGGCCGCACCTTCCCGCGTTCCGCCCAGATAGCGCCAGGCAATCCCGGCCAGCAGGCCGAGAATCACGATTACCACCATCAGTTCAATCAGCGTGAAGCCACGCGATGTGCGTGCCGCCATGACCGTCTCCCTGGGTTTGCCAACAGGCACTCAAGAATGCCCGGCGTCCCGGGCCAGCCATGGTCGCGACCACAGCATGAAACGCCTGCGCTTGTGGCGGGTTGGCATGGCGCAGAGGTTCCCGCTCCGACTTGAATTGGCGGATGGCGCGCAGCGATCAGGGCCGGGGCTGCGGGCACGAGCACTGCCGTTGCTGTTCTGAACTGCATTCCACCGCTGAGGCGCCGGGACGCAGGGAAAGGCAACTGCTGGATTGAAAACGGAGTACTGGCAGGCCGTTGAGAAAGTCGCCGTTGGCGCCTTCCTCAACGGAAAGCAACTGCCCGGCTTGCGGCGTGAAGCCGCTCGCCGGCCGGCCCGTGCGGCCGCGCGGGCCGGGCAGCGGAGTACAACCAGGCGGTTTTCCGGTAGCTCTGATTCATTCCGCTCTCTGCGCCGCGCACGCTGCCAGTCCGTCGTATCAGAGGCGGGAGCGCAAGCGACCGCCCCGGTTCAGGTGCGTATCGAGCGCCGAATCACTTCCGCACGGGGCCACTCGTTTGTACTCGTGGCTCTGAAACGGCGCAGGCGCTCCTTCGCGTCAGCAGTTGCCTTTGCAGCGCAACGTGCCGCCCCGCTGTTTCCACACCTGACAGCGAGGAACCCTTCCGCAGCTGGTGTACACCTCCACGCCAGGCTGCGCCAAACCGACAGGATCGGCTGCGACCAGTACTACTCGTTTTTCAGGGGCGGCAGGGTCTCCGGCTTGTATTCGTGATCCCGCAGGTTCTCGGCCGTCACCTTGGTCATCTTGTCGCCGGCGCGCAGCTTCTCGGCGGCCTCCATGCCCTCAATCACCCGGCCCACAATCACGTAACTGCCGCTCAGGTTCTTCACCATCGCGGCATCCGAGAGGCAGATATAGAACTGGCTGCCCTCGGTGCCCGCCTTGGGACGGCTGCAGGCCATGCCCACCATGCCGCGGAAGTGATTGCGGCGGCTGATTTCGCTCTTGAGGCGGTAGCCGGGGTCGCCCGTGCCGTCGCCTTTCGGGCAGCCGCCCTGGATCACGAAGTTCTCGACAAAGCGGTGAAAGGTGAGCCCGTTATAGAAGCCCTTCTGCGCCAGCGAGACCAGGGCCGCCACGGTGTTGGGGGCGTCGTCCTCAAACAGCTCCAGCACCACCTTGCCCTGGCTGGTTTCCAGCACCAGGCGCGGGTTCTTCTTCTTGGCATCCTCCTCGCGGAACGTGAGCTCGTCCTGCCACTGCTGCTTCAGGCGCGACAGGTCGTTCATGGCCTGGTTGTACAGCAGGCGGGTGTTGTCATTCTTGGTGGCTTCCGGGGTACCCTCCCACGGCTTCAGCAGGGCCTCGGCCTCGGGCAGGAAACCGTTGCCGGCCAATTTGGCGGCGTGCCGGAAGCTGATGCCCGCCGCGGTCTCCTTCTTGCCCGTGCACAGGGGCGAGGCCAGCAGCGCTTCCAGATGCTTGGCGGCGTCTGCGCCACGGTTGCGCATCAGCAGTTGCTCGAGGTAATTCAACTGCACCTGCGATTGCCCCGGCGCTGCCTCCACATAGGCCTTCAACAGGGCCAGTGTGTCCCACTCGGGTTTGCCCATCTCGCTGATCTCGGCGGAGTAGGCCAGCAGCCAGGCCATATAGCGCGCCCACACCGCGTTGGGGTGCTTCACCGTGGCATCGGCGGCCTCTTTGACCGCGCCGTCCAGGCTCTGCAACTGAAGCTGGGCGCGGATGCGCCCCATGGCTGCGTGCATCTCGGTCTCGGCGGTAATGGCGGCCTCACGCGGGTCGTTTTCCAGCTCTGCCAGCTCGGGCAGCTCGCTGAACTTGAAGGCCACCATGGCCTTGGCGCTCTTGGCCGGCGCGTTGGTGTCCAGTCCCGCCGGCCACGAGGTCGCGGCGGCCCGGTTGCCCATCAGCAGGCCCAGCCGCCACTCGTCGGCCACGCTGGCCGGCGTGCTGCCAGGCACGGTTACTCGCCGCAGGTCCACGTACAGGGTGACCTTCCAGGTGTCGTAGTACTTCACGTCGGCCTGGGCACCAAAGCCCGGCGCCTCGGCCACATAGGTAAGCGCCGTGGTTTTGTCCCAGGTTGCTTCCAGGCGAAAGGGCGGGAAGTCCTGCGAACGCGGGTCCCAGATGGGCGACGGATAGCAAAGCAGGTGGCGGCCGTTCAGGCCGTCCACCGTCAGCATCAGGTCTACCAGTGTGCCGAAGTCGCGCTGGCCGTTGCCCGCGTAGTACGGCTGGCGGGCGTCCAGGTCGGCGCGCAGCATGCCGTTTTGTTTGCACAGCCGCAGCGAGCCCTCGCCGCGCTCGAAGGGCACTTTGAACCAGAGGCCGTCTTCCTTCTTCTCGCCCACGGGCGGGACGGGCTCGGCCTTGGGCGGGTCCTGCTTGGGTTCTCCCTGCAAAGGCTGCGGCCCGGCACTTTCGGGCGTGCGCGGCAACGCCGCCACTGTGCAGGCTCCCATGCAGATTACGGCCAGCGCTGCCGTGACATACTTGAACATGTGTCCTCCTCCGTCATCCTCGCCGCCAAGCCTACCCAAATTGCCGCGCCGGGGCACGGGGCTGCCCTTCCTGTTACGGACCAGCAAGCCCGGGAGGATGCGGAAAGCGAGTTCAGGTTCCCTTGCCGGGGCGCTTGCGCGAAATGCCCTTGGGGTAGAGTGCTTCCACGTGCGAGGGCTGGCGGCCCTCCGCACAGCCGCGACCGGCCTTGGTGCCGGGCAGGGGCGGCGGGGCATGCTCAGCCAGGGCGTCTTCTTCGGTGCCCTTCAGCACCTTTGCGTTGCCGCCTACTTCGTGCCAGTTGGCTTGGCGCATCGCTTACTTCCCTTCGCCCAATGCCCCGCGCAGGGCGTTCACAAGCAGCTCCACGGGCAACTGGTGTGCAGCCGCGGCTTGGGCCACGGTCTGTTGCGGCACGGCACAGCCGGTGCAGTGAATGACACCGAAGCTCGCCAGCACTTCCTTTACGGCGGCTTCGCGCGTCTTGGCCAGCGCGGCCAAGTTGCTCTCCTGGGCGACCAGGCTCATGGCTTGTCTCCGGTGGGTGATGCGGGTGTCGGCACAGGGGCAACCTGCCCCGCGCGCGCGATAGGTCAGCAACCGTTGGCAGGCTGGTAGCGCCACTGGGGCTGTCGGCCCGCCAGCAGGGCCTCCAGCACGCCGCGCAAATACTGGTTGGTTACGCGCAGGGGGTTGCGGGCGTTGTCCACGGCGCCGCGGTACTGCAGGCGGCCTTCGCGGTCGAAAACGAACGTCTCGGTGGCGACGCGCGCCCCGAAGCGGTCCGCCAGCACGTTGCCTTCGTCGTGCAACACGGGGATATTCAGGCCCTTGGGGTCCGTGCGGCCGAAGTGCGCCGCCAGCTCGTCGCGCGTTTCCTGGGCCGAGCTGGCCAGGCCAACGAACTGCACGCGGCCCTCAAACTCCGCGGCCAGCTTGCCCAGGCGTTCCTCGTAGATCTTGCTGGTCGGGCAATCGCACGAGACAAACACCAGCACTGTCAACGGCGTGGCGGCAAAGTCCACCCGGCGGGAAGCACCGTCCAGGGCAGGCAGGGCCACTTCCCCGGCCGGGTCGTTCAGGCGCAAGCCGGGAACAGCCGCGGGGATACTGCCGTCCTCAGCGGCGGCGATGGTCTTCTCGTGCTCTACGCCGGCCACTTCCGAGACGCCGTCGGGCGCGATCAGGCCCACCCACTCGCAGCACTCGTCCTGGATGCCCGAGGGCAGCAGAAACCACGCGCCCACCAGGCTGGCAATGGCGAGGATGACGGCAATGGCGTACTTCATGGAGCCCTTTTTGCGCTACCGGACCGCCAGCGGCGGTTTTAATAATCAAAGATAGCATGATTGGCGCGGCACTTTCAGGTGCGGTTAGAGCCTGTTTGGAAACTCTGAGCGTTGGCGATCTCGGGGCGCCGAACGCGCGGGACAAGACTGCCGAGCCGAGGTGTGGCAAGCGGCCACATGCGGCGAGGCAGCCGCCGTAACGCGAAGTTCGCCGCCCGAAAGCGCCCGCGAACGGGTTTCCAGCACAGGCTCCTTTGGAGACAGACCATGAAACGCGTGATTGCCATGCTTGCCCTTGCCCTGGTTGCGGCTGCACCGGCGCTGATGGCCCAGGATGCCCCGGCCCCGGCACCCGAACAGCCGGCCCCGGCACCGGAGAAACCGGCCGAGCCTGCCCCTGACCAGCCCGCTGAGCCGTCGCCGGAGAAGCCTGAGCCGCGCGGAAACGCCCGCACCGACCGGCGTGCCTTTGCCGAACTGGGCCGGGTGTTGCGCGAAAAGGACAAGGACCAGGACCGCAAACTCAGCAAGGAAGAGCTGGGTAACGACGCCCTGTTCGACAAACTGGACGCGGACAAGGACGGTTTCATCACCCTGCAGGAGATGCTGACCGGCAAGGACGAGTTGCTTGCCGAGATGGAGAAGCAGGACAAGGCCGCCGCCGAGGCAGAGTTCAAGTCCCTCGACCGCGACGAGAACGGCAAGCTGAATGCCGAGGAGCTGGGCGACGAGCGCAAGGCCATGCTGGACACCGGCGATGCCGACAAGGACGGCAGCCTGAACTTGGATGAGTGGATCAAAGCCCGCGCCGCCGCCAAAGCACCCAAGGACCAGCCGGCCCAGGGCCGCCAGCCGCGCGGCATGGCCGAGCTGGACAAGGACGGCGACGGCAAGCTGAGCAAGGACGAAGCGCCGGAGCGCCTGAAGGCCGCCTTTGAGACCCTGGACAAGGACGGCGACGGATTCCTGACGCAAGATGAGCTGGCCGCCGCGGGTCGTGGCCGCCGGGGTCGCCGCGGCCAACAGCCGGGCGGGGAAGCGCCTGCACCCAAGGAGGGCGAAACCCCGAAGGACGGCGAGAAGCCCTCAGAGACGCCCAAGGAAAACCCCGGCAGCGGCGAGAAGGAAGACGAGTTTTAGGCAGTGCCGCGCGCCCGTTTCGGGGCGCTTGCGACCTGGTCGCATCTAACGCAGCCACACACAAGACAAGGCCCGGGCACTCGCCCGGGCCTTTTGCTTCGCATCGTCGTTTTATCCTTTAGAAGATCTTGCTTAGATCGGAAAGCGAGATCGTCAGGCCGAACTGAATCTCCCACACAGTCAGAGACTCGGAAACGATGGCGTTGCTGCGTGTAAAGGCGATCAGCGTCTCGCCAATGGGAAGCTTGATGTCCACGGCAAGCAGCACTCCACTCTTGTTGCCGTAGTATGGATATCCGTCCTTGTTGACACGAACGAATGATCCGGTGATCGGGGTCGTTGCATTTTCCTTGAAGAGCGTTTTCTCCTCAATATGGGGGGTATTGAACCAAGACCAATAGGCCCCGAAGCGAAACTCAGCGGCCCGGGCGTAGGTGCGAGTAATTGGCGTGGCCTTGTCACCTTGGCCAGCCACCGTTTCCGTCTTCTTGTACTTATAGAACCCTGGGATGAAGA
>JADLBZ010000233.1 GCA_020847415.1 Planctomycetota bacterium
CCCCGGCTCCAGCAACATCAGCGTCTGGTCCGCCTCCAGCACCAGCCGCCGGAAGCGCGACATCGGAGGCAGCTTGACCACGCGCGGCTGGACGGTGGGCGGCGGGGGAGCATGTACGTCCGGACGGGCGTTAGCGGTCGGTGTAACATTCGGCGGCGTAATGGCTTCCGGCGCATTTGCGGGGGCGCAAGCGGTGTTGGTCTCGGCAACACCCGCGCGGCGGGCTTGGGGCTCCCAGAACCACTGGAACAAGCCGCAGATGACAACAAGCACAAGCAGTGGCAGTGCCACCGCCGCGCGTTTCTGCCAGGGAGTGCTTCGGGCCAAGGCTGGTCCTTCCGATTTCCCGCTACCGGATTCCAGACCCCGGGTTTAACACGTCGTTGGCCCAGAACGATGGCAGAAACCAGCCGGGTGTGAACATGTCCCTCGAACAGTATCGCGAAGAGCTTCCCTTGCTGGTACGCGGCGCCCTGCCGGACGCCCGCGCCCGGGAGATCCTGGCGGCTGCCGAAACAGACGCCGCCCTGCGCCGCGCCATTGCCGAGGAACGCGCCTTGGAGCGCGTGCTGGACGACTACGAAGTGCCGGAGCTTTCGGCCGGCTTTGAGGCTCGCTTCTGGAAGCGCTTTCACACCGGCAAGGCTTTGGGCGACGAGTCCGTGGGCGGGCGCAACTCGCGCCTGCTGCGGCTGGTGGGCCCCTTGGCAGCCGGCCTGCTGATTGCTGCAGGGCTGCTGCTGTTCTATCGCGGCGAACCTGCCGGCCCGGGCCCTGTGCCCGTGGCGGAAGGCGGCAATGCGCCTTCGGCGAACACGGCCCCGGAAGTCGCCAGCCAGGCCGTGGAAGACCTGGACGAAATGGACTATCTGGCGGGCGGGCTGGATTTGCCCGAGCGTGCCGACAAGAAACTGGACCTGGAGACGCTGGAGTTGATGAAGCGCCTGGACGACAAGGCGTTTCTGGACCTCGACCACATCGAGCACCCCGACGATATCGCGCTGGTGAATGAACTTGAGTTGCTTTCGGGCATTGATAAGGCCGGCGGGGAGGGCGAGTAATGTACCTGCGCGCCCTGAAGACGGTGTTGTGCACGGTGGTCGTGGCTGCGCTGCTGGCTGCCCTGGGCACCAACGCCCGGGCCGAGGTGCCTGCTGAGGCAGAGGCCCGCAGCGCCGAGCTGCGCTCGTGGTTTGAGGGCCTGTCGCCCCAGCGCCAGGAGCTGCTGAAGCGCCGGCTGAAGGTGCTGAAGCGTCTGGGCAAGGAAGACCAGGAAACCCTGCTGAAGCGCGCGGAATCGGGCGAGCCCCTGTTGACCGAGCCGCAGCGCCAGAACCTGCGCAAGGTGAAGCAGCTTGATTACCTGCAGCGCGTGCGGCTGTACACCCTGATGCGCGACCTGGAGATGCTGCGCAAGGCCGAGCCCGCGCGGGTGCGCGAAGCGATGGCCATGCCCGCGGAGCAGCGCAACAAGACGCTGGGCGAGATGATCCAGCGCCACCGGCAGGGCATGTTCCTGCGCAGCCTGCCTGCCGACCAGCAGGCCAAGCTGGAGAAGCTGCCCCCCGAGCAGCGCGGCGCCGAGCTGCGTCGCCTGCACCAGAAGCAGGGCAAGGAACGCATGGAGCAGCTTTCGGCCCTGCACCCCCGCGTGGCCGAGTTGCGCGCGGCGGCGGCCCAGGGCGATGCCCAGGCCCGCGCCGAGTTGCGGCAAGTGGTGGCGGACCTGACCACGCTGGACCTGCTGCTGCAGCGCCTGCCCCAGGATCGCCGCGAGAAGGTGTTGGCGAACCTGAAGGATGTGGGCATCGAGAAGGCCGCCGAGCTGGTGCGCAAGGAGCTGCGCTCGTACTACTCGGAGCAGGAGCGGCGCCGCAACCCCGACGAACGGGGCGAGGGCCCGCGTAACCCGGAGCGTCGCATGGTCCGTGGCCCCGAAGACAACCGCCCCCGCAACCGCGACTAAACCGGCAATCAACAAAGCGCCCCAGCCGTGTGGCTGGGGCGCTTTGCTTCAAACGGAAAAGGTGGGTGGTGGAGGCGGCGGGAATCGAACCCGCGTGCCGCGAAGTCGCTCAATGAGGCATCTAGATGCGTAGTCCGTCTTCGTGCTCTGGCTGTGCGACCGTCGCCGGACGGGCGGATGCACAGCGGGCCGCTGAGATTCTCGCGCCTGGCCCCGCGGCGGGGCTTCGGCGCCAGCCTGCTGGTTGTGTCGCCTTACGCCCCCGCAGACAAGGGGCGCAACGCGCTTGGGGCACTATTTAGGCCGCAAGAGCATAGCTGTTGTTGCCAGTTAATTGGTGTCAGGTGATTAACGAGGTTACCAACGTCCTCGGCACCCTTCCTCACTGACCAGGCTTCCCGGTCGATACCGATCGCCCCCGGTTGTCAAAGGTACCTGCATCATACACGCCCCGGCCGGCGCCGCAACCGCAATCTTGACGGGTCAAGAACGATATGCGGCCTGCGCGCCGTGCATCCCGCTTTCGCAAGGCCCCAGGACGCCGTACCGGAAGCGCGAAGGTTCTGCACGCCGCGAGTTGTCTGCGAGTGCACGCCGGGCTGATATGTGGCTGCCCCGCGAGCGCCCCCTGAGCAGGTGCCATGTCCGTGACTGCCAACCGCCGCTTCAACTTCGTCCTGCTGGTGTTGTGCGCGATTCTGGGAGTGCTTGCCGCTGCCGGTTGGCTGCGCGACCTTGCGCCGCGCGTTCCGGCCCCCGTTGCCGTCTCCAACTACGACATGCGCGGCCGTGCTGCTGCGCTTGCCGCACCGGACCCAGCCTGCGCCGCACCGGAAGGGGACGCTGCTGCCGCGGGCGTCGCGAGCCACGCGCCCAGCCGCAACGATGCGGCGCGGGTTGCGGAGGGGACGCCCGGCCCGGACGTGCGGTCAACGGATGGCCCGCGCGACAGGGGCGACGGCTGGATCCGCGGCCGCGTGGTGGACAGCGAGCAACGACCGGTGGCTGGTGCGAGCGTGCGCCTGTCACGGCGGGACGGCATGCCCGAGTGGCCTTCGTATGAAGGGGCCGACCTGGCGGGCACGGGGGATGCCTACAAGCGGTTCTTTGACGAGTGCGCGCGGCAGTCGCGGTTCCGCACCACGGATGCCGAGGGCCGTTTCGAGTTCAAGGGGCTGGATGCCGGGAGGCGCTACGACCTGTGGGCCACCTGCCGCGGCTTGTCCACCGAGGGCGAGTCAAGCCTGTCCTGTGGCGAGGAACTGGTGGTCTGGCTGAAGCCCCGGCAGATGCTGCGGGGGCACGTGAGGGACGAGTCCGGCAAGCCGGTCACATCCTTCGTCGTTCACGTGGACCAGCGACAGGACAGCCACGTCTCCTACGGTTCTGAAGAGTCCTTCCACAGCGAGGACGGGGCCTTTGCCATGACCATCGGGCAGGGCACACCCCGTTTGCGCGTGCAGGCCCCGGGTTACTGCGATTCGGGCTGGGTTGACGTGGTTCCCGACGCGGAAGGGGCGGACGTGGAGGTTGTGCTAAAGGCGGCGCCCGTGCTGGAGGTGCTGGTGCGCGATGCCGCCGGTACGCCCCTGAGCCGAGTGGCCATCAGTGCGGAGCGGCTGGATGCCAAACCCGACGAAGACCCCTGGTACCACGACGAGGACCAGTGCGACACCAACCTGCAGGGCAGGCTGCTGCTGCGTTCGCTGGCTCCCGGCCGCTATCGGGTGCACGCCAGCTACGGTGCCGCCGGCGCAATGCAGGAAGTCGAGCTGAGCGGCTCCGGGGCGAGCTGCGAACTCACCCTCGAGCGCGGGTGCGTGGTGGTGGTCGCCGTCAAGGACGCCAAGGGCAAGCCGGTGCCGGATCCCCAGTTTGACGTGCGTCACCAGGGCAATGATGTGAACTGCCAGCGCAGGAACACAGCCGAGCCGGGCGTTTTCCGGTTGGAAGGGCTGCCTGCGGGAGAAGTCGTGCTGATGGTGGGTTCTTACGGGGTCGCCCCGTTTGTGCGCACCCTGCAACTGGTGTCGGGCGAAACGCGTGTGGATGCCGCCTTGGGCCTTGGGGCAAAGCTGGCCGGGCGGGTCTGCACGGCGGACGGCAAGCCGCTGCGCGACGTTGCCCTGCGCCTGATGCCGGCGCCGGGCAACGAGACGTTTGGCGTCGCACGCTTCAACGTCGATCTGCAGGACGACAGCACCTTCTCGGTGGGGCCCATCCCGGTTGGCGAGTGGGATCTGGAGGTCTATGCGGGCCGCTGGAACTACAGCGACAAGATGCAAAGCCTGCGCCTTTCACTGGCAGCGGGAGACAACACCTGCGACGTCGTGCTGGACAGCAAGGCGTCGCTGACCATCACCGTGAAGACTCCGAACGGCGAACCCGTCGAGGACTGCGAGATTGAGCTGCGGCGCGAGGGCGACGTGGTGCGCTCGGTCTACTCCGGCCCGGATGGCACGGTGGTCTGCGAGTTTCTGGAGGCGGGCGAGTACGTGGCGGAAGGCCGTGACGGCAACCGGGCCACGCGGCCGGCGGGTGTGGCGGTGCGCGCCGGGGGCAACGACGTCGCACTGGTCGTCCAGGAGGCCAACACGGTGCGTATTGTGCGGGTTACGCCGGCCTCGCAGGCCGAGCGCGCCGGCATCCGGGAAGGTGATTACATGCTTGCCTACGACGGACGCCCGGTTAGCAACTTCGAGGCCATGCTGAGGCTGACACAGGAGGCACGCGAGAAGACTTCGGTCGAGGTGCGCATGCAGCGCGGCAGCGAGGAGTACACGGTGGTCCTGAAGGGCGGCGTCATGGGCATCCAGGCCATCAATGCCGTGCGCTGAGCCGGCGCGTTCGCTCAGGCAATCCGCGGGTGGTCCAGGGCGTGATGAAGGCCGCCGACGCCGTCCACACAGCCATGGCCGCGCACGACATGGCATGGCAGTACAGCAAGCTCGCGCAAGCTAAACTGGCGGGCCATGAATTCCCGGCCCCAGGATCAACCACCGCCCGCGCCATCTACCGGCCACACGCTGCTGGATTTGCCGGCAGCCGCCGCCGGCGCGCAGGTGTCCGCTGAGCCTGCCGGCGCGCCCACAGCCGGCGCCTCCGCCGGGCCGACGACAGCCGCGCCTGTGGCAGCCCCCACGGCAGAGCCCCCAAGCTCCAAGATGGGCCGCTACCGCATTCTGCGCGAGCACGCGCGGGGCGGTATGGGCCGCGTCCTGCTGGCCCTGGACACCACCATCGGCCGCAATGTCGCCGTAAAGGAGCTGCTCTCGGGCCTGGCAGCCGAGACCGGCGCCTCCGCGGCGACCAAGTCCATCGGCGAGCGCTTCCTGCGCGAGGCCCGCGTTACCGGGCGCCTGGAGCACCCCAACATCGTGCCGGTCTACGAGATTGGCACCAACGAGAGCGGAGCATTCTTCTACAGCATGAGGTTCGTGGGCGGGCGCACCATGGCCCAGCGCCTGCAGGATATCGCCGCCGGCAGCGGCAGCCCCCGCGACAAGCTGGCTGGGCGGCTGGGCCTGCTGGAGGCCTTCCAGGATGTCTGCAACGCGGTGGCCTACGCCCACAGCCGCGGCGTGATTCACCGCGACCTCAAGCCCTCGAACGTGATGCTGGGCGAATTCGGCGAGACCGTGGTGCTGGACTGGGGGCTGGCCCGTTTGCATGGCGAGGCCGACATCCAGGCTCGCGGCAACAGCGACCCGGCGGCCGGTGATTCCGCGCAACTGACGCTGGACGGCGCCGTGGTGGGCACCCCGGCCTACATGCCGCCGGAGCAGGCCCGCGGCGAGCAGCACCTGGTGGACGAGCGCGCCGATGTCTACTCGCTGGGCGCGATGCTGTACGAGCTGCTGACCGGCCGCGCGCCCTTTGAGGGCCCCGGGGCGCACGCGGTGCTGAAGCGCGTGATTACCGAGTCGCCGCGCCCGGTGCTGGAGCTTGAGCCCGGCGTGCCGCGCGAACTGGCTGTGCTCTGTGGCCGCGCCATGGAGCGCGACCGCGAGCAGCGTTTTGGCTCGGCGCTGGAGCTGGCCACCGAGGTCAAGGCCTTCCGCGACGGCAAGGCGCTGGCCTCGTACGAGTACACCTCGCTGGAGCTGCTGCTGCGCTTCCTGCGCCGACAGTGGCGCCTGATGGCCGTGATCGGCATAGCGCTGGCTGTCGTGGGCGCGATTGCCGTGGTGGCGGTGCGCGAGGTGGTGAACGAGCGCAACGCGGCGCGCCAGGCACTCAACGCCGCCGAGGCCGCCGAGGCCAGGCGCCGCGAAGCCGCCGAGCTGGCCGACAGCCGCGAGCGTGCCCTGCAGGAATCGCGCCGCGACGCCATCCAGCGGGCGCGCGAGGCCGTGGCCGGCTACAACGCCGAGCCCCTGTTGCGGGACCTGATGCAGCGGGTGGAGGGCTACCGGCGCGAGCAACGCGAACTGGGCGCCCTCAACGCCGCCGAGCGCGAGCGCAACCGCGCGCTGGTTACGGCTGTGCTGGGCTATGCCGCGCAGTTGCAGGAGCTGCTGCGCCTGCAAGGCTCGGAAGCGCGCCCCCAGGATGTGGAAGACCTGGCGCGCTTGCAGGCGGCGCTGGTCGAGCTGGCTATCTTCGATGGCGATTTTGAACTGGCCGATTACCTGCTCAGCGGCAGCGGCCTGCCTGAGGAAACCCTGGCCCGGCTGGCAGAGCGCAACCGCGTTCAGCGCGAGGCCATGCTGGCCTGGCGGGCGGGCCGCGTCGCGGGCGCGCTGCAGGATGCGCGGGCGGGCCTGCGGCGCGAGGGCCGCCCTGATGGCTTGCCAAGCCTGGCCCAGTATGTGGCCACGCTGGCCGCCTTCCAGGACGCGCAGACGGTGGACCTGCTGGGCGCAGAACTGAAGCTGCTGCACCAACGAATCGCCGCGGGCGGTGTTCCCGCCGTGATCGAGTTTGACCAGGCCGACCTGCTCTGCCGCACCCTGGGGCGCCTGCAGCAGCCCAGCCGCGCCGTGCCGCTGTTGGCCGGGTTCCTGGCCGGCCAGACGCACCCGCGCACGGCGGCCGCAGCCATGGAGGGCTTGGCCGCCACACAGGACCGCGCCGGCACACTGGCGCTGGCGGCTGACGCGCGCCGGCGCAGCCTGCGGTTCCTGGAGGCTCGCCGCGCGCACTATGCCGCCGCGTGGCTGCCGCCGGGGCTGGCCCAGGACC